>SKJE01000051.1 GCA_007116075.1 Spirochaetia bacterium
CTCTTCAGACCAGGTTCGCTGTCGGTCACTGACCATTTGGCTCTTCATCTGATGAAAGTACTTCTCCTGCTCATCACGAAGATTATAGGTAGCAAGTACCTCCATTGCACTCATAGTCAGCTTATGGCTCGTAATAGAAAAGAAGCCGGAAAGTTCTTTTGCTTTGTTGATTTTATCATCATTTCTCCTGTAGCCGGTAATTCTATTTATCTGTGAATCATATGCTACCTGAAAGTATGTGAATGTTTTCTTTATCTCAGCTGCATGGTAAGGAGAATCCTGGCCGATGAGCTCATCTAGTTCCTCCTGCATATCATAAAGATCATCGGCAAGCTTTTTCAGTTCAAGAGTCCTGCGTATCGGATCGAAATAGATATTTACACAGAGATTTTTTGCATGTCTTATTGATCCAGCCTTGGTACTCCGTATCGCATACTCAACGTTCTGCTGGAAAAAATAGATGCCGGCTTTCCGATCATAACTCATCTCTTGAGGATTATCGGTAAACGGAGTAAATGACTTGATGATATCCTTCACCAAAGCCTGCTGAACCTTGGTGCACATGATCATAGCCTTCCCTTTCAGGATATAGGTCTCAAGAGTTTCTATCTTCTCGTACCCCCTGTCCGTTACCAAGATGATGTCAGGAAACCCTGCATCATCAAGATCCTTGAAGATGGTTCTCAAAGATCTGCTGTCAAGCATGTTTCCGGGAAATGTCCGGTAGTATACCGGAATATGAGTGCTTAATGAGTAGACGACTACTTCATTGGTCTGGGGAAGGCTCAAACCTTCCTTGTTCTTTCCCCATCGTATGTCTGCAAGAGCTTTCCCATATGCAGACCGTGAAGTGGAATCAACCGCGCAGACCTCGCCTTCTGCTAGACGACCCATACGCAACCGTAATAGCTCCATTCTATGCTGGTCAGTGATATTCTGAGTCAGATGGGTAATGACTGACGGATACAAGGGTCTGTCTGAAGGACATTTCACAATCCGCTGCCAGTGTTCAACTCGGTTGTACGTAAACCCTGTAACATAGGGGAACATGGCGAGGGTAAGGATATCGTTAACCAAGGCCTTATTACCATCAAATACGGTCAGAAGATCTTTACGGATACCGCTCACTTCAGCAATCTGTTCAAGAAGCCAGATGTGGCCATACAAGCGGTTTTTCTCATCCCCTGACGATAACGGTCTTCCTGGAGCAGGATGAACCTGCTTAAAAGCGGCCGTTATGTCCCATTCGGGAGGAAAGACGAAAGAAGACCGCTCTTGTTCCGAAGCATAAAGAAACTTGTGATTCGGAATGAATTCCAGGTTATCGCTGACTGTCCCAAAGTGAACAGATCGGTATCGTTTCTCACCTGAATCAGTCTCATAAGGGACCTGAGCCCTGGCATATCGGTACCCCTGATTGACATGAAGCTTGATGTAAATCTTATCGTCATTCCTTGGCGTCCTGGACATAAACACCTCTCATATTTATAGCTAATTGTACTATTTATATGAGAAATTGTAAAGCTCTATTTTGTTAAATAGGAAAGATTTGTACTATTTCTAGTACAGTTTTATTTAAAACTCACGTGGAAAGAGTTTCCTGGTGAGCTCAGCAATTTTTTTCCCCATTTCCTGAGCATTATTCATGTTGTCCTGAGTAGGTTTACCTGCTGCAAAGGGTCCGTAATGTGGACCAGTTGTTATACCGGGTATAACCATACCTGAAACCAGCATTGCCATGATAATAGAAAGGTTGGTACTTTCATGCCCAGATCCAAGTCCTCCAGAAGTTGTGAAAGCTCCACCCACTTTGCCTTCCATCTTGCCGTAGACTGATTCGCTGAGGTCAAAGACTTTTTTTACTTCAGCTGACATGATTCCGAAATAGGTAGGTGATCCTATAATTATACCATCAGCCTCCAGCAGATCATCCGTTGTGGTTTCAGAGATTTTTTTTACCAGGCAGATTACTTCCGGCACAGACCTGACCCCGGCAGCAACTCCTTGTGCCAGCAGTTCCGTATTTCCTGTTTCGCTATGGTATGAAATAAGTACTGTTGCCATGGTGACTCCTTAACATATTCAGGGCATTAAAGTATAAACAATAACATAAATTATAGCATATATATTGCCTATATTAAATTTAACTTCTTCTCGAAAATTATAATTCAGTCGAAATTACAGGCCACCTGCTCAGCATCAGTCATGGTACGAGCCTGCGGATTGATGGACAGCTGATTGTAGAATTTCTTCTGTTTCCTGGTTATCGGAGTCACATGGCGAGCCTTGCACGCATAGTGGTACTGATCAATCGGATAAGGTTCCTTTGCGTTTCTGACAAAAAAATTCTAATAAATCATTTAATGACAATGCTTTCTCCAGATGCTAGGCCCATATTTTTTAGGCAATATAGGGGCTTTGGTCGTAATCTCAAAACCGATGGAGAGAGCTTGTAAGCCGTTCAGATGCAGGTCCTTCCGGTGCAGGAGGGCTGAATCAATCAGATTTCGCTCCCTTAATACAGCGATAATCTTTTCCGTTTCGGTGCTGTTGAGGTGAATTGTTTTTAGTTGATAGAGTAGGCTGTCAAGGCCAATGATCTGATCTGGCGGTGTTGTATAATCCTATTTTTCACGCTCGAGAGTCCCGGTATCCTCCCAGCAGGTTCATGCCAGGAGTGCTTCATTTTTCCTGTGCTGATTCCTGACGTATAGTCGCCCCTGGTTGGATTCCAAAACCGTACATACATGATTCCGTTGCGCTCATACAAAGAAAAACGGCGTCTAATCTCTCCTTTGCATGCTGCAGTACAAGAGATAGCGCCGGTTTTCGGGTAGATTTTTCTTATAAACCCTTTTTTTATAAGGATTTATTTTTCCTTTTCTTCTTTGGAGGTGGCGGGAATCGAACCCGCGTCCTGATGGGCAAGCCTGAGACATCTACAAGCTTAGTCCAGCTTTGTTATTTCAGGTACCGCTTGAGCAGCTGAACAAGCATTACAATACCCTATCCCCTTAATTTCCCGTATCCGGCCAGGGAGGTCCGGAAAGGTAAGTCCTGGGGTTTGTTTCAGACCGTCGGAGACTCAGAACAGCATCTCCGGGATCCGTAGCCACTATCTACGCAGCTAAAGCAAAATCTGCTTGATTATTGTCAGCAGTTACTTTGTTTTGCCAGTTTTTGGAGTTAGCAGCTCCGCCTGCAGCCGCAGACTGTACAATCCATCAGTCGAAACCTTGGCACCCCCAAGCATTTCGTACCTAAAATATACGTCTTAATTGAGAATAAATCAATAGCGTTTCATTGATCTGTCCGCATCACGTTTAAGATCCCGATCCCGGATGGTATCCCGCTTATCATGGGTTTTCTTTCCCCTGGCAAGACCGATTTCAACCTTCACTAAACCCCGTTTCAGGTACACCCGGGTAGGGACAAGGGTCAGACCCTTTTCATCCACCTTGCGTTTGAGCCGCTTAATTTCATGTGCATGGGCAAGCAGTCTTCGCGGACGGGTAGGTTCATGGTTTTCTATCGTACCCAGGGCATAGGGGGAGATATGAAATCCCTCAAGGACTAAGTTGCTTCTTTTATCAATCTTCACATAGGAGTCGCTGAAGGAGAAGGAATTCTTCCTGATGGATTTCACCTCAGTTCCCGCCAGGGATATCCCGCACTCAATGGTCTCAATAATTTCGTAGTTGAAGAACGCCTTCTTATTTCGCTGCAGCTGTTTGATGCCTTCATCTGACATAGTTACTTCCTCTCCAATACCAGCCGAAACCCCGTTACCGGGGAACACATGCTTTCAGGCATGGATGCGGTCTGGTCACTTGACCCGCCCCTGAGCACACGATGCACTGCAGGTTGTGAGAACTTCGGTCCCTCCTGGGCATACCGGGGTGTACCGGGATAGAAGGGAGTTTCGCTCCACTGCCAGAGTTTTCCCAACTGAAAAAGCTCTGCGGCTGCATCATACTGGACTGCCAGGGGAAGGGATATCCTGTACTGGGGATACTGTTCATCCAGCCACGAAGCAAAGGCACGAGCAGCATACCAGGACACCTGCAATACTGCCCGGCTGGATATCTCCGGAAGGTAGTGGAGGTACGTATCATCCGCAAGGTTTGAGTCAATCAGCTGACGCTTGTTTTCACCAGACCAGAAGGGCTCATCTTCGGTGAATTCGAGAAACAGATTCCGGGAAACCAGTTCTGTAGATATATAGTAGGGTGACAGCTCAGTCCCACCTACATGGATAAACCCGATATCACGTCCGGGAAGCCTGATCTGTTCATCGGAATAGACTCCGGAGAAATCGAAGCTCTCCTCCGCAGCAGCTGGTACCGGTATCTCGAGGGTTTCGGCAAAGGTTAAGATATCCTCCTCAATCACATCCGAAGAGGCCAGTCTCGGCAGCAGGGACACAAATTCACCAAACGCTCGGGTGTCCTTCACTTCAGGTGTATTCATGAGATCACTTGCGGTATCGGCAAGGATACCGGGATACCGGTATGTTGATGAATAATTGGTGATCATGGACCATTGGTACAGGTCCTGCAGTCTCCATGCCAGATATCCCGCAGGATCATCCAGCTTGAGGGTATACGAAAGGGTGTGCTTTCTGGGAGCAAGCAGTGTAAATAAAAGTCTTCCGGGTATCTCTTCAGTTGCTTCCAGAGTTGTATAGTAGGGTTTTTCTATTGACAGCTGCTGCTGACCCCGGGGTATGAATACCTCCAGAGGTGTACTTCCTACGTACTGGTCGGCTACAAATACCGCAGCCCCCGGGGCATCGGTCAAAATAGTAACCTGCGCGCCATGGCGGCGTATGCCCGGTAGAGCAAAGAGCAGAAAGAGTACAAGTACAAGCACCAGCAGGGCTCCGATCGTAATAACCACGCCCCGCCGGATCCCGAAGAGGGTGTTTGATCCGGTCGATTTCATAAAGTAGAGAGTAATGATGGGGGCTTAACTTGTCAATGCACCGATAATATGGTACGAAGAAGACCATGAACAGCACATGGAACAGCTACCTGGAGTGGATTGAATCCACTGCCGATACCCTCATAACCCGCAGGCGAGTGAGAATTGAGAAAAAGAAACTCAAGGAGAAGGCCAAGGGTCAATTTCGTGAATGGGTTGAAGCAATCCTCTGGGCAGTACTGTGGGTGCTGCTGATCAACCAGTTTATCTTCCAGCTCTACCAGATTCCCTCTTCTTCTATGGAACATACCCTTGATATCGGTGACAGGCTCTTTGTGAATAAGATGATCTACGGACCCCAGATCTATCCTGGGGGACCGAAGTTTCTCGATCATCGTGACCCAGAACGTTATGAAGTCATCATCTTTGAGAATCCGGCCTATGTTTCCCGGGGACCGATGTTTGACCTGGTCAACAGGGTGGTCTACATGCTTACCCTCTCATTGGTAAACCTGGACCGGGATGAGGACGGGGAACCTAGAGCCCAGCTCTATGTCAAACGTGCTGCAGCCGCCGAAGGTGATCGGGCGGTATTCCGCAATGGTGAACTCTACGTACAGCCCCCCGGATTTTCCGAACCGGTCTGGGAGAGGGATCTACGCGAGATAGCTGGAAGCAGCTATGAGTCCAAGAGGCTGCTGGGAGATACGAACTACCGGTTCTTTGAACTTACCGCACGTCAGCGGGCATACGAGTATGCAGGGCTGCGTCTTTCCTCCCAGGACCAGCAGGAGCTCCAGTCAATCGGAAACCGTTCATCTTCATTGGTGGACTTCTACCAGTTTACGAAGGATCAGCACTATGAGCTGATGAGTCTCTTTCCTGAGCAGCAGTCGGTAAGAAATGAGTTCTACCGCCATGAGAACGGCTATCATATACCAGCGGACCACATATTTCCTATCGGCGACAACCGGGACAACTCAATTGACGGACGCTATTTTGGTCCGGTACCCCATGAAAAGGTGCTCGGAAAGGCTGACGTGATTTTCTGGCCGATATCCCGGGTTTCAGTAATCAGATGATCATAAACCCGCGGGAGGTTCTCTCCCGGACAGAAACTGCTTCTCTCTACATCCATATACCCTTCTGCATCTCCCGTTGCAGCTACTGCGCATTCTTTTCAACCGTTGATGATGCATCACTCAGGAGATCCTACATAGAACGGGTGATACATGAGCTGCATGCTCTGACATGCAGAGATGTACCCTCCATCTATATCGGGGGAGGAGATCCCTCCACGCTTCAGCTTGAAGAACTCTCTGGTTTGCTGAAAGCACTCGAACCATTCAGTGCCACTGCTCAGGAAATTACGATTGAGATGAATCCAGAGGGTATCACCCATGAGAAGCTTCATCTGCTGGAGAGATCCCCTGTCACCCGCATCAGTATGGGTATCCAGTCCTTCGACCCCATGGTCCGTTCCCTCCTCACACGTCGCGGCACCACAAATCAGGTGTTCTCCGCACTCGACAGTGTAAGAAGACTCACATCGCTGAAGCTCAGTGCAGATATTATTACTGCAGTTGAGGGTACCGATCCATCCCTCACCCTGAGGGATCTCAACGTGCTTATCGATCACAGTACTCCCGAGCATATATCCGTCTATGAGCTGGATATTGAAGAGGGAACAGATCTGGAGAAGCAGGGTAGTGCTCCCTCGGAGCATGACCACCTGACTCCTGCATGGCAGCTGCTTCATGAGAGGGGATATGACCATTATGAGCTGTCAAACTTCTGCCTTCCGGGTTATCATGGGATACATAACCTCCGGTACTGGGATCTGAAGCCCTATATCGGCATAGGCTGTTCTGCTGTTTCCACCATAGAAACTGACGGGCGATACGTGAGAGTAACCGGGATTCATGATGTCAGCAGATTTATCAGTGAAGGGATGGATGCGTCAACTGTTGAATATATTGACCCACCCACCCTGTTCAGGGAATTGATTATGGTGTCCCTGCGCACCCGTAAAGGGATTCCCCTCGAAAGGATTGCGAAAGAATTTGGTTTTGATGCTGCCCAGGCTGTGAAAGATCATTGCAGTCCTTTGGAGGGGAGGGGCATCATGAAGGGCAGCGCCCTCACCCAGGAAGGAATGCTGTTTATCAATGAGGTAACTGTCGGCTTTTTCGAACTGGCTGACAGTCTGGATATAAAAGATTTACCGAAGTATTGACAGCTATTTTTATACTGTGGTACTTTTTGCTCTGCAAGTTGAAAGGCCACGCAAGGAGCGATAATTCATGTCAGGACATAGTAAATGGGCGACCATACGCCATAAAAAAGGTGCACAGGACGCAAAACGGGGCAAGATCTTCACTAAATTGATCAAGGAGATCACCGTATCCGCAAAACTGGGGGGAGGAGAAATCGAATCGAATCCCAGGCTCAGGACTGCGATACTGAAGGCAAAAACCGAAAATATGCCCAAGGACAACATTGATCGGGCGATTAAGAAGGGGACCGGAGAGCTTGAGGGAGTTGAATATGTTGAACTCACCTATGAGGCCTATGGACCCGGTGGTGTAGCAATTCTTATCGATGCAATGACCGACAATAAGAACAGGACCGCTGCAGATGTAAGAAGCATGCTGACCAAGAACGGCGGGAACCTGGGCGAGACAGGATGTGTGTCCTATCTTTTTCAGCGAAAGGGAATCATTACCTTTGACGCATCCCAGTACAGCGAAGATGAAATCTTTGAGGCAGCCCTTGAATCAGGTGCAGAGGATGTATCAACCCAGGGTGATGAATTTGAAGTAATGACCGCCCCGGAGGATTTTGCCGATGTCCTCGAGACGATGCAGAAACAGGGTTTTACCGAAAACTCATCGGAAATAACCCGGGTACCAGATGCTTTGACCGCGCTGGACAATGAAAAGACCGCAAAGGCCCTGCGGCTCATCGAACGGCTGGACGACATGGATGACGTGCAGTATGTTTCAACTAACCTCGATATCCCCGACGACTTTGATCCTGAGGAGTATCTCTAACATATCATGCAGGTATTGGGAATTGATCCGGGTATTGCCGCAACTGGTTGGGGAATTGTATCCCTCTCCTCGGGAAAACTGACCGCCAGGGCCAGCGGCACAATTTCCACGACCACTGAACTCCCCCTGGAACAGCGAATTATTACGATAACCAATGAAATAACCGCACTGTTTCACCAGTACCGGGTAGATGCCCTGAGCATTGAGGATATTTTCTTCCTGCGCAATGTATCCAGTGCCATTCCAGTTGCCAAGGTCATCGGTGCGGTGATCCACCTTACAAGCCTTCAGGGAGTTCCCTTTTTCTGTTATACTCCCTTACAGATTAAACTCGCCCTGACAGGTATGGGCAAGGCTTCTAAATCCCAGGTTGAGCAGATGGTTTCCTTCCTGCTCGGGCTGAGGGAGGGAGAGGCGCTCAGTCACGCCTCGGACGCCCTCGCTGCAGCTGTCTGCCATATCCATACCTATCAGGGAAACAGGAGTATACAACCATGATACACAGCCTTACCGGGCGAATCACCGGAAAGCTTGAAGGTCATCTGCTGCTCTCCAGCGGTCCCGTCGAGTGGACCCTTACTGTATCAAACTCGACCCTCTCTTCTTTACCGGAAGTAGGTGAGACCTGCCGGGTCCTGACCTACCTCCATCATCGGGAGGATCAGTTCTACCTTGTGGGATTTGCTGATGAATCTGAGCGTGAACTCTTTTCTGATCTCATCGGTGTATCCGGGATCGGCCCGAAACAGGCGGTAAAGATTCTTTCAGGGATGAATGCAAAACTCCTTACCGAAGCGATCACCCAGGAGGATCTGCTTACCCTTTCCAAAATACCGGGTCTGGGAAAGAAGACAGCCCAGAAGATTATCCTCGCGTTGAAGGGTACCCTAGTGGACCAGCAGAAAGAGTCCTCCGGCCACATGGAGACCAATGACCTCATTGAAGCCCTAGTGCAGATGGGCTATGATCGTCAGCAGGTACGCAGGGCGCTCCAGGAGGTAACTTCCCGTGCTGATACTGCGGGGATGGATACCGCACTGCGGGAAGCGCATCTCATGAAAGAGGCGATCAGGCTGCTGAGCTAGGGGAAACTATGGAAGAATCAATCATGTCCCAGGAATTAAAAGAAGAGGATGTACAGGATCAGGCGCTTCGACCGAAATTGCTGAAGGACTTTCAGGGGCAGAAGGATCTCAAGGAAAACCTGCGTATCTTCATCGACGCTTCCCTTCAACGCAAGGAGCCCCTGGATCATGTTTTTATTTCAGGTCCCCCCGGTCTGGGTAAGACCACCATTGCCTCAATCATCGCCAACGAAATGGGAGGGGAAATGAAAGCCACGTCGGCTCCTGCCCTGGAAAAGGCGAAGGACCTGGCGGGCATTCTGACCACCCTGCAGGAGAACAGTGTGCTCTTTATTGATGAGGTGCACCGGCTCAAACCCGCCCTTGAGGAGATTCTCTATATTGCCATGGAGGACTTTGAGCTTGACTGGATTATTGGTCAGGGACCGACTGCCCGGACGGTGAGAATTCCCCTTCCGAGGTTCACCCTGATCGGTGCGACCACCAAGACCGGACAGGTTGCAGCCCCGCTTCATACCCGCTTCGGCATCAACTTCAGGATCGGGTTCTACAGCCCAAAGGAGCTCTACCATGTACTGGACCGCTCTTCAAAAATCCTGGATACCAACATAACCCGGGATGCTGTGGAGATGCTTTCCCGATGTTCCAGGGGAACCCCCCGGGTTGCCAACCGACTGCTGCGGCGTCTTCGGGACTATGCCCAGATTCTCTCAGACGGAGTGATCACCAAGGATATTGTACATCACGGCCTGGATAAGCTTGGTATAGATACCTATGGACTCGAGGAACAGGACAGACGGATACTCTCATCGATTATCCACAGCTTTGATGGAGGTCCAGTGGGGGCTGAAACCCTTGCTATCTCGGTCGGTGAAGCCATCGAATCTCTGGAAGATTTTTACGAACCCTTTATGATACAGCAGGGATTTCTCCAGCGAACTCCCCGGGGACGGGTGGCCACAAAAAAGGCCTATAAACTCTTCAAGATAGACAGACCACAGGAGGACCATGAAGACCAGGGACTTCTTTTTTGATCTGCCGGAATCACTGATAGCACAAAAACCATCCCACCGCCGAAGCGACAGCAGGATGATGATGGTGGACCGCAGCACCGGCACCATTTCCCACAGTAAAACTGCACATCTTCCTCAGAATCTTCAGTCGCCCCTGGTGCTGGTGAGAAACAATTCAAAGGTCCGTAAAGCAAGGGTATTTGCCCAGAAGGATTCACATGGTGGATCCCTGGAGTTTCTCTTCCTCTCACGCATTGATACTTACCGCTGGGAGGTGATGGTTTCCCGATCCAAGAAACAGCGGAGAGGAGACACCTATTCCTTCCCAGGTTCTGTAACCGGTGAAATCACCGATGAACACACCAGTGAAGGAGCATCGTTGAAGGTGATTACCACTTCTATAGCCCTTGAGGAGTCCTATTTTCTCACCCACGGTCATGTACCGCTCCCGCCGTATATTAAGCGGGAGGACGAAGGATTCGATGAACGGCGCTACCAGACTATGTATGCAAGTGTTGTAGGTTCTGTTGCCGCCCCCACAGCGGGTCTGCATATGACCAAGGGTGTGGAGCAGGAATTGTTGGATCAGGGCATAGAGATTGTTGATGTGACACTTCATGTGGGACTCGGAACGTTTCTTCCTATCCGGACTGAACATATTGAAGAGCATGAGATGCATCGGGAGAGCTACACAATTTCTTCAGATGCAGCAGAGCGGATCAACCGGGCAAAAAGCAGCGGAATTCCGGTCTATGCCCTGGGAACTACTTCCATGAGAACCCTGGAGGCTTCCTGGATGGATGGAAAAGTGAGAGAGGGTACTGATGCCACAAATCTGTATATCACCCCGGGATATACATTCAATGTTGTCGACGGGCTGTTTACCAATTTCCATACTCCCGGTTCAACCCTGCTGGTACTGGTTTCTTCATTTGCGGGGACAGATCTTATGAGAAGGGCATACCAGGAAGCGATATCGGAGGGATACCGGTTCTTCTCCTACGGAGATGCCATGCTGATCCGCTGAAGCACATGCTTCCATATCTCCTCATGCAGCAGCTGCTGGGGCAATGCAGCATCAAG
Organism: Spirochaetia bacterium; assembly: GCA_007116075.1. Taxonomy (GTDB): domain Bacteria; phylum Spirochaetota; class Spirochaetia; order PWKH01; family PWKH01; genus PWKH01. The sequence goes on from SKJE01000051.1 coordinate 11,158, forward strand.
GGTATGCACTAAAGTACGGTCCCGGTACTGTTCGAAGACTTCCCGGTAACGCTGACTGACTTGCTGCTGGAATTCAGCGTGTTCAAAGACCTCACGCTGGGTATCCCGTCCCTCAAGGCGTTTCATAGAAACTTCATGAGAAAGATCAAGAAAAAACGTAATCCCCGGGAGGGGAAAGTTGTTGTTTAATTGCGAGACCAGTTCCATTCCGCAGGAAAGTGACTGGTAGGCAAGGGAGCTGAACAGGTAGCGGTCGCAGACGACCCAACTGCCGTTATTCAGATGATGGAGCACCCCCTTCTGGGGATGGTAGAGATGATCATGGCGGTCAGCCGCAAAGAGATAGGCAAGGGTATCGTTATGAGCAGGATAGGATCCCCGAAGAATCGTCCTGATGACTCTGCCGATAGGCTCATCAGTGGGCTCGCAGGTCACATGAACCTGACAGCCCGCTTGGTTTAACCGTTGGGAGAGCAGTCGTGCCTGGGTGGTTGTACCAGATCCGTCTATTCCCTCAAGGACAATAAATTTAGATGTGTTCACTGCAGCCTCTCATTGCTTATTACGCTATAAGGAAGTACATTTTATTTACGTATGATAACCGGAAGAAGGGTAGTATTGCAATCACTCATCTCATTGCTCATTGTGTTCTCTGCACTGATATTCGTATATCCTCTGAGGTATGCCCTCAGCTCTCACCTGGATCAGCGCCTCGGCGGAGTTATAACCGATTTTGAAGAGAGCTTATCCGGAGTAGTGACCTACGACAGCATCTCCCCAATGCTCTTCAACCGAATTGCCCTCGAGGGTGTCTCCTTCACCATACCCGGCAGTACTGTTTCAGCACAGCAACTGGTGATACAGTTTTCCCTGAGGGAGGTGTATACCGACTACCGGAATCTCACCCACATAGATATCTCCCTTCGGGGACTCTCAGGGACAATTGATGTGGATGAACTCATCAAGTGGATAGCAGCCATGGAGACCGGGTTGATCTCAATCAGTTCTGTGGGGATATCACTAGACGATGCCCAACTTGACGCCGAACTTCCTGAGTGGCAGGTGAGTGCAGGATTTGCTGAGGCAGAAATTCTTGTTCAGCTTGAACAAATGCGCATATCCGGGTCAGTTACCGCTCCAGAGCTCAACGGTTCGGGGGCTCTGACTGGCACGCTTCTCTCAAAGGGAATCATTCAATTCTCCCTGTCCGAGGAACATCTGTTTCTTCAGATACCGGACATGTATGCAGATATACCCCAATATGGTTCCATGGATGATGTGCCCCTTCTTGCAATCTGGGAGGACAGTACGCTCTATATCTCAAGTACGCTTGCTGGAACTGCAGTCATTGGCACGTATACCCCCGATCAGGACAATAGTTTTACCATGAATATTTCATCTGATGCCCTCGATACGGGTGCTACATTCCGCTTTTATGCGCTTCCGGATGAGATCAGTCAGATCATTCAAGAAATCCAGGGTCTTGAGTTTTCTGCTGATGTGACCGGCAGATTGACTCAAGATCCCATCGACTTCAGTGACCTGAAGTATGAGGCTGAGTTCCGCCTTGCTGAATTCACCTATCAGCAGCTTAAACTAAGCTTTCTCCAGGGCAGGATAACCGGTGACATGGAGGGTTTTACCAATAGCCAGCTTCAGACACGGATCCAGGACAACCCTGTGCGATTTCAGGGAGATATCAGCTTTACAGATCTTGTGCCTGAAGGTCGGTTAGATATTCGGATCACCGAACTGCTGGATGACCGAGTACTGTCCTTGGATGTGACCCGCCTTGGTGAGCGCCAGGCTGGGATATCCTATGACCAGGATGAATTTTCCCTTGCCGGCAGTATTGATTACCGCAGCTTTGATGAATTACTGATCTATCCGACACTCACCTACGGAACTCAGGAATTCTATCTTCCCATGCTCTTTATCCCAGAAGAGCGCTACATCAGCTCGCTCGATGGCGGAGATGCACGATTCAGCCTGGATATGCAGGACGGCACCACTCAGGTCATGCTCAACTGGCAGGATATGATACTCCCGGCATTACCCGGTGTTCCCCTGGTGGGTATACCGGTCAGTGGAAGACTGGCCGGATACTTCACAGACCTTGATGATTATAGATTCACCATACAGAGCCTTCAGATAGACGGTATAGCACTCATGGATCACGAGTTCGGTCTCTCTATGAAAGGTTCTCTCACTCCGGGTATGCTGCGTTTCACCAGTATCACCTACAGGGATGAACAGGACATGCTCAACGGAAGCGGTTCACTGCTTTTCGATGCGCACAGCCGGACCATCAGAAGTGCTTTGATTGAATTCAGGGATGGTCAGGAGCACTATCGTGGAGAGCTCTTTAACTATGATGGATTCTATCATCTTGCAGGTACTATTGATTCAGGCAGCTTTGACAGGTTTCAGCAGCTTCCCTTTACGGGAACGGTCAATTCAAGCATCTCCATCTACGGAGTTCCAGACCAGTTTACCGGTGAAATTGATATCGATGTCCCTGAACTGGATTATCGTGGAAACATATACCAGGGAACACTTTCGGTGCTAGCCGACCGGAATGGGTTCACTATATCACAAGGCGGTTTCTCTGTGGAAAATATCTATATAGAGGATATAAGAAGCCGTTATGATGTGCCCAGTGGCTCCTTTGATCTCTCCCTGGATCTGATCTTTGATGCGGGGGACATGTTGGTAACCTCCCGGGCAACTTCCAAGGCGACCCTTCCATCTATCGACAGGCTCTTTGATCTGCTTGAGAATCCCTTCCAGGACCAGGAGATCTTCTTTGACTTTCAGCTTCTGGATGTGAGTCTCGGGGAACTAGTGATATCAGATCAGATGGACTTCATGCTCCTGGTAGAGGACAACCAGATGGTATTGAGCGGTGGGGATCAGGATGAGTTGTTCTCATTGGAGATATCTTCCCTTGAACGGGAATTTGCTCTTTCACTGTATGAAGGACTTCCTATTCAACTCCGGGCGGAAGGGTCCTGGGCTGGGGGAGGTTTGTTCACCTTCCATGCCCAGGATATATCCTTCGATCTCACCTTTCTCAATATACTCGGCATACCTAACCTCAACTTTGCCGAGGGTACTATTGAGGGGTATCTCTCGGTCATGGGGAGCCTGCAGGATCCCGATTTCTACGGGGAGCTCAGTGTGGACACGGTTAAGGTTGACCTGGACTATCTTGCCCATCAAGCGAATGCCCATAATGTTTCCCTGACAATCCACGGTAAGGAGATGAATTTCAGTCTCTTCAACACCATGGTTGATACTGTTCCGGTTCGAACAAAACTTGATTTCTATATTGAGAATTGGATACCTCTCTATTTCGACATGCATTTTTCCGTTCCTCCAAACCGGTTTATCAGATCGACCTTTACCATACCGGGAGCCCAGGTAGAATATGACGCACTTGTTACCGGGGAGATGCAAATTGTAATAGACAACTACGATACATATATGACCGGAAACCTTACCGCAGAAGAGGGACAGGTCAGTTTCAGTCTTGAAGAATTCCCAGTCCCGGATAACCCCCTCCCTGTCCGGGGTGAACTCAATTTAATCACCGGACGATCTCTTCAGTTTATACTGCCCACACGGGAGTTTCCTATTCTTACTGCAAATGCCCTCCCTCAGCAGAAGGTGAACATCGTTTTTGACAATTCCCGTCGCACCTTCAGTATTACCGGCAATGTAGGACTGAAAAGCGGTGAAATCTACTATGTGAGACGTAATTTCTATATTACCGAAGGCAGCATTCAGCTGGCAGAGACCCATGAATTCGTAGATCCCATGATAAACGTACGGGCAAGAATTAGGGAATATGACCAGCAGGCAAACAGGGTAGATATCTATCTGGTAGCTGAGAACCAGCGTCTTAATTCCCTTACACCGCGGTTTGAGTCAAATCCTCCGATGCAGATCAGTGAGATCGCCCAGATACTCGGTGAAAGCATCCTGATATCAGAACAAGCGGGGGGAAGGGGATCAATTTCTCCGGCAATCGCATTCGCATCCCTCGCTACTGATATCATTAATCAGTTCGGCCTGATTGATCAATTAAGCTTTATGGGTGATTTTGAGACGAATATCCGTAACGCCTTGAATCTCGATGTGTTTTCCATACGTAGTCAGATAGTGCACAATGCACTTGTATTGAATCTGCCTGATACGCAGGTGGAAAATCCGATTGCATCGTTTCTCGACAATACTACCGTGTTTTTGGGGAAGTATTTGGGTGATTCCATGTTTTTCCAAACAATGCTAGTATTGTCTGAAAATGTTGATCAGGAAGAGGGATCAAGTTTGTTTTTTACTGATTATATGAATATGGATGTTGAATTGAGTTTTGAATGGCAGACACCACTCTATGAACTGGTGATAACAACCCAGCCGAAGCTTAATTTCCCTGGCTTATTCTCTGATTTCTCCGTTGGATTATCCTGGAGATACTCATTTTAAAAGAAGGATCGTTTATGAAGAAGATATCGGTAGTGTTACTCGTTTTATGCCTGACCGCGGTTGCCGCAGTCTCCCTCGGAGCCCAGGACACCCCCTGGTGGACCAATAGAACCATTGAAAACCTTGAATTTGAGGATCTGGTGCATGTTGAACCCCGGCAGCTCGATTTTCTGGTGGAGGAATACCGTGGAGAGACCCTTACACATGCGCTGTTCCAGGAAATTCAGAACAGACTCTACGACCTTGAATATTTCAGTTACTTCTATGCCTATGCAAAACGGTCGGCAGTAAGTGACCAGAACGTTATTCTTTCATTCAGTATGGTGGAGCAGCCGCTGGTAACAGAACTGACTATTGACGGTAATAGTGTGCTTTCCAATCAACGCATCAGGGAACTGATCCGTATTGACCAGGGAAGTTTTTTCAGCCGTTCATCCTTCAGGGGAGATCCAGACCGAATCAAGCGTGAATACCTTGACCGAGGATATGCGGATGTCACCATAGATCAGGAGCAGAAAACTGATGAAGAGGCCAATACGGTTTCCATTACATATACTATTGATGAGGGGCTCCAGTCCAGGATTGATCAGATAGCATTTCAGGGTAACGAGAGTTTCTCCGATTCAACATTGAAAAGGCAGCTGATCTCAAAGGAGCAGTCCCTGTTCAATCGGGGTATATTTATCGAGAGCCAGCTTGATGAGGATAGGGAAGCGGTACTGACCTTTTACCGGGACCGGGGATATATTGACGCGGAGATAAGCGATGTATCAATTGAAGCCGTCGAGACCGATCGGGGCAGGAAAGCCCTTTCAATTACCTTTGAGGTGGTAGAAGGCCCCCTCTGGCGTTTCGGGGGCATTTCCATTTCCGGAAACACCCTCTTCAGTGACGAAGAGCTGAAGCAGAATACCCGTCTCCGGGTGGGGGATACCCTGAACCTGTCACGGCTTCAGGAGGATTTTGCAGCAATTGTCGAGGTCTACTATAATAGCGGATACATCTACAATGAAGTGACCCCGACGGAACAGCGGGATCATGAGAACAACCGGGTCACCTTTGACGTGGTGATGGTTGAGCGCGGTCAGGCTTTTATTGAGGATGTGACCATCAGCGGTAATGAACGCACCAGGGATAACGTAATAGCCCGGGAGCTGACCCTCCAGCCCGGAGAGGTATTCAGCCGTGCGGAACTGATCCAGAGCATGAGAAACCTCTACAATACAGGGCTCTTTGATGATGTGAATGTTCAGCCTGAGTACGGCAGCGAAGAGGGCCTGCTTGATCTCAACGTCGATGTTATTGAGGCAAACCGGATTGATCTTCGCTTCGGTGCCACCTTCGGGGGAGGGGATTTCCCGGTATCGGGTTTTCTCTCCTGGAACGACAAGAACTTTTTCGGAATGGGCTCTGACTTCTCCATATCACTGGAGGCATCCCCGGTTCGCCAGAGCATTGATTTTACCTACATGGAAAACTGGTTATTCAACAGGCGTTTAAGCGGCGGTGTAAACCTTCGGTTTGACCGAAATAAAGAAACTGGAATTCCCCAGGACCGGACCGGTTCCGGATTTCCTGAGGATTCTCCGACCATGGAGATGATCCGATACAACATCGGGCTTGGGCTCTTCTCCGGCTATACCTTTCACACTGACATCGGTCGAATTAATATTGGCGGAGGATACAGCTTTTCACTCAGAATGCTCGACTATGACGATAACCAGTATACTCCCTACAACCAAAGTTATCGGGACAACCATCAAGACTGGCAGTTCAATAATGAAATCTACCTCACCACCACCTGGGACCGCCGGGATCTTGTCCATAACCCAACCAGTGGTTTTATCCTCCATAACCGTATCGGGGTTTCCGGAGGAGTTCTCAATGAGGCATTCTTTTTTGCAGCCAATCCGCTTCCAACAAACTATATCAAGAACCAGACCCGCCTGGCGGGATACTTCACCCTCTTTGATATTCCCCGGACTGACCGGAAAAACCTGTTAGGAGTGCTTTCAGCTGAAACCAATTTCTCATTTATGTTTCCCCAGCGGGAGGCGGAAGGATTTGCCGACAGATCAAACAAGCTGTTTATCGACGGCATGAACACCGCCCGGGGCTGGGACTTTGATCGAAATCTTGAGGTGCTCTGGGACAATAAAATCGCCTTCACCATGCCCCTGGTAAGTAACGTCCTTGACGCAGAGGCCTACCTTTCCGCCACCTGGGGATATGGTCCTGAAGAGGGTAACGAAGGTACCGGGTTTAAAACCATGGGTGATGATTTCGGACTTGATGCATTTAAGTTCTCCACTGGAGCGGGCATCAAGCTTGGTATTCCAGGTCTCCCGTTGGGACTGTTCCTGACGAAAGCCTTTGAATTTGACGACGGTTCTATCAACTGGGAGCCAAAGGATCTAACCCAGAACCTCTTCGGTCCTTTAGGCCTTCAGCTGGTCTTCACCATCGACTACAGCCTCTTCTAGTGAATGTGTCTGCCGGGCAGTTGTGCTGCCCGGCATATATGATGATATAAGGGAATATAATGAATCAGCAGGGCGAGTCGGCAACGCCGATGATGCAGCAGTACTACGCAATAAAACGGGAGTATCCGCAGGAGATACTTTTTTTTCGTCTCGGGGACTTCTATGAGATGTTTGAGGAGGATGCCCGACAGGCTTCCTCCATCCTCAATGTTACCCTTACTTCCCGAAACGGCATACCTATGTGCGGTATTCCCTATCATGCTACTAAGAGCTATATAAAGAAGCTTCTTGACGCCGGCAAACGGATAGCCATCTGCGAACAGATGGATATGCCCGAGAAGGGTATTGCCCGGCGAGAGGTAGTGCAGGTGGTCTCTCCGGGAACGGTCATTGAGGATGACCTGCTTACTTCCAACAGAAACAACTATCTCTTCTCATGCGCACTGCTAGGTAAGATGCTCACTGCATCATGGATTGATATCTCGACTGGGGAATTCTTTCTCTCATCTGCTCCCGGAGAGGAGCCGGTAAGCCAGTTGAAGAAGCTGCTCTTTGAACTTGATCCATCAGAAGTGCTTCTTCCTGAAGCACTGTACCATGAACATCCAGAAGTTCGACAGCTTCTTACCTCAACTTCGGCCATGGTCACCCCCTTTCCTGACTGGTCCTTTGATATCGCCCAATCATATCAAGATGTGCTTGAACTCCTGGGGTTGAGCAGTCTGCAGTCCTTCGGCATCAGTAATGATGACCCCGGCCTTGCTAGTGTCGGTGTTCTCATCAGGTATCTGCGGGAGAGTGCCAAGATTTCCATGAACCATATCCGTGGAATCTCTTTGCACAGCAGACATGCCTATCTCATGATGGATGAATCAACCCAACGTAATCTTGAACTGCTTCGTAATCTGCACGACGGCGGTGAATCTGATACACTTTTCTCGGTCCTGAGACATACGGTTACTGCTGCCGGGGCACGACGTCTCAGGGAGTGGATTATCCATCCCCTTACAGACGATGAGCAGCGCAGCAGCCGTCTTGATGCCGTAGACACACTCTACCACCAACCGTCGCTTCTTCACACGTTGAGGGGCCACCTGAAGGGAATGCTCGATATTCCACGGATCACCACAAGGTTGTTTATCGGGAAGGCTCAGCCAAAGGACTTTTATTCCCTTCGCCAGTCATTGGAAAAGGCGCTGCTCATTGACCAGGATATCCAGGGTACGCTCAGCTGTGTTCTTGAAGAGGAAACACACAATGCAGTTGCTTCATGTGCCCAATTGATATCAGAGAGTATCTACTATGAGCCGACGTTGGGACTGCAGTATCTTATCAAACCGGGGTATCATGAACAGCTTGACTCCATGCGCAATTACCTTGAACACAGCTTGGATTTCATCAAGGGATATGAGCAGGAGCTTCGGGAACTGTTAGGGATCCCGAAGCTCAAGGTGAAATACAATAAAATTATCGGTTATTTTATTGAGGTTTCCAAGTTACATTCGGATCGGGTAGGGCGGGAATTTATCAGAAAACAGACCTTGGTGAATTCAGAGCGCTACACCACCGAACATCTCCTGGAGCTTGAGCAGAAACAGAAGGAGGCTCAGGAACAGTTTGCGGACTTGGAAAGGCAGATATTCCAGCATGTGCTCCAGGAAGTACGAAGCTATGCCCGTGTAATCAGTACTGCAGCCGAGACAGCGAGTGAGGTGGACTGCTATCAGTCTCTTGCGCACAGTGCTGCTACCCTCGGATTCGTCCGTCCTGAATTTACCCGGGATAACAAACTGATCATTGAGAAGGGGAGACATCCGGTGGTGGAGCAGAGTCTTCCCCCGGGGTCGTTTGTTCCCAATGATCTGACCATACCCAAGGACTACCACCGGTTTGCCCTGATAACCGGGCCGAACATGGCGGGAAAATCTACGTACCTGAGACAAAATGCCCTGATTATCATCATGGCTTACATGGGAAGCTTTGTCCCCGCCCAGCATGCAGTAATCGGCACGGTCGATAGGATATTCTGCCGGGTCGGTGCCTCGGACAACCTCGCCCGGGGTGAAAGTACCTTCCTTGTTGAAATGCATGAGACCGCGTATATTCTGAAAAATGCCACCGATGAGAGCCTGATTATCATGGATGAGGTGGGCCGGGGGACCAGTACCGCCGACGGGATTTCCATCGCAGCAGCGGTACTGCAGTATGTACTGCGACTGCGCAGCAAGACACTCTTTGCTACACATTTCCATGAGCTCACAGAAATTGACTCACCTATTGTTCAGAAACTGTTTCTCGAAATCCATGAAGATGGTGATGACATCGTGTTTCTTAATCGTGTAAAATCCGGCAGCATGAAGTCATCCTATGGTATTCATGTAGCAAAACTTGCAGGGCTGCCTGCATCTGTTATACGTCGGGCTGAGGTGCTTTTGGAACAGCACCAGAAACACATGGCACCTGATCAGTCTGGACTGCCGGAGCTCTTCAGTGAGGATATCGATCTACCGGAACATCATGAAGCCGTCGATCCTGAAATCAAGCACATCCTCGAAGATCTGAAGGCATTCAATGTACAGGAAACTGCTCCCCTGGATGCACTAGTTTTTCTCGCAAAGCTTCAGAGCAGGCTCAAGGGCCATTGACGATCAAAGGATAACCTGCTATATAATAGATACATCTTTTTTTTTCCTGCGGAAAAAAGGGTCGAACGAATCGATCCTTTTTTTGTGCAGTACCGATAGGAACGGTTTCCATGCTTACAGATACGCTGTGTGAGAGAGAATTATACAAAGAGCTCTTCCCCCTTGTGGACTCCTTGGGGTATACTGTAGTTGATATACAGGATTCGGTGATACGTCGTGAACGACATGTGCATCTGGTGATCAAGAATCGGGAAGGTAATACCTCCCTGGAGGACTGCAGTGCAGTGTCACGGCTTGTATATCCTCGATTGTCAGTGATCTTCGATTCCCGGGATATACATTTTGAAGTCTCTTCGCCGGGACTGCAGAGGAATATGAAGGATGTCAGGGAATTTTCAATCTTTCTTGGTGAACGCATCAAAGTTCTGATTGGGGATAACTGGTATGAAGGTAACCTTAGGGATTTTGACGGGTCCCGGATTGAACTTGCTGAAGAGCAGGGAGTGCAGCATTATCCTGTGCACACCATAAAAAAAGCTAAGCTAGTAAGTAATCTGAAGGAGAAATAACAGATATGGCTGCGGGTTTACATGATGCAATTCTATCATTAGTACATGATAAGGGAATCTCGGAAGATCTTATAAAACAGACCATCGAAGAGTTTCTTCTTGCCGCATATAAGAGAAAATTCGGCACCGCTGATAATGCAGTTGTACAGTTCAGCGACGATGGAGACGAAGTTTCACTTTTTGCGAAAAAACTGATCGTTGAGGACCTCGAAGACCCGATCACAGAAATTGCCCTAGACGAGGCGCTTGAGCTGAACGAGGATTGTGAACCGGGCGATGAACTGCTGATTGAGATTGATCCCAAGGAATTTGACCGTATTGCGGTGCAGAGTGCAAAGCAGAAGGCACGGCAGAGCCTCCGGGATATCCAGAAGGATACCCTCTATTCCGAGTACAAAGGAAAAGAGGGTGAGATGATCATCGGCTACTACCAGCGTGAAAAAAATGGTGATCTTTTTATCGATGTAGGTAAGACAGAGGCTATTTTACCAAAACGGTTCCAGTCCCCCAGGGAATTTTATCATCAGGGTGACCGGCTGAAGGTACTTATCCAAAGCGTGGAAAAATCTCCCCGTGGACTAAGCATTGTGCTTTCCAGAACCCATACTGACTTTGTTAAGAAGCTCTTTGAAATTGAGGTTCCTGAAATCTACGACCACACCATAGAAATATACAAGATTGTTCGTGAACCAGGTTACCGGACAAAACTTGCAGTCTATTCTAATCGTGATGACGTCGATCCCGTTGGAGCCTGTGTTGGGTTGAAAGGAACACGGATTCAGGCTATCGTAAAGGAGCTTGAGGGAGAAAAAATTGATATTCTGAAATATGAGACTGATCCCCGGAACTTTATCAAGAATGCCCTTTCTCCCGCTGAGGTGAGACTGGTGTATATCCTTGATGAGGCGAAGCGCTCCGCCCTTGCTGTAGTGGGTGAAGGACAGCTTTCTCTGGCAATCGGGAAACAGGGTCTCAATGTTCGACTGGCAAATCGTCTTGCCGACTGGAATATCGACGTGAAAACCGAATCCCAGTTTGCGGAAATGGATATAAACGTTGAGTTCAAGCGGGACTTCGATGCTCTTTTCTCCTCAATAGATGAAGAGGGAGAGTATAGGGACATTGAGAATATTTCTGATATCCCGGAAATTTCCGAAGATTATGTTGAGCTGCTCCGTAATAACGGTATTGAGAGTATTGAAAGCTTCATCAATACCGATAACGATCAGCTCCTTGAAATCGAGGGAATCGATGAAAAGGTACTGCAGGAATTGAATGATATTGTGAATGAGTATGTTGATATTGTCGAAGAAAACGACAATACTGATGATGAACAGGAAGAAGAGGACGATCTGCAGATCGATGAGGAAGAAATCGATCAACCGGAAGAGGAAGTTGAGTCCGAATCTGAAGAAGAGCTGCCCGAAGGAGAGGAAGAGGAAGTTGAAGAAACCTTTGAATGTCCTGAGTGCGGAGGAGAAATCACCATTCACATGGAGACCTGTCCCAGTTGCGGGGTGGGACTCAGTTTTGAATTTGAGGATGAAGAAGAGGAAGAGGAATAAGGAAGGTAACGATACTCTATGGCAGAAGACAACAATAAACCTAAGGCGACGCTGATAAAACACAAGAAAGTTGAGCAGAAACCTCCTCAGCCTCAGACCACCCCAGCTTCTGAAAAGAAGAAAGTTGTAGTGGTGAAGAAAAAAAGGGTTGTGGTAAAGAAGTCCGCTCCAGCGAACAAAACGCCCGAGGAGACCTTAGACCCAAAACTGTCAGCTGAACCAGTAGTTGAACAGCAGATTCAGAAGAAGGAACCCGCAGAAGTAACGAAACCAAAGGAAACCTCTGCACCGACTGAAAAACCCAAAGAAGTCCCTGCCGAAGCGAAGCGGGAAGTAAAGCCCGAAACACTTACTGAAAAGGAACAGGTCCAGAAAAAAGTAGCCGCCCGGGCAAATAAGCCCCGGCAAGCATATATGACTAGAGCACAGCGGAGTGCCATTGGTGACCGGCGACCGGTAAACAAACCCCGGCCCGCAACCGATGATAGACCCCGGGCGAAGGGAAATGTATCCGGTCCTCCCAGTCAGCAGAGACCGCCACGAGGAGCTCCATCATTTAATCGTAGACCTGGACCGCCGCCTTCAGGAGGAGGACCAAGGCAGCCGATGGGAGCACCCCCTGCAGCTCCGCTTCCGGAGGAACAGAAAACCGGGGCACGGAAGGCTGCAAAGAAGACCTTCAAGCAGAAGAAAAAGATAGACTACTCAAAAAAACGCGAACAGGTTCAGGAACGTGACTTCCATATAAAGAAGAAAACCCAGCACCGGGCAAACCCAATTCCAAAAAAGATTGACATCATGGAAGTGATTACCGTGAGTGAGCTTGCCCGGAAGATGAACCTGAAGGCCTCCGAGCTTATTGGAAAACTCATGAGCATGGGAATGATGGTTACCATCAACCAGCAGATTGATTCAGATACTGCAGAACTGCTTGCGACTGAGTATAACTGTGAAGTCAATATAGTATCCCTCTATGATGAAACGGTCATTGAGAAGGAAGATGTTGGAACTGATGAAAAGCAGTCAAGACCACCGATCGTGACGGTCATGGGCCATGTTGACCATGGTAAAACAAAACTGCTGGACTCAATTCGTTCCTCAGATGTAGTCGCAGGTGAATTCGGTGGCATTACCCAGCATATCGGTGCATCGACGGTGCATCTCCCTGACAATACGATCGTCTTTCTTGATACCCCGGGGCACTCCGCTTTTACCTTGATGCGTTCCCGGGGAGCACAGATCACAGATATTGTTATTCTTGTAGTTGCAGCCAACGACGGGGTGATGCCCCAGACAGTGGAAGCAATCAACCATGCCAAGGATGCACACGTACCGATTATAGTAGCTGTCAATAAAATTGACCTCCCTGAATCTAACCCGGACCGGGTGAAACAGCAGCTCTCTGAATATGGGCTGATACCGGAAGCCTGGGGCGGACAGACGCTTTACTGCGAAATTTCTGCGCTCAAACAAATCGGCATCAAAGAGCTGCTCGATGCTATCCTTCTGCAGTCAGAAATGCTTGAACTTGACGCTGACTTTGACTGCCGTGCAGAGGGACGGATCATAGAATCTAAGGTTGAACATGGACGGGGTATAGTTGCTTCGGTTATTATACAGCGTGGTACTCTTCGTGTGGGAGATCCCTTTGTAGCCGGTATTTATAGCGGCAAAGTAAGGGCTCTCTTCGATGATTACGGAAATAAAATTGATATTGGAACTCCCTCTATGCCGGTAGAGATACTTGGTTTCGGCGGGATCCCCAGTTCCGGTGCACCCTTCCAGGTAACAGAAAATGAGAAACAGTCCCGTCAGGTCGCGGCTAAACGCCAGGAACTTGAACGGCAGGGTGAGGCAAGTAACGTTAAAAAGATCACCCTGGATAATCTCTTTGATTCCATTCAGGACGGTGCGATTCAGGAATTCAAGGTTATCATTAAGGGAGACGTCCACGGATCAGTGGAGGCACTCCAGACTGCTCTTGAAAAACTTTCCACCGGTGATATTAAGCTGATTGCAATTCACGCCTCTGCGGGAGCAATTGTTGAGAATGATATTAACCTGGCAGTGGCTTCCAATGCCATTGTTATTGGATTTAATGTACGGCCCACACCAAAGGCCCAGATTCTTGCAGACAAGGAAAAGGTTGATATCCGTAAATATAACATCATTTACGATGCCGTTGATGATATCAGGCTTGCCATGGAAGGTATGCTCTCTCCGGATCTCCGGGAAGATATAATCGGTCATGTGGAAATCAGGGAAACCTTCAAGGTGCCCAAGATTGGTCTTGTTGCAGGCTGCTATGTGCTTGATGGAAAGGTAAAACGAAACAGTACGGTCCACGTACTGCGCGATAATACGGTTATCCATACCGGAAAGATCAACTCTCTCAAGCGGTTCAAGGATGACGTGAAGAGCGTAGACGCAGGGTATGAATGCGGTCTTGGAATTGATAATTTCCAGAATATTCAACAAGGTGATATCCTTGAAGTATATGAAACAGTAGAGGTGAAAAAGCGGTTATGAGCGGATATCGGCATGACAGAATAGCAGCATCCCTCCAGGAACTTGTCTCATCAATGATCCTCAAGGGTGAGATCAAGGATCCTCGGGTCAGCCATTTTGTACAGCTCAATCGTATAGAGGTTGCCAGCGATAATACCTTCGCTAAGGTTTTTGTATCAACCTTTGAAGACGAACAGTCCCTCCAACGTTCTGTGGAAGGGTTGAACCGCGCTAGCGGATTTATCCAGAGTAAGCTCGGCAAAGCCCTCAAGACCAGGAATACTCCAAAACTCCTGTTTGTAGCGGATACCTCCATTCATAAAGGAATGGAGGTAAACTCCCTGATTGAACGTCTGCGAAAGGATTCATGAACACCAATGGCATTATACTGCTGAATAAACGGTCAGGGTATACCTCATTCCAGGAACTGACCTATCTAAAACGAAACCTTGGAATATCAAAACTTGGCCATGGAGGTACCCTCGATAAATTTGCCGAGGGTATGCTTGTGGTTCTTACCGGGTATATGACCAGATTTAATCAGTATCTGCTTCCACTGGAAAAAACGTACATCGGTACATTTCACTTTGGTAAGGAGACAGAAACCCTTGATCCTGAGGGATCGATCATTTCTGAAGCAGAGGTTCCCTCCCGTCAAAGCGTACTCGATGTCCTTGATCAGTTTCGGGGTACCATTCTTCAACAACCACCTGTATATTCCGCAGTGCACATCGATGGTAAGCGTGCCTACCGGGCGGCTAGGGAAGGTAAGCAGCTTGATATGCCCTATCGATCAGTTCAGATATATGACCTGGAGATGCTCTCCTGGAATCCTCCTGAAGCCGTGTTTTCTATTCGATGTTCCAAGGGAACATATATCAGATCCCTTGCCCGGGATATCGCTCGCGCAGCAGGATCCAGGGCCTACGTAAGCGCACTTACCCGCACCGCTGTGGGACCTTTCTCTCTTGACGAGACGGTCCCCGCGGACCGCTGCACCCTGCCTGATGATATGCTGTCGCCTCTTGAGGGGCTCAGCAGGGCTTTGTCGGTGGAACAGGCCGATGCGCTGCCCTCATATGAGCGTATACTGAGTCACGGTTCACTGCCCCAGCTTCACTGGCTGGATTTCAAAGAGCAAAGTGATGACCATGAAGCTGTCATAGCACTTTCCGGAACCCGGGGTTTGATCGGATGGTACCTGCGAAAGGGAGAGGAGATATCGGCGATATACGTTCTCCAGGAGGCATCTGGATGACCATACTGCCCTTTCGTGCCCTCTACGATTCAAAACAGCTGCTGCATGTACCCCTTTCGGTAAGTGTAGGAGTATTTGATGGAATCCATAGAGGGCACCAGCTGCTGATCAAAAACATCACCAGTCGTCAGGATACCAAGTCAGCGGTCATCACATTTCGGGAAAATCCGAAGGCCCTGCTCCAGGGAGATCGGTATCTTGGCGATATAACCACCTGGAAACAGAAAGTAGATATATTTTCAAGTTATGAAGTTGACTACGTTATAGAAATCGCCTTCAGCAGCTCCTTCAGTCAGCTTAGCGGAGAAGAGTTTCTGACAATTCTTGCACAGGGATGTGATCTGCGTCATGTTGTTATTGGTGAAAATTTTCACTGTGGAAGAGGGGGCCGCTACTCATCCCGAGAGGTGCGCCTTTTTTTCACAACCCACGGTATCGACGTAGATATTATTCCTTCTTTATTGTATGATGGTATACATACCGTGAGCAGCACCCGCATAAGAGAACAGGTGCTTGCCGGAGACTTTCGTACAGTCAACGGTTTAATACATAGAGCATTCTCTCTCGATATAGCCGACTTACCTCAATATCGAAGAGACGATGCCATGATTATATTGAAGGATCAAATCACCCAGCCCCTACCGCCACCGGGGATCTATCGGGTGCGCTGTATTCTTCAGAAATCTTCCACTCAAAGTATCGTAGATATAGAAGTGGGGGATCATGATATCTCTGTTCCTGTAATCGAAACGATACGGGAATTAGTATTTGAAGTCTAAGGAGAACGAACGATATGGGTTTGACTAAGGAACGAAAGCAGGAACTGATTCATCAGTACGGAGGCAGCGGCAAGAACACAGGCGCAACTGAGGTACAGATTGCCCTGATAACCGACAGGATCCGTGATCTTACAGAGCATTTTAAGACTCACAAGAAGGATCACGCCAGCAGGAGAGGCCTGCTGAAGCTGGTCGGACAGCGGCGGAGACTTCTGCGCTACTTGAAGCAGAATAATCTTGATAAATATCGGGAACTGCTGAAAGAACTTAACTTGAGAAAATAATAAGGAATGATGCATGATCTATCGAGAACGAATTAAAATCGGCAAGGAAGAGATGATCCTTGAGACCGGACGAATGGCAAAACAGGCCAATGGGGCTGTATATGCCACCTATTCGGGAAGTGCTGTTCTGGCAACTGCCTGCTGCAGCAGCTCGATCATTGAGGGTATCGACTTTGTACCTCTCCAAGTCGAGTATAATGAAAAGTACTATGCCGCAGGTAAGATCCCCGGTGGGTTCCTAAAAAGGGAAGGGCGTCCCAAGGATAAAGAGATCCTGGTATGTCGGCTTATAGACCGGCCCCTGAGACCGCTTTTTGATAAAACCTTCCAAAGAGAAATTCAACTAGTACCCACAACACTGTCCACTGACCAGATAAATCCCCCCGACATGGTAGCCATGGTTGCCTCCTCTGCGGCGGTGACGATATCTGATATTCCCTTTAACGGACCTATTGGTGCAGTCCGGGTCTGCTATCTTGATGGTGAATTCATCATAAATCCAACATTTCTGGAAATTGAACAGAGTTCCCTGGATATTATTGTATCCGGTACTGCTACAGGAATAACTATGGTTGAGGGTGGAGGCAATGAAGTGCCCGAAGAAATCCTCATAGAGGCAATATCTGTTGCTGAACCGGTAATCAAGGAGATCTGTCAGGCACAGATTCGCATGGCAGAAGCTGTCGGGAAGGTGAAACTGCCCTTGAATAACAAGACAGAGCCCTTCTCACTTGAAGAAGATATTATTGCCTTTGCAGAAGCTCCTTTAAAGGAAGCTTGCTTTGTACTTGGTAAATTTGAACGGGGAGCTGCACTTGCAGCTGTCAAGGAATCGGTTCTAGAAAAGTTTGCTGACCAGCTGGAAGAGGAAGATGCAAAGAAGGTTGGTAAGGTACTTAACGACCTAGAAAAAAGCATTGTCCGCGAATCCATCCTGAAGGAAGGAAAGCGTACCGACCACCGAAAGCCGGACCAGATTAGAACAATCACCAGTGAAATCGATATCCTGCCCAGAGCTCACGGTAGTGCCCTGTTTACCAGAGGTGAAACCCAAAGTCTTGGAGTTACTACCCTCGGTACGGTATATGATGAACAGATGAAGGATGATATCGACGGGGAAAAGAGTTTTGAGCGGTTTATGCTGCACTATAACTTTCCTCCCTTCTCAGTCGGTGAAACAGGCAGAATGTTTACCGGACGGCGTGAAATAGGCCACGGACACCTTGCCTTTCGGGCACTGGAGCCAATGCTTCCGCCAAAGGACAGCTTTCCCTATACCATCAGGGTTGTATCGGAAATTCTGGAATCAAACGGATCTTCATCCATGGCTACAGTCTGCAGTGGAACCCTATCTCTGCTTTCTGCTGGTGTTAAGATGAAAAAACCTGTTGCCGGTATCGCCATGGGACTTATCTCCGAAGGAGATGAGATGGTTGTACTCAGTGATATCCTCGGAGAGGAAGACCACTTGGGCGATATGGACTTCAAGGTGACCGGAACCGATGAGGGAATTACAGCTTTTCAGATGGACATAAAAATCGAAGGTGTAAGCAGCAGTCTCATGGCCAAGGCTCTTGAGCAGGCTAAAAATGGAAGACTCCATATTCTCAATGAGATGGCTAAGGCAATTTCAATCCCCAATGAAGAAATCTCAAAATATGCACCTAAGATCCTCAAGCTGAAAGTGGATGAGGAGAAGATCGGCGCTATAATTGGACCCGGTGGAAAGGTGATCAAGAGTATTGCTGAACGTTCCGGATCTGAAATCAACATCGATAATGACGGTACTGTTACCATTTTCGGCAAAGATGCCGATAAAGCTGAAGCTGCCCGTAACATGGTGCTCTCCATCATTGAAGAGCCGGAACCAGGTAGAATTTACCAGGGAACGGTGAAGCGTATAACCGATTTCGGTGCCTTTGTGGAAATTCTTCCCGGAAAAGAAGGACTGGTGCACATCTCCAAGCTTGCCAACCACAGAGTGAAAGCTGTTGAAGACGTACTGACCATGAATCAGCAGATACCGGTTAAGCTGCTTGAGGTAGATCGAATGGGTAGATTGAACCTCAGCTATATTGATGCACTGAACGAACAGGAGAAGTAGTAATGGAGTACCCTGAGGTACGCATTCGTCTAGATGAGGGGGCACTGCCCCCTCATTATGCTTCTGAACAGGCAGCTGGAGCCGATATTCATGCTCTGCTGGACAAACCAGTCACCATACAGCCCGGCAGCCGGACAATTATTCGAACTGGGATCTATCTGGAACTGCCTGAAGGATTTGAAGCACAGGTACGCCCCCGAAGCGGCCTGGCCTTCCATCACGGTATAACGGTGCTCAATGCGCCTGGTACCATTGATGCGGATTACCGGGGTGAAGTACGAGTCATTCTGGTACATCACGGAGATCAGCCGGTCATAATCCATCCCGGCGAACGGATCGCACAGATGGTGCTGCAGCGTGTTGCCCGTTCAATCTTTATCCCTGCTGATGATATTTCTGATACTGAACGGGGATCGGGAGGATTCGGATCTACGGGTAGGTAATGAGCCCTCAAAGCAGATACAGAACAATCGAGCTGTATATAACCCGGGAATTTCTCTTCAGTTTTCTCGTAGCATTTTTCTTTTTCTTCTTTATCTTCTTTGTAAACCAGCTGCTTCTACTTGCCCGTAATGTAATGATCAGTGCAGTCTCTGTCTTGGATGTGCTGAGGATCATGCTGTATTCAATTCCTATTATTCTTTCCCTAACATTTCCCTTTGCTTCTCTGTCAGGAGCAGCCATGACTCTGGGAAATCTCTCCTCATCCAGGGAAATCGTAGCCATCCGTTCCAGTGGTATCAGCTATTGGAGGATCTTCCGTCCACTTCTGCTTATGGGCATATTATTATCACTCCTGTCTTTCGGCATCAATGATATGCTCCTTCCCCTTGGTACTATCCAGTACAGAAGCCTCTACAGAGAACTTATCTACAAAATACCGGAACTTGAAATACGACCCTTTACCCCAACCCTCCTTAAGGATACCTTGATGGTAAGCAGGAGTTCCGGCTCAGAGGGGGTGGAGGACATTGTCATGATTGATACCTCTTCTTCCCTTGAAAAAAGAAGGGTGCTCTTTGCAGACTCCGGAAGCTTCACCCAGGACAGTTTTCAGTTTCATAATGTGCATGGAGTCACTTCCCGAGACAGCGATGCGTTTGAGTATCTTCGTGCTCACGATATGGAACTTTTCTTCGATCTTGCAAGTATCACCTTCACTATGATATCCCTGAGTCCTTCGGAGATGAGTATCCGTGATGTATATGCCGAGGTGCACCAGCGGAGACAGCGGATTGCCTCCTCCCGCGCTCAGGATCAACTGCGAATCACAGAGATAGAGCAGAAGCTTGAGCAGAGGGATACATCTCCACAGCAGATTGTCAGTCTGGGTCAGGAGCTCTCTTCCCTGGAGACAAAGAGCTACCGAAGTACGACCCTAAAATTCTATGAAATTGAATTGTTCAGAAAATTAGCTCTTCCCATGGGTTGTTTTTTTCTGCTCTTTATTGCTTTCCCCATCGCCTCCTTTCCCATGCAGCACGGAAAAATGATCGGCTTCGGAGTAGGGGTCATAGCTTCAACGATCTACTGGTTTCTCCTTTTTTTAGGACAGTCGGCTGGACCAACTTCAGCACTACCATCATGGCTGATTATGCTCGGTCCGAATCTACTGTTCAGTATGTTAGGCGGCTTACTGCTGCTGCTGAGCAGGAGGTAGGGATGAATCTATTTGATCGATACCTTCTTAAACAGTTGTTCCCCCCCCTGCTGTTCACGCTTCTTGGCCTCACGGTAATTCTCGCCATAGCGGACATGGCAGGATACCTCTACGTATTAACTGACCGGGATGCACCCCTGCAGGAAATCCTTATCCTTCTTGTACTGGCTATGCCACAGGCGCTTATCTACGCCCTCCCGGTATCTATGCTGTTCTCTGTTTGTTTTGTCACAGCATCTCTCTATGCTCATCATGAACTCATTGCAATGCTGAACTCGGGAGTTGCATTTAAGCGACTTGTGTTGCCCATACTGATGGCGGCACTCCTGCTGAGTACCGTATCCCTGCTGTTCCAGGAGACCATCCAGATCCCTGCATCAGCTCGACAAAGTCACAAGCTCCAGGAGCTTACCGGCCGCAGCCCATCCTTTGACAATCAACGGGTGACCCTGTGGAATAACAGTGCGGAAATCCTCTACTACGCATCAAGATATCGGGAACAGGACCAGGTGCTGAATGATGTGACGGTGATTATCTATGATGAAACTCTTCCGGCTGAACGAATTGATGCATCCAGAGCTTCCTACCAACATGGAATATGGGAACTTGAAGCTGTCCGCCATTATGATCTGAGACCAGATGATCCCCTGCTTACTTCATACTCTGTTTTAAGTGACCCGAGATTAACTGAACCACCCAGGATGTTTCGGGCACAGGTGTTTGACATTGCACATATGAGGTTCGCCGAGGCTCTCGGATTTATCAGGAGGCTGGAACGTATCGATGCTCAAAACGCCAGGGAGGCTCTTACTGACCTGTATGATCGAGTGGTATTCTCATTCACACCTCTTCTTGTAGCTTTACTCTCGGTCTCCTTCGGCTCCAGGTTGAAAAAGAATATTCTACTGTTAAGTATATTCTTTTCTCTTGGTGTGTCAGTCCTCTATTACAGCTTCCAGTTTTTCTGCATGATCCTTGCACGTCAGGGAGTTCTTCCTCCTGCAGCCGGCAGCTTGCTGCCGCTGGTCACTTTCTGTATACTGTCGCTAGTGTTATTTCACCGGGTACACACATAATTACTGAAAAAGGAACTGACTTATGGCCCATGCCGATAGGATATTCACCATTACTGACCGCGACAGCACCACAAAGGCCCGTCTCGGTATGCTTCATCTTCCCCATGGAGAAGTGAACACCCCGATGTTTATGCCGGTAGGTACAAACGGCACTGTAAAGGCAATGCATCATAGTGCCGTCGAAGATATTGGTTATAACCTAATTCTCGGAAATACCTATCATCTCTATCTCCGTCCAGGTATGGAAGTAATATCCTCATACGGAGGCCTGCACCGCTTCAGTTCATGGAAGCACAACATCCTTACCGACAGCGGAGGATTCCAGATATTTTCTCTTGCGGGTTTAAGAAAAATTAAACCTGAGGGAGTTCAGTTCCGATCTCATATTGACGGATCATTACATGCACTGACTCCGGAACATGTTGTAGATATTCAGCGCACCCTCGGAAGCGATATTCTCATGTGCCTTGATGTATGCACTCCTCCGGATATTACCCATCGGAAGGCAGTTGAAGCCTTGGCTATCACCACTTCCTGGGCAAAGCGCTCCTACAGGCAATGGAAGATCTATGATGGTGAATACCAGGGGAAACTTTTCGGGATTATCCAGGGAAATTTCTTTAAGGATCTGAGAAAACAAAGCGCAGAGGAGATTGGATTAATCGATTTCCCGGGCATGGCAATCGGAGGACTATCTGTAGGGGAGAGCCCTGAACAATTCAGGGAGTATCTCGGCTATACCGCAGAGCTGATTGACATTGAGAAGCCTCGCTATGTCATGGGTATCGGCACACCTGAGTATATCCTGGAAGCGGTAGAGCAGGGGATAGATATTTTTGACTGTGTCTTTGCCACCAGGACCGCCAGGACCGGTTCGGTATTCACCGATCAGGGAATGATCCAACTGAAAAAGGTTCGTCACGCCCTTGATCAGGGACCAATACAGGAGGGATGTTCCTGTACTGCCTGCACCACCTATTCACGGGGTTACCTTCGCCATCTTTTTAAGACCAACGAGATATTGGGGCCCATGCTGGCAACTGAACATAATTTGAACTATCTTTATACTCTTATGGACTCCATCAGAGCCCATATTCAGGAGGGAGATTTTGCAGCCTTCAAGCGATCATTCCTCAGCACCTACCAGGGAGATACATCCCCAGGGAGCCTTTGAATCACGCTCAAGACTGCTCATGATAATGACTCTTGCCTCACGACTGCTGGGATTGGTGAGGCTCAGGATCATGAGTTCCTTGCTGGGGGCTACTGCCTCCGGTGATATCTTCTTCTTCACCTTCAATCTTGCCAATAACTCCCGGAAACTGCTTGCTGAAGGAGCACTCTCCTCTGCATACATCCCAACATACAGCAGCTTAGTTGCCCGGAACACCAGTGAGGCCGGTGGTTTTTTCCTCCGCACACTGTATGTTCTGTCTGTCGTCACCCTGATCGCGGGCGGATTGCTCTATTTCACTGCAGAACCGCTACTTGGGACTATTTCTCAGCTTGATCAGGAGTTAATTGCTCAATATGGAGCTGTGCTGCTTGGCATATTCACCATCTATCTTCTTGGTATCATCCTCACTACACTGCTTGCCGGAACGATGCAGGTCCACGGGAGGTTTTTTCTCCCCTCGCTGGCTCCTCTTATCGTTTCCGCTTCAGTAATTAGTGTATCAATGATGTGGTACCCTCGATTCGGCATACTCGCTATAGCCTGGGGTTTTGCAGTCGGCGCGGTCATTCCAGTCCTGATGATGCTTCTCAGGGTACTGCAGTTTTACTCCGGGGGCATAGAGAAGCCCCAAAAACGTATTTCCACGCACCTCATGGGGAACTGGGGGATCCTGCTTCTGCTCAGCTCAGCACTATTCGTCAGCCAGCAGGTCTCCTTCTACCTTGCATCAACCCTTGCTGAAGGAAGCGTCATGATATTCTCCAATGCATTGATGATCTGGCAGCTGCCCTTCGGTGTATTCTTCGTCTCAATAGCTTCTTCGCTCTATCCTGAACTCTCACAGCTCTATGCCCAGAGGGATGCTGATGGGGCCCGTGATCGGCTCTCAAGAGCAGCAGGCTACGTTTTAGCCCTCCTCATACCTTCTGCAGCACTGTTGTGGCTCTTTGCCCATGAGGTATCCCAACTTATCCTCCTTTCAGGACGATATGATGAAGCATCTGTTGCTGCTACCGCTTCCCTGCTGCGGTATCTCTCACCGGCACTTCCTGCAGCAGGCATAACTCAACTTTTTATGAGGGATCTGTATATTCGATCGGCCTGGTCTTCTGCTGTGGTTCGTACGCTGCTGCTGACGGCTATCGACATCATCTGTTCAATACTGCTGATACGTACTGCCCTCGGCCTGTCAGGATTACCCGCAGCATACACCCTATCCACTATGGTGCTGGCGTGGATCAGCCTGATACGTTTTCGCCCAGATCGGCATAGTCTACTGCACTGGGTGCAGATAGTATGCAGCGGGTTATTGGCTTTTGGGGTCATGTGGATCCTGCGGCGGTTTATTACCCCCTGGCAGGGCAGCTGGTTGTCCCTGACAGCGTATATCTGTGTGATATCCGCTGCCGGAACAGTCCCGCTGCTGCTGATGTATCAGCGTCTGGGGGTGTATATCTTTACAGGGCGGAGAAGTCAGCCTTCTCGATCTGCTTAAGACGATATGAATAGTTATGCTCATTAATGGTAAAGGAAAATTCCTCTCCCGGTTTATGGTTGAGCAGTTTTGCTCCGAAGGGTGAGAGATAGGAGATAATCTGCTTTGAAGGCTCTGACTCCCAGGGGCCGAATATATGGAAAACTTCTTCCTCTCCGTTATCAAGATTATCCATTGTCACGGTAGTGCCGAAGGAGACCTTATCGGTATCAACAGAGGATTCATCAAAAATTACTGCTCGTTCTACTTCTCCCTTGATCTTTCCAACAGCTATGTTCAGCAGTTCCTGACGCTCTTTACCAGCTTTATATTCAGCATTTTCACGAAGGTCGCCCAGTTCCCTGGCAGCACCGATCTCTTTGGAGTTATCGGGGATTTCAACCTCAAGGATATACTTCAGTTCTTTCTGCTTGTTAGAGAAACTCTTCTCAGTAACGATCAAGCCTCCGGAAACAGTTTCAGTCTTTTCTTCCTCACCGCTGAACTTAAAATCAGGATATTTTTCCTTAATCAAATGCTTTAGCTCAATTTTCTTTGACGGATCCAGCTCAACAATATCCTTTACAAGTGAATAGATACGATTGATCTGATCAATGTCCTGGGAGGAGACATACTGGTTAATAACACCTTCATCAAAGAGAATTGCCTGGATAGTCCTGTTGATTCTCCGGTTAAGCACCACATCCCGTTTATTGGAAATATGGCGGAGGGTTATATCCATCAGATGGAGCAGGGCAATTAGCACCTTTTCACTTGTTATACCGCTCTGTTCCCATACATCCAGGGAAAAGTTTTTCGCCAGCCAGGCAAACGCTTCACTCCGCTCACGGTAGTTGTCATAGGCCTCAAGAAAGATCTTGATGAAGTAGGGGTCCTTCTGTCCATTTGCTTCAAGTTCATCAATAATAAACATAGTCAGATGATGCGGGAAGATCTTCACAAAAAGATCCTTCCAATTTTCATAGGAATGCTTAATTTCATTAAGGAAATCCCTTCTGATATCTCCGTCATTAATCTGCTGAAAAACCGAAATCAGGTTCTGCTGGTCCTGAAACACATCAGTAATCTTCATGGGCTCTGGTTTATGAAGAAAGGTGAACTGCCTGGACAGTCGCTTCGTGATCAGATAACTTGATATAACCTGGTCATTCACCACTGCATAGTTGTTAGCAAAGGTGATGAAATAGTTATAGATCTCCTCAAAAAACGTTGAATCGGGTTCACTGTTTGCAATGAACTCCCGCATGATCTTAACTCGCTGGTAAAAGTCTTTCTCACTCTTAAATATATTGAGGGTCTTCTCCTCGAATGAGATCGGGGTTTCCCGGACCATAAACTCATCAGATTTATTAGGGTTGGATCCGAAGGAAGAGTTGGTCTTTAGAATTTTTCTGGCAGTGATGTTCCATGAAACCCACTCGTTCTTTGAAAGCACTGAGGGAACGAGCTCACTTTTGATGGTTCGAAGACTAGCTGAGTTATCATGACTCTTAATGATCATCTTGAGTGTCCAGACCACGTCCTCTCGTACCTTGTCATGAAGCCGTTCCCTGGGAAGTACACTCTTGAGTACCCAGATATGTGCTTTGTCGAGTACGGTGAGGGCATTTACTGCCATCTTAAGGGACATTGTATGGTCCCGTTTTTTTACGAAATCAATAACCACCAGTTCGTTGCGGATTGACTTAATCCTTCCAATTCCCCAGCTCTTATGGTAGACGAAGTTTCCTGAATCCAGTGCAATATGTTTCTCGAAATAGGCAACAGCTTCTTCAACGTTCCGGTAGGACTGAAGCAGATTTGATTCATTGATATAGTCTTCTAGCTTGCTGTGTTCCATATAAATAATCCGGTAGCATGCAATCAGCTCATTTCTGGCTTCAGTTGATTTAGGATCTCCGTGGATATACATTTTCAGGATATCTACTGCCCGATCCCATTTCTCTTGGTCCCGGTACACATAGTAGAGTTCCAAAAGAAGCTGATTACCCCGTTCGTTACTGACGGTAGTACTGACCTTTGAGCTGATTTGAAGAAAAAACTCATACTCATCGGGTATTTGCTTAATCAGCAGGTCCCAAATATCCTTGACCTGTGCAAAATTGCGGAAATTTATATAGCGGTAGAGTGCTTTCTTATAATAGACAACCGCCTGCTCGCGGTCACCCTGCTGTTCTGCACGCTCTGCAAGGTGCTTCACAATATCTGTCTCTTCGTAGTCTACTTTAATCAGACGTTCCCAGACTTCATATTTCTTCTGCTCCTCACTGGTATTCTCATAGCAGTTTGCCAGAAGACGCAGTACAAGCATGTTCTCACCATGATCGAGGACGCGCTGGGAAAGATATTCTACGATGTTCCACTTCCTGTTATCAGAAAAGAGGGTTATTAGCTGAACCAGATGGGAATCGTCGATGAGCCGTTTTTTCAAGGAGATGATCCCGGAGATATAGAGAGCGATGATGCTGTGTTTTGTATGGACAAGATGATCGTCGCACAGCTGCTTGATCTCACCCAGTTCCTCCTTGCCTGCCGCAGCAGTCAGGGAGTCAAGTTCTTCAAAGTTGCCGATCGTGTAGCTGTTGATGGCTGCTCGCGTCCATTTTTCTTCGTTGAGCATCTCTGATAATTGTTCAATTGTCTTTCCCATAGGTTCCACCTTACTTGTTTTTATGCGAACTCATTCGATCCTTGAGCATGTTCAATATAGAGTTGATACACCCGTTCATCGGTATCCTGAAGCTGACTCTCAAGCTCCTGGATTCTGTCCTGATTCTTCCTCAGGGCAGTATGGTAGTCTATCATCCAGAGATATCCGTTCAGAAGTTTCGGCAGTACCGATAGATCCCCCTGGGTCTGGGCACCCTCAAGGGAGCTTTCAAGCTGCCTTACCCGCTTGACCAGCGAGCTGTATTCGAGGGTAGTGAGTGCTCTTTTAACATTGAATAGACTGAAAATTCTTCCGAATACGGGTATCCAATATTGAATGCTCTCCACAGGATACCGAAAATGAAGGATTCTTTCAATAACAGTATCAATGATTTGGCTTGAGAGACAGGCAGTTTCTACTGCATCGGGGTCCTGATAGTAGGCTTCACGG
The DNA here is from genome assembly GCA_007116075.1 of Spirochaetia bacterium. Classification (GTDB taxonomy): domain Bacteria; phylum Spirochaetota; class Spirochaetia; order PWKH01; family PWKH01; genus PWKH01. Next base: position 38,349 of record SKJE01000051.1, read on the forward strand.
TACAGAAGCCGTGCCTGATAGTCATGACCGAGCCGTTCCCAGCAGCATGCGAGCAAGGCAAGGTAGCGCATATTCTGCTGCTCCTTCTGGACCGCATGGTTTGCCCAGTTCACCGCATCCTGGTATTCCCTGAGCATAAGATGACTCACGCCGAGATAATAGGTGAGCTCTGAGGCTACTTGTGTTCCCTCCAGAACTTTTCTGCAGGTACCCCGAAGAAGGGTAAAGACCCATTCACGCAGGGATCGGTAGTATTCGATATCAAGTCCAACCTGAAGATACAGCCGGTAAAAAACCTTCCACTCATGAACGATCATAGCTGCACGTTTCAGCTCATCCAGCTGTTTCTCAAAGGCACGGCTGCGAAGCTGCCAGAACTGAAGGATATAATTGACCTGTTCCTGATGTTCAGGTATAAACCTGAGAGCCTCTTTGAAGGAGCCGTTTCTGATATACTGTACTGCCCGTAGATCCGCCATAAAAACATTATACGTGAAAAACAGGAATTATCATAGTGGCTTATGAGATTGCCAATCCTCTCAATTTCTGGTACAACCAAGGTATGGCAGAGAAAAAGAAACTCATGACGGCCCCCTCGGTCCTTGCTGCAGATTTCTCGCACATGGCTGAGGAAATATCTCTTATTGAACGTTCAGGTGCTGACTGGATTCATTTCGATATCATGGATGGATCCTTTGTCCCGCAGATCACCTTTGGACACAAATTTGTCAGCGACATGCGCCAGTTGAGTTCGCTGCCCTTCGACATACACCTGATGGTGAATCATCCTGAGACAATGGTGGATACATTTGCTGAAGCAGGGAGTGACTGGATCATCTTTCATGTTGAGGCAACTGTACATATTCATCGTCTGATTCAGCGAATCAGGCTGCTTGGGAAAAAACCGGGGATATCCCTGGTTCCCTCAACTCCTGTGTCTGCAATTACCCCAATTCTTTCTGTAGTTGATCAGATCCTGGTTATGTCGGTCAATCCAGGCTTTGGAGGTCAGCAGATGCTTGATTTCTCTCTTGATAAGATCAAGGAACTCGACCAGATCCGCAGAGAAAAGGGTTATACCTATCTCATTAGTGTGGACGGAGGGATCAACAGACATACGGTTGAATCGGTCAGAGCAGCCGGCGCTGATGTGGTTGTTGCAGGTAGCGCTTTTTTCGGTGATAAGGACCCTGCATCGGTTTTAAAAATCCTGAGAGACGGGGAAGAGCTTCTATGAGGGCGGTAGTACAGCGGGTCCGCAACGCTTCAGTTACTGTTAACGGCACCGTCACTGGTTCAATTTCTCACGGCTTGCTGGTCTATCTGGGAGTAGAACAGGGAGATCAGGAAGATGATATCAGCTATGCTGCCCGCAAGATCGCACAGCTGCGAATTTTTGAGGATGACCAGGGGAAACTCAACCTCTCCGTGAAGGACATTGGAGGGGGAATACTGATGATCAGCCAGTTCACCCTCTGTGCTGATACCAGGAAGGGAAACCGTCCCTCCTTCAACAAAGCTGAATCCCCCGAGCGGGCCCGGGAATATGTGGAGAAATGTTCACAGTTAATCAGTTCATGCTATACTGTACCGGTGGAATCGGGAGTATTTGGCGCCCACATGGATGTAACCTATACAAATGATGGACCAGTTACTATCATTATTGATACTAAGGAACAATAATTCAAGCATTCCTGCTGCTTAACTGTTCCGTTTTTTTTAAGAGCTCAACACATTCGGAGATAAACAGATATGGCAAAAAAGACATTACAGACCTATTCAGGACCCGGCACTCAAGAGGACAAGAAGAAAGCCCTTGAATCAGCCCGACTTCAGTTGGATAAGCAGTTCGGTAAGGGGTCCCTCATGCGCCTTGGCGATCGCGGTCCTGCTAAAGATATTGCCACCATACCCTCGGGATCAATTCTTCTGGATGAAGCCCTGGGTGTCGGCGGATATCCCAAGGGAAGAATTATAGAGATATACGGACCGGAGTCATCAGGAAAGACTACTTTGGCCCTCCATGCAATTGCTGAATGCCAGAAGCAGGGCGGTATAGCCGCTTTTATAGATGCAGAGCACGCCCTTGATCCTATCTATGCCAAAAACCTCGGGGTGAATACCGATGAATTGTGGATTTCCCAGCCCGATACGGGAGAACAGGCTCTGGAGATCACAGAATCTCTGGTCCGTTCCGGCGCTGTTGACATCATCGTGGTGGACTCCGTTGCCGCATTGACTCCCCAGGCTGAAATCGAAGGAGAGATGGGTGATTCCCATATGGGACTTCAGGCCAGGCTGATGAGTCAGGCACTGAGAAAGTTGACCGGAACTATCTCGAAATCCGGATCATGCTTGATTTTCATCAACCAGATCCGCATGAAGATCGGGGTTATGTTCGGTAATCCCGAGACTACAACAGGTGGTAAGGCGCTGAAGTTCTATTCATCAGTCCGTGTCGAGGTAAGAAGAATTGAAACCATCACGAAAAACGCTGACGAAGCAATTGGCAACAGGGTTCGTGTGAAGGTAGTGAAGAACAAGGTTGCTCCTCCATTCAGGAAGGCTGAAATGGAGATCATCTTCGGAAAAGGTATCAGCTACTATGCCAGCCTCCTGGATGGTGCGGTAAAATATGATATTGTTGCAAAGAGCGGAAGCTGGTATGCCTACCAGGAAGATAAGATCGGCCAGGGTCGGGAAAATGCGAAACAGTATTTGGAAGAGCACCTCGATATCGCCGGGGACATTGAAAAAAAGCTTCGGGTGCTGATGTTTCCCAAACCCGAAGATTCCAGCAAAGACACACAGGTTATTGAAGAGTAGGGGATTATGCAAACCGAACAGCAGCCGGAAGTGACAAAAAAGTCACCCTATCATGTGCAGGTTTCCTCATTTGAAGGTCCTATGGATCTGCTGCTGTTTCTCATCCAGAAGAATGAGGTGAATATCTATGATATACCCATTTCTGAGATCACCGAACAGTATATGGAATTTATCCGATACGCTTCGGAGATCCAGCTGGATAATCTGACTGACTTTTATCTCATGGCTGCTACCCTGCTGTACGTTAAGTCCAGGATGCTGCTGCCTGTAGAGGTGGAATTTGACGAGGAGTATGAGGATCCCCGGAAGGATCTTGTAGAGCGACTGCTTGAATACCAGAAGTTCAAGAAGTACGCAGACCTTATCAACGACCAGGAGGTATCCACCGAGTGGATCATCTCCAGAAAGAAAAACCAGCCGGTGCTTCCCTTCGAGGATAATGACATATGGGAGGAGGTTGAGATATGGGATCTCCTGAGGACCTTCAATACCCTTTTGTCAGGTCTTTCCCGGGAAAATGTATTCAGCATCTATGAAGAGGTCACCGTTAAGGAAAAAACAGCCTTCCTGCTGGAACTGCTGGAGGATCGAGAAGAGTTTCCCTTTCTGGAGCTTATTGTGAATGAGCATTCCCCCCTGGATATCATCTGCTCCTTTCTGGCGATCCTTGAGGCAGTAAAGACCAGGATGATCAGGATATACCAGCATACCCTGTTCGGAGACATACTCATCCGACGGGCTGAAGAAGAGGACCATGGAGATAGAACAGAAGGAACATTTGAAGCAGATACAGCTGATTGAGGCAATTCTCTTTCTGGAAAATGAACCGGTTGATATCGATAAACTGGCTCGTATTTCCTTGCTTCCACGAAAGAAAGTGAGGACGTGTCTGGAAGAAATTGTTGAAATCTACGAAAGCTCACCTCACCATGGAATACGGCTGCTGGAGTTTGCCGGAGGCTACCATTTTGTTCCGAAGGATGATCTGTGGGAAGATCTTAAGGATCATTACGGCAGAAAAATTGATCGACGGCTTTCCAAGGCAGCTTTAGAGACGCTGTCTATTATTGCCTATTCCCAGCCAATAACCCGAAAAGAAATAGACAATATACGAGGAGTCAGTTCTGATAACAGCCTCCGTCTGCTGATTGAACGGGATTACGTCCGTTCTGTAGGGAAAAAAGAGGTGATTGGACATCCCTACTTATATGGAACTACAAAGAAATTCCTCCAGGAATTCAATCTTAAGAGCATATCATCTTTACCAAAACTGAAGGATATTGATCATGACCGCTTTGAACAAGAGTGATGCACCGCAGCGACTGCAGAAGGTTCTAGCATCCAGCGGTGCTGGTTCCCGTCGTTTCTGCGAGACCCTCATAGCAGAAGGAAGGGTAGGGGTAAATGGAAAAACAGTTACTACCCCCGGTATAACTGTGACCGAACAGGATCACATTACCCTGGACGGAAAGGTTATAAGGTCCCAGCAGCACTATTACTTCATGCTTCATAAACCCCGGGGATATCTCAGTTCCAACAGTGATCCCCACCATACCCGGTTTGCCCGGAATCTTATTCAACATCCAAAAAAGGATCTGCTCTTTCATGTCGGTCGACTGGATATCAATTCCACGGGCCTTATGATTTTTACCAACGACGGACATTTCGCTCATCAGCTCCAGCATCCCTCCTTTGAAGTGGAAAAAGAGTATTATATTTCAGTTACCGATAAAATTCAGGAGAAAGATTTGAAAAGAGCTGTGGAAGGGGTTCTATTTCCTGACGGTATAGTATATAAATTGAAGCGATACCTGTTACTTTCCGATCGGGAAGTGCGGGTGGTGCTTACGGAGGGGAAAAACCGTGAGATCAGGAATCTTTTTGCTTCCTTCGGATGCACCATTGATATCCTTCACCGGATTCGTATCGGTTCTCTGGAAATTGGGGACCTGCCGCCGGGAGGATATAGAGAAATTGAAGGGGATGTGGTCAGATCTATGTTGAATCGGACCATGTCGAAAAAGGATGATTGATGGTTGTAGCAATAGACGGACCTGCTGGAGTCGGTAAGAGTACCGTAGCAAAACGGCTTGCCGAAGAACTTTCCCTGTTTTATATAAATTCTGGAAATTTTTACCGAGCCATTACAAGACACCTCCTTAAAACTGACAGAAATCCTGAAAGCATGGATGAGCTGCTCAGCGCAGCACAGGAATGCTTGATCACTATAACTGACGGCAGGGTATACTGTAACGGAGAAGATATTGAGGATGAACTCCATACTGACTCCGTCGATCAATACGTAGCTCAACATTCTGCATATAGACCAGTTCGCGAAATTGTAAATGAGCAGCTTCGGAAGGTCTCAAAGGACATTGACTTGGTTGCAGAAGGCCGGGATATGACCACCATTGTATTCCCTGAAGCAGATTATAAATTCTATCTTGACGCTGGACTTGAAATTAGGGCTGAAAGACGGTATAACCAACAGGAAACTACCCTGCAGCTGCAAGCTATTCAGCAAAACCTCAGTACTAGAGATGAGGTGGATACGACAAAGGAATATGGCGCACTTCGGCAGACACCGGAAGCGTACTACATAGATACCTCACACTTGACCATAGATGAAGTTTGTGAGAAAGTGTTGAAGCATATACAAAAAAACGGAAAAGATAATCAGGAGAGTCGGAACGTGTTATCAGAAAAAGGGACTGACAAAAACAGCAAAGAAGAACAAAAAACACAGAAACCAAGCGCCAGTGAGATGCAGAACATGCTTCAGGAAGAGTACCTGAATAAGCTTGATGATATCGAAGAGGGTCAGCTGATAACAGGGCATGTCGTCGAGTTTACCGGGGAATTTGTGTTCGTCGATGTAGGCTTTAAATCTGAAGGCAGAATACCTGTCGAAGAATTTGAACATGTGCCCTCTATCGGCGACGAAGTTCAGGTAGTACTCATCAGCAAGGAAGGGAAACACGGACAAACTATTGTTTCCAAGAAAAAAGCTGATATTCGAGTCACCGCAAATAGCATGAAGGATGCCTTCAAGAACAGCGAACCTGTTGAAGGAACCTTTGATAGGGTAATCAAAGGTGGTTATGAAGTAGCCATCCAGGGTGCTCTTACTGCATTCTGCCCCCTTTCCAAGGCAGCAATGCGCAGGATTGAAGATCCAGAAGAGATGATCGGTATTACTGATTATTTCCTTATTGATAAAATGCATGCGGATTCACGGGTTAAACCTGTAGTCTCACGCAGGGCATACCTTGAAAAAGAAATTGACCGCAGAAAAGCGGATTTCTTTGCCCAACGCCAGGTTGGAGATGAAGTGGAAGGAGTGGTGAAGAGCTTTACCTCCTTTGGAGCTTTCATCGATCTGGGCGGCTTTGACGGACTGCTGCATATCAATGATATGAGCTGGGGTCATGTAACCCGTCCTAAGGACTACGTCAAGAAGGGACAGAAAATTAATTTAAAACTGATCCATCTCGACACTGAAAGCCAGAAAATCAACCTGAGTCTTAAGCACTTTACTCCGGATCCCTGGGAATCATTTATCGATCATTACGATATTGAACAGGTCGTGAAGGGTAAGGTAACCAAAATGACCGACTTCGGTGTCTTCATTGAACTGCAAGAGGGAATTGAAGGACTTGCTCATATTTCTGAACTCTCCTGGATAAAGCGGATTAACCATCCTAAGGAAGTTGTATCTATCGGAGATGATGTTGAAGCTATGATCCTCGGTTACGATATTGATGCTCGTAAGGTCTCCCTTGGACTGAAACAAGTTCAGCCGAATCCCTGGGATTCCATTGAGGAACACTATCCTGTTGGAAAAGTCATGAACAGGAAAGTAATCAAAGTGACCAATGCGGGAGCCTTTATTCAGCTTGAAGAGGGAATTGACGGTTTTCTGCACATTGACGACACTTCATGGACCAAAAAACTGAGAAATATGTCTGCCTTCTGTAAAGAGGGAGAAATGATGGACGTTGTGGTCATCCGTATCGATGAGGAGAATCGCAGAATTCGCCTCGGAGTAAAGCAGCTTTCAGATAATCCCTGGCAGCAGCTGAAGGATACCTACCCGAAGGGAAGCGTCATTGAAGGTGAAGTGACCGGTATAACCGATTTCGGAGTATTTGTTCGGGTATACGACGATATAGACGGACTGATTTCCAAGTACAACCTTGCCAATCCTGAAGAAGAGTACACCGATGAAATTCTTAAACGATTTAAAGAGGGTGATCGGGTGAAGGCAATGGTGATGGATGTAAATCCTTCAGCCAAGAAGCTTTCTCTTTCAATCCGGGATTTAATCAGACAGACACAGAAAAAAGAGATTTCCAAGTACATCCATGATGATCATGATGATGAAGGGGATACCTTCACCTTTGCAGACCTGATGAAGGAAAAGAACCAGGATTCAGAGGAAGAATAAAGAACGTACTACGCTAAACCGGTAAGAGGGGCGCTATTTCATGCAGCAACCAGAGAAGAAAAAAAAAGATGAACTGAGCTTATCACAGAAGATTGAGCAGCTCGTAATACGATACAGAAAACAACTGCTGATCAGTGTATCAGTTATTGTAGCAGTGCTTGTTATTTTCGGGATTGTTACACAAGTACAATCCCGGAGACTTCAGGAGTATACGGTACGGGTAGAGCAGGCTGAGCAGCTGTTCCGTGACTACCTGAGCAGTGATGATGATGCACGTACTGCATTGGCAGAGGAACTGGAAACCGAACTTGATGACATCATTTCAAGTATGAGCAGCAAGTATCCAGGCCTTAGAGCATTGATGATCTATGGCGAGTACTACTACAATCTGGAAGACTATGGCCAGTCAATGGACAAGTTTAAACAGGCTGCTGACCAGTTCAGCTCTACCTATCTTGCACCGGTAGCTTTGATGAATGCCGCTGTAGCTAGCGAACGTAGCGGAGATAGTGATCAGGCTATTTCGCTGTATCAGCGGGTAGTTGAAAGGTATGCAGACAGTTTTCACGGGGTTTCCCGGGCACTTCTGAATATTGGCAGACTCTATGAAGGTCGGAACAACATTCAGGCAGCTCTTGAAGCCTATGAACAGCTTACCGTAGACTATTCCGAATCTGAATGGGCAAAACTTGCTCAGACAAGGATGATACAGATTGAAGTAGGCATGTAGCGCACTTTATACGTGTTGTACACAGGAGGGAAACTGATGAAAAAGGTATTTTTTTTCATGCTGGTTTCCCTTTTTTTATGGTCCTGCGGGCTTCCGGCTTTTTTAAATCTTCCTAAGATTGAAGATTTTATTTCTATACAAGCAGAAGATTTTACATTTACCGTTGATACTGAGAAACTGAATCTAACGTATGATGCTCAGGGAATAATTTTGAGTTATCGAGTTTCAGTTAATAAGCCCACAGTTGTCCCTGGATATTCATACAGTTACAGCGACAGCAAACCGGTACTTTTCAACAATCAAGAAAAAGTTGATATCGGAGTACTGCTTTCTCCTGATACACTCATCTATTTTGACCTTTATTATACCTCTTCTGATAATATCGTTTCGTTATCTTCTGGTGACAGCTTCAATAAAGATAGTGATGAAATCAGCATTTCTACCGACTTAGATAAATATTATATTCAGTTTTTTGTTCAATATTATGCTGACCATCAAGGAGAAAGTATAAGTACAACAAAATATGTGTATCTTGGATATATCTATGTCGATGAGTAGGGTACTAACTTCAGATACATATTACTTTAAATAATGTATATTCTGTAAACTTATAGGTGGGTATATGAATTTTGATTATGTGATGCATCGTACAGCTTCATTTTCTCAGGCTGCAGATCGTTTATTTGAGATTCTTCGGATTCTGCGGGGTCCCGACGGCTGTCCCTGGGATCGATCACAGACCCTTGAGAGCTTTCACAGTAATCTTCTTGAGGAATCCTATGAATATATTGATGCACTGCAGCAGCTGGATTATCCGGGATGTCATGAGGAACTTGGTGATGTAATGCTTGTGCTGACCATGCTTGGACAAATGCATGAAGAACTTGATCATGTAAGCTTTGCTTCAATGATCGATGATACCTCAGATAAACTTATTAGACGTCATCCCCATGTTTTTTCTAATCAACAGGCTGATCATCCTGACGAGGTCATTGCTTTATGGGACAATATAAAAGAACAGGTGGAAGGAAAAGTAGCAACCGAAGAGAACTTTTTCCATCATATTCCTAAAGCGCTTCCGCCTCTTGACCGGGCTAAAAAAATTCAGAAACGGGCTGCAAAAGTCGGTTTTGACTGGGATGACGTATCGGGAACCCTTGATAAACTTCGTGAAGAGATTGATGAACTGCAGGAAGCTGCTGAAAACGGTTCTTTACGGGATATGGAGGAAGAAATCGGCGATGTGCTCTTCAGCATTGTGAATTTCTCCCGTCATATGAAGATAACACCATCAACAGCGCTGCATCGGACAAATGAGAAATTCATGCATCGATTCAATGTCATGCGTACTAAGCTGAAATCACAGGGAATGGAATTGGATGATACTGAACTAGCTGACATGGAGACAGCATGGAATCAGGCTAAAAATGAAGCCTGATCCATTGCTGAACCCTCTGTGGACAGTGTTTCAAGGCGTTTTGGATGAAAGGTTTTAATAAAACCGTATTTATCATCGGTTAACTTAAATATATCAGGCTTTCCAGGTGATACCAGCAGCCTGATGATCGTGGTCCCGGAAGTTGGTCCTGGGAGGTATTCAAGATGCTCCGGTGTTCCCAGTACGTCCTGGACCGTCTCCTGTGATCCCTCCAGTATGTACTCAGCACCTCCGTACTGCGCCATGAGAGAGAACTTTCCGCTCTTTGCTGCAGGTAGAACCTTGAGCATGCGAATACCCTCGGGAAGATGATCATTAAGCTGTGCCAAGGCGCTCTGCAGCTGCTGTTCATCCATGACTGTCTGAAAAAGCAGATACTCACCCTCTGATTCCACACCAAGGGAAAGCGGATGGGCAAAGTCAATCTTCGGTTTTGGATTATACCCCTGGGAGTAACTGACAGGTATTGATGAACGTCGAAAGGCCCGCTCGAAGATTTTCATCATATTGATATGGGAAAGAAACCGGGTCCTGTCGAGTTTTGTGAACTTTACGACATAGTTTCTACCCGGTCCTTCCTCACGATGATAATACTGTTCATGGATACGGTAATATGATTCCGCCAGTTCTTCAAGCTCTACAGGGTCCAAAGTTTCCTGTATGACCGGATGCACCGAGGTGCTGCAGGTTCCACAGTATTGCTGACAAGGGTGTGTGCAGATATCGGTGAGATCGCCATCAAGTGCCCGTTGATATTCCCGTTTAAGAAATCCTTTAGAAGCTCCAAGATGAACCACATCCCACGGCAGTGGTTCATCAATGGACCGTTCACGGAGTACCTCCATGACATCCCAGGAAGCTTCTGCATAACTATCAAGCCACGCATCTTTTTTCAAGTGATCATCCCAGGGATCCAGCAGGGCACCTTTACGATAGGCAGATTCAATAAGATCCCCTACCCGTTCATCTCCCCTACTGATAATACCCTCCAAGGTGGAGATAAAGGGATCATGATAGCTTACTTTCACAAAGCGGTTTTTTCTAAATGCATCTTTGATCCGGTAGAATATCTCCCTGGCTGATGATTCATCAAACTGTCGAGCCCATTGAAATGGTGTATGGGGCTTCGGAATAAAGGTACCTATGTTCACATTGAGATTGATCTTTGCCTCTTTCTCGATAACACTGATGTATTCTATGATTTCATCAGCTATATCAGGGGTGTCTGATCCAGGCAGCCCGATCATGAAGTAGAATTTTGCAAGCCTCCATCCGCGTTTTTTCGCCTCATGAAGAATTTCCAGTACCTTATCCCGGGATACCTCCTTATTCAGGGCACGCTGTCCTGATACGGTAGGTGTCTCTACTGCAAAGGTGATGCCACTTTTTCGTACCTGTGAAATATCCTCGAGAAGATCCAGGGTAAATGAATCGATCTTCAACGACGGTAGAGAAAATGATACGTGGCCTTCGCCGAAGGCTCTATCGAGTCCTTTCACCAAAGGTTGGAGTCCATGGTAATCACCGGTAGACAACGAGGATAAGGTAATCTTATCGTATCCCTGATCAAATACAAAATGATCCACTTGTCGGAATATGTGTTGAGCCGGAGATTCCCTGAATGGCCGATAAAGGATACCAGCATGACAGAAACGGCACCCGTTTGGGCATCCACGCATAATTTCTGCCGCTCCGTGGTCCTGTACCACCTTGATGCTGGGAACAGTAAAATATTCTGCTTCACGACTTCTATGTGAGAAATCAGTGTCGATAGCTCGACGGGTCCGCTTTTTCCCTGGCACATAGCATGACGGATGCTCTGCTAGCACATCCATAAGTTCATCCCGGGTCGCACCAGCCTGCTTAAGAGCTCCTATCTGTGTTAGTATTTCCTGCAGTGCAGCTTCCGCTTCACCTATAAAAACTGCATCAAAGAATTGTGAAAGAGGAAGGGGGTTGGTCATACCAGGTCCACCCGCGATTACAATGGTATCAGCACCGCTTCTATCCTTTCTGTTAAGAGGTATATTCCCGTGGTCCAGCACCGATAAAATAGTGGTAGCTGCCAGTTCATACCCGACGGATATAGCAAGGAGATCCAGATTATTAAGGGCAATTCCATCTTCCAGGGTAAAAAGCGGCAGGTTTTTCTTCTTCAAAAGCCGGGAAAAATCCGGGGCCGGTGCAAATACTCGCTGAGCACACCACAGGGGTGATCGGTTGACCAAGTCATAAAGAATCTTCACAGCTTGATTGGACATGCCGATCTCATACAGATCAGGGAAGCAGATCCCCGCTGTGAATAATCCCTCCCGAAGAGGTTTCATACTGCCGAATTCACCGCCGACGTACCGTCCGGGAATCTCTACATCAAGCAGATCATCCGAGAGCTGCTTGAATATTGACGTATTATTATTCATATTTTGTTATAAAAAAGGGAAGAGACAGATCTGTAAGCCGGGTTCTGTAATCGGTATTCATCTATCTACACCTGCCGTTACCGACAGGCTCCAGCAACCTACCCGCAGACAATGGGCGAACAACCCGTCTGCTGTTTGGTTTTGCTCCTGAAGAGGTTTACCCTGCCCTTTTTGTTACCAAAAAGGCGGTGGGCTCTTACCCCACCATTTCACCCTTACCGGAACCATCAGGGACCGGCGGTATATTTTCTGCGGCACTTTCTGTCACCCCGAAGGGTGCCCGGGGGTTACCCGGCATCATGTTCTGCGGAGCCCGGACTTTCCTCCCATGAGGGCGAATACCCGATCTGTCTCTCCCCATATTCCTTTCTTTTCTTTTAATTCAAGTCAAAATCATCCATGTCAACAAGATCAGAGAGACTTCCAGCCTCAATATCTGCCGCAATAGTCTCCTCAGTCTTGGCATCCTCATAAAAGAGGATCCTGCTGCAGTAGGGACAGAACTGGTATTCAACCCCTTCGCGAACCTCGTTTACAAACTGCTGGGAGAGCTGCATATGACATCCTGTGCAGACGATTTCCTTAATGGGTACAATACCAACACCAGATTTACTTTTTATAATTCGTTCAAATTTAAAAAGAATCTCTTCGTCCATATCGACCACAAGATCCTTCTCTTCAGCTTCGAGTTCCCGGAGTCTGCTCTGCTTGACAGAAAGTTCCTCTTCCATCTGCTGCCGATGTTCCTGAAGGTCCTCTTCCTGAGAGCTGATAAGCTCCTCACTATCCTCTATTTCACTGATAAGCTCTTCAACGTGCTTCTCTTCACTGAGGATTTCCTTGCGCAGCTGCTGCTCCTTTTCCGAAGCATCCTTGATCTCCTTATCCAGAGCTTCATATTCCTTCTGGGTACTGATCAAATCCATCTGCTTCTCATACCCCTCACGGGCCCGTTCAGCATCATCAAGTCGAATCTTAAGGCTTTTCAGCTTATCCTTCGCGCGTTCAAGGCGGCGGTTCTGTTCAAGATACCGCTCCTTTGAACGTTCAAGGACCTGTTCGTTGGTCTCGATAACTTTTGGAATATCCTTGATTTCATCCTGTACTTTATACTTCTCAAAGAGAATATACTGTAGTTTTCGTAGCCGCTGGTATTGTTCCTGCATACTGCCTCTCTCTCCTCTGAGTTATACGTAATCCTTCAGGCGTCTGCTCCTCTTCGGATGGCGCAGCCTGCGAAGCGCCTTAGCCTCTATCTGTCTGATTCGTTCACGGGTGACCTCAAAATACAGTCCAACCTCTTCCAGTGTCAAGGAGTATCCATCCTCAAGTCCGAAGCGCATTTTCAGCACCTCCTGTTCCCGGGGAGGTAGCGTCTTTAGTACATCCTGAAGTTGTTCCTGCAGTAATGTGAAAGCTGTCTGGCTGGCAGGATTCTCGACATCCTTGTCCTCAATAAAGTCGCCCAGCAGAGAATCCTCCTCCTCCCCAATAGGGGTCTCCAGAGAAATCGGTTCCCGGGCAACATTTTTAACAGCCTTGACCCGCTGGGGAGTCCATCCGAGACGTTCTGCAATTTCTTCATCGGTAGGTTCACGACCGAAAACCTGCATTAACTGACGTGATTCCCGAACAACTTTGTTTATCTGTTCTATCATATGGACAGGTACACGAATTGTTCTTGCCTGGTCTGATATGGATCGGGTAATAGCCTGACGGATCCACCATGTAGCATATGTGGAGAATTTATAGCCCTTGCGGTATTCGAACTTTTCCACCGCCTTGATAAGACCGATATTCCCCTCCTGAACCAGGTCAAAAAAGTGCAGTCCCCGGTTGGTATACTTCTTGGCGATACTGACGACAAGCCGCAGGTTCGCCTGTATAAGACGGTCCTTGGCGTTCTTCATCATGATTTTGCCGCGATTGATTTCTCTGGCCTTAATAATCACTTCATCAATGGAGTCCTCAAACTCATTCTCGATGTTTTTCAGTTCCTTGTCGGCCATCTGGATCTTCTTGATATTTTCCTTGATTTCCTCTGCACTGATCTCAAGGGTGGATTCAATCTTCTTTTTCTGAGAAGGAATCGCAATACCGCGACCCATTTGTCGCAATTCTCTTACAGAAGACACTCCAAGACGAGCTTCAATTTCTTTTTTTCTGGTCTGAAGATCAAAAACGCGTTCTTCCGTGGATATAAACTTCTCGGTGAAATCGATGATTTCATCCTGCTGAATATCAATATGCTGCAATTTACCCAACAGCTGCCGCCGCTTCTTCATAAATTCTTCGGTTGTAACGATATCAAGACCAGACTCGATTGCCTTCTGTTTTTTATCTGCGTATCCCCTGATAACCGATGATAACTCTTTTAGTTGATCCCGATATCCCTGGTTTAGGCGCTTCTGTTCGCTGAACAGTTCAGAAATCTCTTTCTTGGTGAGGTCTAGTTCTTTCTCATCAATCTTTCTGGAAAGTTTGTAGAGAATTTCTGACATACAGGTTATTAGTATGCCTGATTCCTTAATAACCGCCTTGATGATATTCTCACCCTCCTCCATTCGCTTGGAGAGTTCAACTTCCTGATCGGCGGTCAGGAGATGTTCCTTACCGATTTCTCTGAGATAGAGCCTGATAGGATCATCGATGGATGCATCCTTATCGCTGAGGATCACCTTTTTCTTTCGTTCGTGAATTCTTGGGGCCTCATCTTCAGAGTCCTCCTCATCATCACTGTCGCTGCTGTCATCTTCCTCGATCTCATCCAGATCATCTTCATCGATTTCAACGATATCAATGTCGGGTGCTTCCACCAGCTGGGGATCTATCAATTCCAGCGGCTCCTCCCCGTCGGCTGTCTTCACGTTTTCATCATCGTCATCAATGATTTCAATGTGATATGCTTCAAGGAGGTTTATTACTTCATCAATTTTCTCAGAACTTGTTATGGAATCCGGCAGAAGATCATTGATCTCATCATAGTTGATCCGCTTTTTCTTCTTTGCGTATTCTAACAGCGCATCAATACCGGGTTCTGAAAGAATATCATGTGTCATACTGGCTTCCTTATTTCTTGAATCTCCTCATCGAGATACTTTTTTTCATACAGCAGCTCCCGCAATTCCTGCAGGGATCCTGCATCCTGACGTTTTTCCAACTCTTTTATCTTCCTGACAATTTTTCTCTGTTGCTGATCAAGTTTCCTCAGCTGAAGTCTTCTCAAGCCATCAACAACAATCTGTTCAGGATATGTGCTATAAGACCCGGATTCAAGTTCCTGTATGAAAAAGCTTTTTAAACGAGGGTCCGTGATTTCCTGAAGTATCGCATCAACCTCCGACACTCCCCTTCGAAATGCATCCTCAAGCACTGTATGAAGATCTTTGGCAGTCCGATTTCTCAAGATATATTTACTAATATCATTGCGGAAGCGGCTGTAGAGCTTTCCGTTTGCTAACAGCGTTACCATAATATATAGTTCGACATCCATCTGAATATTCAGTTGATCGTTTTCCGGTACTATATCATTACGTCGTTCAATAACAGGCCCCTTCCCCGATGAACGGTACATAGCTCTATAATCGTCATAGAGAACTGCAACGTCAAGCTGCAGATGATCCGCAAGTATGCGCAGATACTCATTACGTTTTATTTCTGAGGTTGTACTGGCAATCAGTGGATATGTGTGCTGAAATATGGATCTTTTTCCCTCCGGCAAATATACATCATACCGTTCGGTAAGGGTTTTTACAAGGTACTCAAAACTATTTATGGGGTTTTTTATACAATTTATCAATTTATCCGGTGCATCTGCAAACAAATCTGCCGGATCCTTGCCCTTGGGGGTTACAATGATTTGAGTATCCAGATCCAGTTGCTCCAGCATGGGGAGTGTCTTGGTCATTGCATCAATGCCGGCAGCATCCTGATCAAACATAAGATATACCTGTTTTGCAAAGCGCTTAAGTTCATAGGCATGCTCAATGGTACAGGCGGTGCCCAGAGGAGCTACTGCAAAGGGAAATCCCGCCTGATGGAGTGCAAGTACATCAAAATACCCTTCACATAGAATAGCTGATGCGTTTTTCCTCATACCCTCCTTCGATTCATGGAGGCCGTAGAGGGTTTTACGTTTTAAAAACACTGGGGTTTCAGGAGAATTTATATATTTTGCATAGGCTTCACGCTTAAGAGATCTTCCTCCGAAGGCAACCACCCTTCCCTGCCGGTCAGAGATAGGAAATAATACCCGCCCCCCAAAAAGTGATATCTCGGGATACTTTTTCGAGAATAAGCCGGACTGTGCGAGAAATTCATCTGAGTAATGATTTTTTTTCAGAAATTTATAGAGCCACGTACGTTGTTCAAAGAGATATCCTAGAGAGAAGTGCTCAATCATTTCTGCACTCACTCCACGAGAACTGAGATACTGTCGAGCAGGCTCAGCTGCTTTATGGTTCAGCAGGATATGGTGAAAACTCTCCTTCAATCGTGCATTGAGTTCATAGAGCTGTTTCTGCTCCTTGGCTGCCTGGTCATAGGCTTCGGAGTGCTCCAGCTCTTGAGGAATATCTACATGAGCCTTTTCCGCAAGTTTTCGAATTGCCTCAGGGAAGGAAATCTGCTCCATCTCCATAACAAAATTGAACACCGATCCGCCCTTCTTGCATCCGTAGCAGAAATAGAGTCCCTTCTGGTCATCCACTGAAAAGGATGGTGTCTTTTCGGTATGAAACGGACATAACCCCCAGAGACGACTGCCCTTGTTCTGGAGCGTCACGTATTCCGAGACCACATCCTGAAGGGATATTTTTTCTTTAATCTCTTCCAATACTGAATCAGGTACTCTCATAGACCTCTATTACAGCCGTCTCATGATGGGTGTGATGCATCTGCGGACTCGAAGAAGTTCTTCTATTTCCTCAGAAGTCCACAGACGGCCGGTTCCAATACCGGGGCATTGCTGGGCTTCCCGGTTCCAGGATTCCAGATCCTCAAGTATAGTCTGCCAAAAAGGATAGGTTTGGCACTGTTTCGGTCGAGCTTTATATACTGCACAACCATCTTCGGTCCAGAACACGCAGTCATAATGGGCATCTTCCTTCAAGGATAGAAGCGTAAAGCCGCCTCCCATAGCAACCGAGACGCAGTATTGCGACTCAAAAGTATTACAGGAGATACCGAGATAATCGGAAAGGGCATGAAGATCAGCAGACGATAGAAAGACATATCCGGGATCGTGTCTGCAGCAGTTCGAGCATTGTGTGCAGGAGAAATGCAGACCGCCGTCGTAAAATTGGGACATACAGCAGCATCCTTTTTTCTTTTCCTTACCGGAGGACAAGAAAAAAGCCTCCCCCACATGTGGAAAGGCTCTAGTGGGGAGAGAAGGATTCGAACCTTCGAAGGCTGAGCCAACAGATTTACAGTCTGCCCCCTTTGACCGCTCGGGAACCTCCCCTAAAAATCGTAGGTTGAAATTACCAAATATCAATATTCATGTCAATAGGTTTTGCATATTTTGATCCATTCGCCTACATATCACCCCGTAAACGCTTGGATCTGTTTCTTTTCACTCACAGAATGTGTACTTTATAATAATAGTAATTTATTTTTAGATATTTTGTGACGATCATACTTTGAGAAGAGTTTATTATTATAGAAAGAAGAGAAATCGGGAGGATATCTGTCATGTCAGAATCATATGCCAAGGAGTTTCTTGAGCTTGTCCTGCAGGACAAACACATGAGGAAACTCTGTGAACAGTTTACTATTGAAGAACTAGTGAATGCAGCAAAAAAACAGCATGATCTGTTTAAATATAAGGGTCGTTCGCACCTGTTGTCAGCAATTGAAGCCTGTGATACCCCCTATACGGATTAATCACTAGTATAGTTGAAATTTTCTTATATATATTCTCCACCTCTTAATCACAAAATTGATAATAAACTTTCAAATAACCCTTTGACATCACTTCAAACCGATGGTAGCATGTCGGTGTATCAATGTATTAATACACTAACTTTACGATACGTCACGTATCGTCATAAGGGAGCTAATCATCATGTCACTGCTGACACTGGAGCAAGTAGAAAAAA
>SKJE01000048.1 GCA_007116075.1 Spirochaetia bacterium
AAGGATTATTACTCAAGCTTTCTTCTCTGCTGAGCCATTCCTTATCCTCTTGCGACAAAGTCCCTTCCGTTTACCTATGACAATATCACTTCCTAATAAGGGGTGAGGTAAGAAAAGATTGGCAGATGACTTGACAAAAACAGCAAAAATAGCGCATATTAGTCACCGTTGCCGGTTATTCATGGTGGGCGTAGTTCAATGGTAGAGCACCAGATTGTGGTTCTGGTTGTTGCGGGTTCGAGTCCCGTCGCTCACCCCTTTTTTTCCTGCAGCTTGCAGTATTGCGTCCGTAGCTCAGTTGGATAGAGCGCCGGACTTCGAATCCGTAGGTCGCAGGTTCGAATCCTGCCGGGCGTACTACATAATGTTTTTTTACGGGCCGTTAGCTCAGCTGGTAGAGCAGCAGACTCTTAATCTGCGGGTCGAAGGTTCGATCCCTTCACGGCTCATACCCAGCTACCGGATCAGGCAGTATGTTGACTTAATTCGGTATCTGTGTATAATCACTGCGAGAGTGGTGAAATTGGCAGACACGCTAGACTTAGGATCTAGTGCCTTACGGCGTAAGGGTTCAAGTCCCTTCTCTCGCATAAGGGATATAGAACCTAGCTGCCGGGTTCGATCCTGAACATGCGCGCGAGAGTAGCTCAGCGGTAGAGCTCCACCTTGCCAAGGTGGATGTCGCGGGTTCAATTCCCGTCTCTCGCTCTTATAAGCGTATAGGCGATCCGAATTCGGGTCGCCTTTTTTTGTTGCCGCCTGTGCATGCAAATCAAGCGGGTCAATCGGCTGACCAACTGTAGCCGAAAGACGCTGTCTTTAGTATATTATACATACTCCATACAAGAGGAAGGTTTATGGTATCTGATAAGAAGGTTAAGGAACTCGAGCAGTCCGCAGTTGAGCTGACATTGACAGTAGGTGCACAGGATGTGCAGTCATCCTATGACGAGGTGCTGAAGAAGTACATGAAATCCGCCCATATCAAGGGGTTCAGGAAGGGAAAAGTCCCTGTTGCAGTACTTGAGAAAAAATACGGCGATGCCCTCAGGGAGGAGTCCATGCTTGATATCATGGATGCAGCCCTTAAGGAGGCCCTGGAGGAGATCGATGACGCTCACCGGCCGCTCCCCTACAGCCAGCCGACCCTCGTGAAAGAGGATGAGACTAAGCTGGAGCTTAACAGTGATTTCAGCTTCTCCGTGACCTATGATGTGTATCCCAAGATAGTCCTGAACAAGTACTCTGAGTATGAAGTTGAGGTACCCAAAGTAGTGGTCGGTGAGGAAGATATCCAGCGGGAACTCACCGGTATGCAGGAACAGAATGCTATGGTTATCGAGACCGATGAGTCTGCCGGAGAGAAGAGCATCGTTACGGTAAACTACTGGCAATTTGATGACGACGGCAATGAGATGCCGGATACCCGGCGGGAAGATTTTACCTTCACCATCGGCAGTGGCTACAACTACTACCACATTGATGAAGATGTGATCGGGATGAAGAAGGGAGACGCTAAAACCGTCACCAAGGATTATCCCGAAGACTTCGAGGTCGAGGACCTCGCCGGTAAGAGCGTCAAACTGCAGGTGGAGATCATTGCGGTGAAGAAGCGGGATATCCCTGAACTGGACGATGAATTCGCCCAGGATGTGAGCGAAAAGTATGAGACCCTCGCTGACCTCAAGCAGGATATAACCGACCGTATGAATAAAGACCTGGAAAACCAGATGAAGGACCTCAAGATCAGTCGGGTAGTCAATAAGATCATAGAGGACAATCCCTTCAGCATCCCGGATTCCATGGTGGAGGCCCAACTGGAGGACTCCTGGAACAGCTATGTAGCCCGGTACCAGATGCCGGAGGAACAGCTGATGAAATTTCTTGAAATGCAGGGAGTCAGCAAAGAGACCATCATCGAAGGATGGAGAGAAGATGCAGCCTACTCCTTAAAGCATTCAGTGGTCATCCAGTCCCTGGCGGATAAAGAGCAGATTGAGGTCTCCGACGAGGAAGCTGACAAAGCGCTCGAAGAGGAGCTTGCAGCTGCCGGACAGACTGAAGAGCTGAAGCCTGAGATGAAGGAGTACTACCGGCATATGCAGAAGGCGCAGCTGAAAAACCAGAGGGCTGCGGAAGTGCTGCTTGAAAAGAACACCTTCAAGGAAGGCAAGGAAATGAGCCTGGAAGATTTTATCCAGGGTAAGAGTGACAAATAATTGGAGGGATTCATGAGTCAGCGTGAGTATATGAGCAACCTGGTTCCCATGGTAGTGGAACAAACTGGAGTGGGAGAACGCTCCTATGATATTTTTTCGAGACTGTTAAAGGAGCGCATTGTGTTTCTTGACGGTGAAATCCACGACGCCATGGCTGATCTTGTGGTAGCCCAGCTGCTCTACCTGGAATCCCAGGATCCCGAACGGGATATCAGTCTATATATCAATTCCCCCGGGGGCAGTGTAACCGCAGGGCTGGCAATATATGACACGATCCAGTACCTGCGTCCTGATGTGCAGACAATCTGCATGGGCCAGGCTGCTTCCATGGCGGCTCTGCTGCTGACCTGCGGAACCGAGGGAAAACGGTTTATCCTTCCCTCCGCTAGAGTACTGATCCATCAGCCCTGGGGCGGTGCTCGGGGACAGGCAGTAGATATTGCAATTCAGGCAAAGGAAATTCTAAGACTTAAGCGCCTGACTATTGAGTATTTTTCACGGCATACCGGGAAACCGGAAGATCAGATTGCCCGGGATTTGGAGCGGGACTACTTCCTCTCCGCCGATGATTCGGTATCCTACGGTCTGGTCGACAAGATTCTGAAGAGAGGGTAGTGTATGGCAAAGGCCCCAAGAACTTCACAAAAAACGTGCTCATTCTGCGGAAAGCACTCAAACATGGTCAACCGTCTCATTGCAGGACCGGGTGTGTATATATGTGACGAGTGTGTCCATGTCTGCAAATCGATTCTTGAAGAGGAAGAGGCGGAACTGACCGACAGTAATCTTGAAGAGGTCCCAACCCCAAAGGAGATCAAGGAATACCTTGACCAGTATGTGGTGGGCCAGGATCCGGCTAAGAAAATCCTCTCTGTCGGGGTGTACAACCATTACAAGCGGGTCGTACACGGAAAACGCATCAAAGACGACGTTGAGCTGGAGAAGTCTAATATTCTGATGATCGGTCCCACCGGTACGGGAAAAACCCTGCTGGCCAGGACCCTGGCAAGAAAACTGAAGGTTCCCTTCGCTATCGCCGATGCAACAACCCTCACCGAAGCGGGTTACGTTGGAGAAGATGTTGAAAACATCCTGCTGAAGCTTATCCAGAATGCAAATAACAACATCGCCTCGGCAGAACGGGGAATCGTGTTTATTGATGAAATCGACAAGATTGCCAAAAAGAGTGAGAATGTCTCCATTACCCGGGATGTATCCGGCGAAGGTGTTCAGCAGGCACTGCTGAAAATCATTGAGGGAACTGTTGCTTCTGTTCCGCCCCAGGGTGGACGAAAACACCCGAACCAGGAGATGCTTAAGATTAACACCGAGAACATCCTGTTTATCTGCGGAGGGGCTTTTGTAGGACTTGACCGGGTTATTGAGACCCGGGTCAGCAAGCACCCCCTCGGATTCGGCGCTGAAATTCGTACCAGCCAGGAGAAAAATCTTGAGGAGCTCTACCGGAACCTGCTTCCCGACGACCTGATCAAGTTCGGTCTCATTCCGGAGTTCATTGGCCGACTGCCCATCCATGTAAGTCTCAATAATCTTACGGTGGAAGATTTAAAGCGGATTATTAAGGAACCAAGGAACTCGGTGATCCGGCAGTACCAGGAATCGCTGAAAATCGATAACGTTGAATTGATCTTCGAAGATTCTGCAGTTGAGGCTATTGCACAGTTGGCAACTAAGCAGAAAACCGGAGCACGGGGCTTGCGGTCAATTGTTGAATCGGTCATGGTCGATATCATGTTTGAAATCCCGTCCATTGAGGGAGAAAAGAAGGTGGTAATTAACCGAAGGGTTATCGAAGATAACGAAAAGCCGAAGGTGGAGATCAAGAAAAAGACAGCATGAGTACACTAAAAAAGAGTTTTCCAGAAGTGCAGAGGATCCCGTTGATCATAACACGGGATCTTTCTGTGTTTCCCGGGGCTATGGTCCCCTTCAATACATCCGATCCTGATACGAAACGGGCAATCACTTCAGCCTATGACAAGGAGAAGCTGGTTTTTTTTGCCTTTCCCGAAGAGACCCTAATCGATGGCGAGAAGGATCCCGACAACGATAAACGGCAGGTTGAAATCTCACGGACCGGTACGGTAGTGAAGATTATGCAGATATTCAAACTACAGAACGGTTCAATCAGAATACTGGGAGAAGCCCTTCAGCGGGGATACATCAACACTCTCTTTGAACAGGATCACTTTTCCGAGGTTACGGTGGATCTGATACTGCCGAATCTCGAGAAGGATGAAGTACTTGCTCTGGAGGTGCTCATGAACACCGTAAAGCAGTACTTCAAGGAGTACTCCTCCATGGTGGGTTCCATCCCCCAGAAAAAACTTCAGCAGGTGACTGCAGAGCAGGACCCCGACAGGTTGGTGGATACCGCTGCCCATTTTATACAGACCGAAGCAGTTAAAAAAAATCATCTCATCCAGGAGAGCGATCCGAAGAAGCGGCTTCAGGAGCTTGCGGTGCTGCTTCAGACTGAGCAGGAACTCATGAAACTTAATGAGTCCATCCAGAACAAGGTCAAGGAGAAGTTTGAGCTTACCCAGAGGGAGTTCTTTCTCAACGAGCAGATCCGGCAAATCAACAAGGAACTCGGCCGGGATGTGGATGAGGCGGATGAGGCGGAACAGCTGTATAAGCAGCTGGAGGCAAAAAAACCCTCCCAGGAGATCCTTGATAAAGCACGTAAGGAGACCAACCGGCTGAAAAAACTGCAGCCCTCTGCACCGGAGGCCGGTGTGCTCAGAACCTACCTTGAGTGGCTTGCAGACCTCCCCTGGGGAATCCGCACCGAGGACTCCTTTGACATCAAGGAAGCCGAGAAGATTCTTAACGAGGACCACTACAATATGAAGCGGCCGAAGGAGCGAATTCTGGACTATATGGCAGTCCGGCGGCTCCATCCAAAACTGAAAGGTCCAATCCTCTGCTTTGTCGGCCCTCCGGGAACCGGCAAGACCTCTTTGGGTCGTTCAGTAGCCCGGGCTCTGGGCAAGAAATTCATCAGAATCTCTCTTGGAGGTGTCCGGGACGAAGCTGAGATCAGGGGACATCGGAAGACCTACGTCGGGGCACTTCCTGGACGGATACTCCAGTCCATCAAGCGGGCCGAGACCGCCAATCCGGTGTTTCTCCTTGATGAGATTGACAAGATCAGTTCAGACTTTCGCGGGGATCCCGCTTCAGCCCTGCTTGAGGTGCTTGATCCCGAGCAGAACGCCTCCTTCACCGACCACTACCTGGAAGTGCCCTTTGATCTCTCCCAGGTGCTCTTCATCGCCACGGCCAATTCCCTCCACACGGTACCCTCAGCATTGCGAGACCGCATGGAGATTATTGAGATACCCGGCTACTCCGACATTGAAAAGTACCATATCGCCAGAAAGTTTCTCATTACGAAGCAGTTGAAGGAGAACGGGCTGGAGAGTGCGCAGATCACCTTCCATAAACAGGCGATCTACAGTCTCATCAGGGACTATACCATGGAGTCGGGAGTGCGAAATCTTGAACGAACAGTCAGCTCGGTTTTACGAAAGATTGCCCGGGAATATCTTGAAAAGAAATCCCCTCCCCCTCTGGATCAGTTTTCCAGAAACATCACCGCCCGCTCGCTCCCTGCCCTGCTGGGTACCGCTGAATACGTTGAGGACCAGATACAGAAGAGCAATTCACCGGGGGTTGCCCACGGTCTTGCCTGGACCGAGATGGGAGGAAAGCTGCTTACCGTTGAGGTCTCCCTGCTTCCGGGTGACGGCAGACTGATCCTCACAGGTAATCTCGGTGAGGTGATGAAGGAGAGCGCCCGTATCAGTCTTTCCTATCTGCAGTCCCATTGTGAGGCCTACGGCATTGACCCCGAACGGTTCAGATCAACCAATATACATGTCCATGTCCCTCAGGGTGCTATCCCGAAGGATGGTCCATCAGCGGGTATTACCCTCCTTGCGGCCATGTGTTCAGCCTTCATGGACCGTCGAATCGTATCTCCCATCTCCATGACCGGAGAGATTACTCTCACCGGTGTTGTCCTGAGTATCGGGGGAGTCAAGGAGAAGCTGCTGGCAAGTTACCGCCACGGGATTACCACGGTGCTGCTTCCTGCAGGCAACCGGCGGGATCTGGACGAGGATATACCAAGATCAGTGATCAAAGCACTGAAGGTCATTCATGTTGAGACTGTTCAGGAGGCTCTTGCTGTACTGCTGGACATAGAAAAGGAATAATCTGATATGTTGACACCACTGTCTCCCACTCCTGAGCTGATTTCAGCCCTTCAGAATCACGAAACCATTTTGGTATTAGGCCACAAAAACCCCGACGGTGATTCTCTGGGAAGCCAGCTTGCCCTTGCAAGTATGCTTCGTCGGCTCGGCAAGACAGTGCATCTGCTCTCACCGGGTCCCTTCGAACGCCATGAAATCCAGCATCTTGGACAGCAGTTTTCAGACCAAGTACCTGAACTGGATCATCCTGCGGGAGTTCTTGTGGTGGTGGTGGACTGTTCCACCATAGATCGGATCGGCCATTTTGCAGATCAGCTGGATGATTTTACCGTAGCGGTAATAGATCACCATGCATCCGGAGCCCCCTTCGGGGACATCACCTGGATCAATACCCGGGCCTTCTCGGTCACCTTCATGATCCACCAGCTCTACGCTGCCCTGGACATGACACCAACCGAAGAGGAAGCGCAGCTGCTCTTCTTCGGGCTGGTCACAGACACCGGTTACTTTCGCCATGTCCTGGAACGACGGGGTGAGGTATTCCTCACCGCTGCAGCATTGGTTGAGGCGGGGGCCTCCCCCAAGACAGCCTATGACCAGATGTATGGAAGCCGTCCCTTTGCTTCCAAGAAACTGCTGGGTCTCCTGCTTTCCCGCTGTGAATCCTACTATGACGGTAAACTGCTGGTCACATGGGAGACCCGTGCTGAACACGAAACGTTCGGTGAGGCAATAAGGGACTCGGAATCCCTCTATGCCCAGCTGCTGGGCACCCAGGGGTGTGAGGCTGTGCTTTATATCAGGGAAGACCAGGAGAAGGGATGCACCGTAGGTCTTCGTTCAAAAGACTATATCGACGTGAGCAGGATAGCCGGGTCCTTCTCTGGCGGGGGGCATCGTCGAGCCGCCGGATTCTCCTACCATGGACGACGGGAAGATATCCAGCAGGAGCTTATTGCTCTCTTTGAAGACCTGGTGAAGGGTTAATTTAAGTAAATAGTTCTCCCGGAAAAGCTGCAGTTTTCCCTGGCACGTATCATGCTTACAACTTTCCATTGAGGAGGTTACAAGCATCATGTAC
>SKJE01000090.1 GCA_007116075.1 Spirochaetia bacterium
CGAGTACCATTGGGGGAACCCGCCGGAGGCCCTGTTTTCCAGAATGACATAGGCAAAACCCCGATAGATGGTCATGGTAGATATCGTTATGATAGCCGCCGAAAGCTCCTTGAACTTTGCCTGGAGAAACCCATTGAACAATCCGCAGGCAGTACTGACCACCAGACAGAGCACCATAGCCAGGGGCATGGGCAGTCCTGCGTTATAGGAGGTGGCCATAATGACCGATGACAACGCTACGGTTGAGCCTACGGACACGTCAATATTACCCAGGATAATTACCAGGGTCATGGGCAGCACCAGGAAAGCCTTATCCAGGAAGGTCTGGGGTGTTCTAATAAACGTGTTGAGATTCAGATAGTAGGGAGAGAGATAGCTGTTCATCACATGGATCAGCAGGAATATCAGCACCAGCATCCATTCCCACTGCATGAAAAATCGTTTCCAGCTCCAGCTTTGTTCAAGTTGTAATGTTCGTTCAGCCATAACCTACTCCTAAATTACCCGCTGTCGAAGCGCCTGCTGTTCATTGCGTCGCTTGACAATTACGTTGACTATTACCGCAATAAGAATGACAAGTCCCTGGATTGCCTGCTGCCAGAAGGGAGAAACGTTTATCAGCGGAAGGGCGTTATTGAGAATCCCGAAAAGCAGTGCACCCAGGATAAGCCCTGAAACCTTTCCGCTTCCTCCCGAAAGGCTTACACCGCCGAGTACGGTAGCGGCAATGACGTTCAGCTCGTATCCGCTTGCGGTGTCCCCCTGGGCAGATGCATAACGGGCTACCCAGAGCACTCCGGCAAGTCCTGCCAGGGCACCCATCAATGTGTATACCAGGGTGATGACCCGCTTCTTGGGAATACCGGAGACCTCTGCAGCATCAGGGTTTGACCCCACTGCATAGATCTGTCTTCCGGTCTTTGTGTGATTGATAAAGTAATAGAAGATGATGTAGATCACCACTGCTATGATGATCAGGTTATTGACTCCAAGGATCCTTCCAGTGGCTATACTCTTAAAAGCATTGGACATCTGGTATGCGCTCACCCATCGTCCTCCGCTTACCATATAGGTAAGTCCCCGAACGATGTTCATCATACCGAGGGTAGCGATGATAGGCAGCACATTGAACCGGGCTACCAGCAGACCGATTACCAGTCCGACGGCCAGTCCGATCATGACTCCCTGGAGCATGGAGACCAGAGGATGCAGCGTGGGATAAGCGGCAACTGTCTGGGCGCATACCATCCCTGAAAATGCAATGGTTGCTCCGATGGAGAGATCAATCCCCCGGGTAAGCAGGACCATCATCATTCCCACCGCAAGAATACTCAATATTGATGCGTTGATCAGCAGCGTATCTATATTTGCAACGGTAAGAAATGTAGGGTTTCTCATGTTGATGGCTGCCGAAAGGATGACAATAAAACCGAGCAACCCAAGTTCACGAAAACTCTCTGCGTTGGTAAAGAGCTCCTTTATCCTATCCTTCATAACTGTGCTCCTTTACCTTAGATCCCAGTGCAGCCTGGAGAATCTCCTCCTGGGTGGTTGTCTCTGTATCAAGTGTAGCGGTCACCCTCCCCTCCTTCATGACGACGGTTCTGTCACTCATACCAAGAACCTCCGGCATTTCTGAAGATACCATGATGATGCCGTAGCCCATCGCGGCTAGATCTCCCATAATATTAAATATGGCAGTCTTGGCCCCAACATCTACACCCTTGGTAGGTTCATCAAGGATAATTACCTTCAGATCCGCCGTAAGTAGTTTTGCCACAATAATTTTCTGCTGATTCCCCCCCGAAAGGGTTCTGGCCCGGTCATATACACCTTGAGCCTTAATTGAGAGTCTGTCCCCCAGTTCTGCGGCTACCCGTCGCTCCTCAGATCGAATAAGCCAGCCTTTTTTGCTGAACTTCTCGAGTGAACTGAGGGTCGTATTTTTACTAATCTCCCAGTCCAGCACCAGACCGTGGCTGTGACGATCCTCAGGAAGATATCCGATGCCCTGCACCAATGCTTCCTTGGGGTGTGTGATTGTCAGTTCACGCCCATTGAGGTAGACCGAACCACGATCATAACCGGTGATGCCGTATATCGCTTCACAGACCTCGGTTCGTCCTGCTCCGACCAGTCCGGTCAGGGCAAGGATTTCTCCTTTCTTTAATGAGAAAGAGACATCCTGGAAAAAACCGGTCCTGCTCAAGTTCTCCACACGAAATATCTCTTCTCCTATATGCACCTTCCGCTTTGGAAAAAACTGGGTGATTTCCCGTCCAACCATGGCTGAGACCAGTTTGTCATGGGTCACATCCTGCTTATCCCAGGTAATAATATATTTTGCATCCCGAAATACGGTTACCCGATCTGCAAGGCGAAACATATCCTCTATTCGGTGAGAGATAAAAATAACAGATACCCCCTCATCCCGAAGTCCCTCGGTGATGTGGTACAGATCTTCGCTTTCCCGGTTGGTGAGCGCCGCTGTAGGCTCATCCATGATGATCACCTTAGCGTTGACAGAAAGAGCCTTCGCAATCTCGACCATCTGCTGCTGTGCCACCGACAGTGTGCCCATTCTGGTATGAGGATCAAAATTTGCATCAAGCCGGCCCAGAAGTTCTGCTGCACGGGCATGCAGCTCTTTCCAGGCAATGCGGCGGGTTATCGGATGGATCTTCTCATGACCGATAAAAATGTTTTCAGTCACAGAGAGATCGGGATAACTGGTGACGTGCTGATAAATTGCAGCAATACCGAGCCGTTGAGAATCGTTGGTATTCCTTATATCCACCAACTGATCTTCAAAATACATCTCCCCCTCATCCGGAGTGTAGACTCCGGTGATAATCTTTATAAAGGTGGACTTCCCGGCACCGTTTTCACCCATAATCGAGTGAATTTCACCCGGTCTGAGGGAAAAGTGCACGTTATCCAGAGCGCGTACACCGGGGAAGTTCTTTGTCACCCCTTTAAGTTCAAGTATGTAATCTGACACAACCTTAGCTCCTTCAACAAATCTTCCTGCAGGGAATCTGCAGTACTTCACACAACTGCATAATCGAAACCGCCTGATATCCCGTACCAATAACACATTGGTCTCCGGCACCGGACTGTGCCCATTCGGTGATAAACTGCCTCACCGGCAGTTCATAGCGGATACGCATACCCGGATATTCATCTCCCTGGGAAATTCCCTGGGCAACCACCATTTCAGGAAGGGCTCCGGTATCCTGGATGAAACCTAGACAGGTTATTTCGCCTTGATGGGATGACACTCCAGCCCCATGTTCCCAGAGCAGCACTTCCTCTAAGTAATCAACCGACTGCAAAGCAGCTATCTGTCCATGAGAACCAAGAAGCTCAAGGATCCTGCAGGCAAGCGCTCCTGAAATACCGCCTTCCCAAAAAACGGGAACGTGCACCTTTGCCAGTATACTCTTTCTCCAGACCTCCGACGCAGAAGAACATCCCACCAGAAGGTCAATTTTATGCTCCGCTACTGCCCGGTCGAGGGCACAGGAGATTTCAGCAGTCTCCTCCAGATCACCCGAGTCCCTGTCTGTGAACCGGGTACGCTTCTTCCCTAATTCTTCATCTTTAACCAGTTCCCGGTTGCGGGCTATTTCCCGCTTATCGATGTACTCAAACTGGACAGAAAATCTGGACACCGCATTGCGGATATCCGCATCTGCACTGTCGGGACATTCCCAGTTTCCCAGCAGGCCGATTCTAGTCTCCCTCAGCTGACAGCGGGCACGAATCACCTGTTCCCATGCAGTGATTTCCTCCCAGGCCTGATCATCCTCAAGCCATCCCGAAACAATACGGTAGGATAAGTCAGACTGATTGAGCACCACTGCAGCCCTGGCAAGAGCCCTCACCTGGGAGAAGGAGAGCATTTCACCTTTCCTCTTATCCCCGTCTGCCATCTCACTGATCAACTGGTAATTCAACGCAGGAGCGGGCTGCAGGTTCAGGATCAGCACCGGCACCCTCGGCCTGACAAGGGCAGGCAGGAGCGACTGATGCTCCCCTCCGGAGGCAAAAAACACAAATACCGCCTCCACCTGTTCGCCTGAGAGAAAATCCCCGGCCCTCCGCGCTTTTTCAGGGTGGTCCACCAGACCAAGTCTGAGGACCTTCACCCCGGGAATTGCAAGTTTTCCGGCAGCATGATTCAGATACCCCTCCATCCGTTCCCGCAATCCCGGTATACCGGACAGATGTGATTCCAGGGTGAGTCCGATCAGGCCTACCTTAATTTTCTTGCTCATTACCGTTGTGATCCTCCTGGTCTCATGAAACACTCAATCCAAATGGAATACTTCCCTGAGGGGAACGCTGACGGGAGAATGATCGGGATTGGTCTCCATGATATCAGCCATGTAATCCCACCACTTTCTCATAATGTCTTTGCCGGCAAGTTCATCTGAACGATGATCCGCTCTACGCTTCTGCACCGCAAAAAGCGTCATGGTCTCTTCGTCAAGAAAAATTGAATAATCGTAGATCCCGGCTTCCCTGAGCAGTTCTGACAGTTCCCCCCAGATTTCATCGTGCCTCCGTTTATATTCCTCGGCATAACCGGGCAGTAGCTTCATCTTACAAGCTGCTCGCTCCATGGATTCACTCCTCATCAGGTGATATAATCATTATCAGCCGGTTTCACACTGCCGTGAATGGACATAATCATTGCTTTCATGGAGAAAACAACGATGTGCATACACATTTCTAGTGAAAAGATGTACAAAACTCGGATTCCCTCGTATAGTAACACTATGGAAGCACGAATATCACACAGCTTGTTCTCCTATGTCACTATCAGCGAAGAGGACGAAAAATGGCAGTTTGTCTGCACCGATGCGGGCACCACTGAGATTCCTCCCTACACAGTGTATCCCCCCAATAAGGAAGGTCATCCCCAGAGCCACAAGTCTGTTGCCACAGGAAGGATTCTTAATGAATACCAGCTGATATACATCACTAAGGGACAGGGGGTATTCGAAACCCGGGGAAATACCTATGCCGTCAGTCCCGGCACGATCCTCTTTATCTTTCCCGGCATTCATCACGCATATCGGCCGCAACATGACGTGGGATGGACGGAGTACTGGGTGGGCTTTCGAGGACCCTATATTGATATTCTCCAGGATGAGGGGTTTTTCACTCCCGATACCTCAATGTATGATGTAGGGCTCCAGAATTCTCTGCTTACCCTCTACGCCCAGATTCTCGACCAGCTGCGGAGCCAGGAGCCATTCTACCAGCTCAAAGCAGCCTCATATGTGCTGACCCTGATTGCAGAGATACTCTCCTTCCAGCGTAAGACTATCCAGTACAGCCACTCAGAACAGCTGGTGGAAAAGGCAAAGTTTCTCATGGAGGAACATATATACGGGGAGATCAACCTGAATGCCATCTGTGAACGGATTGGAGTAAGTACCTCTCACCTGAACGAAGTGTTCAAATCCTATACGGGGATGACTCCCTACCAGTACTTTATCGGCATCAAGATCCATAAAGCGAAGGAACTGCTGGAGAAGGGGGACCAGACCATCAAGGAGATCGCCTTCCGTCTCGGATTCAACGATCAGTACTATTTTTCCCGGCTGTTCAAGAAAAAGACGGGGATATCCCCATCCCACTGGACCTCATTTCTCTACCAAAGCCCGCTTAAGAGAACGCTTTTAGATGGATAGCCCTTCCCTGGTAAGGGGAAGGCGAATGGTGAAAACACTTCCCTTACCAGGAGTGCTCTCTGCCTCCACCGTACCGCCGAGGGCTTCGGCAAGATAGCGGGTAATGGTCAGTCCCAGACCGGTGCCGCCGGTTGAGCGGGAGCGGGAGGGATCAGCCCGGTAAAACCGGTCAAACACATGCGAGAGCTCCTCGGCACTCATCCCCCTGCCGGTATCGGTTACGGTGATCCGTGCAGACCGGTCATTCCAGTCCAGGGATACGGTTATTGTTCCGCCTGCTGCTGTATGGATCACCGCATTGGCTATCAGGTTCTGCAGCATCTGCCTGAGTCGCCCCTCGTCTGCGGTTATTACCACCGGATGGTCCGGAACTGCTTCGATGAGGGTAATACCGCTTTTCAGAGCAGTGGATTCCTGGCCCCGGATTACATGACGGACGACCTGCTGGAGTGTAACTGGTTCCAGACTCAGCTTCAGTGCTCCCGCCTCCGCCAAAGCGAGTTCCTGCAGGTCGTCCACCAGGCGGGAGAGTTGAACACTCTCATCCTCCACAAGATCAACTCCTTCGGGATATGGTACAAGGGAATCCTTCATTGCCTCAACATAACCGCGTATATTTGTGAGGGGAGTGCGAAGTTCATGGGCTATGTCCGCTGTGAGATGGCGGCGCATGAGTGAAGTAGAACGTAAATCCCTGGTCATGCGGTTAAACGCCGCGGCCAGCTGCCCGAAATCTCCCCGATCCTTAATATGCACCTGATAGGTGAAGTCTCCCGCCCCTACCCGCTTAGCTGCTTCCGAAAACTTCCTCATGGGAGATGCAATTGCACTGGAAAGCACCATAGTAAGCAGCAGCGCAAAACCGACGGCAATGAGGCTCCCCACGTACAATGAGGTACTGATAGATTCGGCAAGCTCCCTGGTCAGTTCTGTTTCAATTGTCGGTTCCGGGCTGATATACAGCATACCTAACAGTCCCTCCCCCCGATGATGGATCAGGGATCGATGGTGCCAGTGCTCCTTTTCAAAATACTGTCCCAAGAGCTCTCCCTGGCTGTCGGCGATCACCTCACCGTAGGCATTGGTAAGAATGACCCGCTGTCCGGATAGTACTTCCATCTCCTCAATATAGACGGAAATATCATCCCAACCGCCTCCATGAGCATAGTATCCCAGCAGCCAGTGCTCCATTCTGAGCATATAGAGCCGCTCGGTACGTTCTTCATACACCTCAATTTCCTGCTCAGTTCCCTGTTTAACGTAGAGGGCATTGCTCCCAACAGCCATAAGAATCACCAGGAGGAAGGCCCCAAAGATCTTCACCTGCAGTGTATTCATCACCCGTTCCTCCCGATGAACCGGTAGCCTGCACCGAAAACCGTCTGGATGTACCTCGGTTTTCTGGAGGAATCACCCATCTTCTTTCTCAGGTTCACCACATGAACATCAATGGTCCGGTCAAATCCGCTGAAGTCAGCTCCGTAGACTCTGTCGGAGAGCTGCTCCCGGGAAAAGACTCTTCCCGGTTCAGCCATGAGTGAAGCCAGCAGTCTCAGCTCCACTGGTGTCAGTACCACATCCCTGCCTGAGCAGGTGACACTTCTGGTTGAAAGATCCACCCTCAGGTCCTCAGCCTCTAGGACCTGTGCCCCCCGCAGGTGAAGTCCCTCGGGCATTCTTCTCAGTACCGCCCTCACCCGGGCCACCAGCTCCCGGGGACTGAAGGGTTTAATCACATAATCATCGGCTCCCAAGTCCAGCCCCTGGAGCCGGTCAGCCTCTGAGATCCGTGCGGTAAGCATAATTA
>SKJE01000028.1 GCA_007116075.1 Spirochaetia bacterium
GGGGGATGCGGGAACGCAGTGCAAAGGGATTCTTGATATTCACACTGAAGGTGGTGAGGTCCCGGGAGTTGATGCCCAGGGCATCCGGGAGCTCCGGTAATGAGAGCACCCGCTGCAGCTCCGTTTCGTTATGAATCTCCGTGAGGACCTGCAGCCCCCAGCGGCGGGCCGCCCCGGTAAGCTCCTGGAGCTGGTCATCATCGAGCAGGGCGGCTATAAGCAGCACCGCATCAGCTCCGATGAGGTATGACTCATGGATATCCTCCAGAGAGAATAAAAAGTCCTTGCGGAGAAAGGGAAGTTCCGGATGCCGCTGTTTGAGCCAGTAGAGATCAGCACAGCTGCCCCGAAAATACCTGCTCTCGGTGAGCACTGAAAACCTGTGGGCCCCGGAGCGGAGGTAATCTTCGAAGATATCCTCTACAATCCTTCCGTCCGGGATGATGATTCCCCTGCTCGGGGAGGATCGCTTAATTTCACAGATCAGCCCGGGGTCCCGGAAGAAAGGGACCAGCGGGACCGAACGTTCTCCCCCGGTAAGGGAGTGGACCAGCTCCAGTTCCTGCAGTCGGTCCTGGAGGCGCCTGCTAGTAATCTGCTGGAGTATTGTGGGACTGTTCATAGGCCTGCCATCCTGTCTACCAGCTTCATCAGGGCCCCTGAGCGGATGAGCTTCCTGGCTGTAGTGAAACCCTCCTCGATGCTGTCCGCCCGGTCGCAGAGATAGAGCACTGCCCCCGCATTAAGGCAGATGCCCTCCTCGACCGCGGGATGCTGGTGGGTGCCTGCCATTAAAGAGCGGAAGAGCCGGGCATGATCGTGGGCATTGTCTCCCTGAATGTCCCGGAGGGTATGGCGTGCGCTGCAGAGCCCTGAGGGATCAAACTGGTATGAACTGATCTGGTCATCTCTGATCTCGTAGATGTGAGTTGGTGCGCAGGGGCTGATTTCATCGAGTCCGTCCAGGGAGTGGACCACCATACCCCGGCGGACACCGAGCTGCTGGAGTGAGCGGGCATAGATCTCCAGTATTCCGGGATCGTAGACTCCCACGATCTGGATTTCCGGTGCCAGGGGATTGATCATAGGCCCCAGGAGGTTGAAGAGTGTTCTCACCCGCAGCTCCTGGCGGACCTTTGCCACATGGCCCATGGCACGATGATACCTGGGGGCAAAGAGGAAGGTGAATCCATAGGTTTCCAACTGCTCCAAGGATGTCTCCAAGGAAGACTCTGTCGGAATACCGAGCTCCTTCAGGAAATCATAACTGCCGCTTCTCGAGGAGATCGCCTTATTGCCGTGCTTGGCAACCCGGATACCCGCCGTGGAGCACACGAGGGCTGCGGCGCTGGAAAAGTTGAAGGTACCCTTTTCGTCTCCTCCGGTTCCGCAGGTATCCGCTAGTCCCTTCATGTGTTGTGTGACTCCGGTCTTGCTGCGAAGCATCCGGGCGAAACTGCTAAGTTCTGTCGGGGTGATGCCCTTCACGGCCATGGCGCCGAGCAGCAGGCCAAGCTGGCTGTCCGGGAGCTCTCCCCGGGTGATTTCGTCCATAAGGTCTGCAGATTCGTCACCAGTGAGATCCTCGCCCCGGGTCACCCTGCTGATAATCTGCAGAACCGGAGATCCCTCCCTCCGGTAGGAGAGAAAGTTTTCCAGGATCCTGCCGCCCTGGGGGGTGCCGATTGATTCAGGATGAAACTGCACCCCCTCTATGACATACTCCTGGTGGCGTACTCCCATGATGGTTCCCTCCTGGCGGCTCCAGGAAGTGACCTCCAGTTCCCGGGGCAGGGTAGCATGGTCCGCAGCCAGGGAGTGATACCGGACCGCCTTGATCATGGGACCGATATTCCTGAACAATCCCTTCCCGTCATGGTCGATGTCATCCACTTTACCATGGAGGACCGATGGGGCGTGAATGATCCTTCCTCCGAAGGCCTGGACAATGACCTGGTGACCCAGGCATATCCCGAGGATGGGGATCTGTCCGGCACAGCGCCGGACCACCTCCAGACTGATGCCCGCATCATCGGGAGTTCCCGGACCGGGGGAGATGATGATCGCCTCGGGGGATTTTCGGATGACTTCGCTGCAGCTGATCGCTCTGTTGCGGACCACCTGGACTTCCCTGCCCAGGCCCCTGATATAAGCTGCAATATTGTAGGTGAATGAATCGTAGTTATCGATGAGCAGTATCATGTGATGGTTACCCCCAGTGACGCGCACATGGCCCGGGCCTTGTGGACGGTCTCTTCGTATTCCCGCTCAGGATGGGAGTCGTATACAATTCCGGCTCCCGACTGGATGGAGAACACACCGTTCTTCCAGATGACCGAACGGATGGTGATGCATGAATCGATTCCTCCGTGGAGGTCGAAATATCCCACCATACCTGCATAGGGGCCCCGTTTCACCGGTTCCAGCTCGCTGATCCGTTCTATTGCCTTGATCTTCGGGGCTCCGCTCACCGTCCCTGCCGGAAATGCGGCGCTGATCAAGTCAAAGTAGTCAAATTCCTTGTCCAGGGTCCCCTCAACTTCAGATACCAGGTGCATGACGTGGCTGAAGCGCTGGATGCTGAAACTGTGGAGCACCCGGACACTTCCGGGCGTGCACACCCGGTTCAGGTCGTTGCGGGCAAGATCAATGAGCATCAGGTGTTCTGCCCGTTCCTTCTCATCGGAGAGCAGCTCCTGCTCTAGGTCCATATCCTGTTTCTTGGTCTCCCCCCTGGGCCTTGTTCCGGCGATAGGCTTCAGTGAAGCGGTTCCCTCTGTACAGGATACCATCACCTCCGGACTTGCGCCGAAGAGGGCGAATTCGCCGAAGGAGAAATAGAACATATAGGGGGAGGGATTCTCCCTGCGCAGCCTCCGGTAGGCCTCAAAGGGCGGTATTGATGAACTGACATCAATCCTGCGGGACAGCACCCCCTGAAGGAGGTCTCCTGCAATTATTGATTCTTGAACCTGCTTCACCCCGTCTATGAACTGGTCCCGGTTGCGGTGCAGGTCCACCGTACTGGGATAGAGCCTGTCATCCGCAAGGAATGCCCTGAAGTCGATGTCAAAGAGCCGGCTCTCAATATCCTGGATTGCCTGTTCTGCTCCCTTTGGATCATCCTCGTCATGGACGACACAGATGATCAGTTCATCCTTGTAGTGGTCGAAGACCACGAAGGTCCTCCCGAAGATGAACCGGGCGTCGGGAAGGTTGAGGTCATCCTCCTGGGGGGAGAGGCGGATTTCATCCATACATGCCGCGGTCTCATATCCCATGTAGCCGATGCCCCCTGCAGGGAGGGGATGGGGGAATGCATCACGATCTATGATATCCCGGGCTTCCTCACTGACCCGCTTGAGGGTCGGAAGAAAGTCGCCGGGATCTTCACTGACCAGCCGGATTTTCCCGTCGGGATACTCCAGGGTGGTCTTTCCGTCCTTCAAACAGAGGGTGTACTGCTGTTCCAGCACCAGGAAGGAGTAGCGGCTCTTCCCGATATCCAGGACAGCTGATTCCAGAAGTGCTGCAGCCTGAAGCTTGAGAAAAGCGACCTGCGGTGTCATATGATCTGCCCTGAGGGCAGTGGTGGTTAGTGCTTTCATGTTTCTATTTATAGAAACAATAGAAGATTTATGCAATACATAATTGCCTATTATGTCGAAAAAAACACGTTTTCTTTCTATTCCTCTCTCCTCTGGCCATGATCCGGGGAAATCGATATATTCATGGTATGATGAAACTGCAGGATATTAAGACACTGGTGTTTGACTTGGACGGAACGCTCTGGAGTCCCCTGGGGCTCTCCCTCGAGGCCTGGAGACGTTCAAGTGCGGAGCAGGGCATCGACCCGGCGCCGATAACCCCTGAGAAGATCGGTTCCCTACTGGGAAAATCGATCTGGGAATTTGCCCTGGGACTCTTCGGTCACCTGGAGGAGCAGCAGCTGCGGAAACTGTGTGACCGGGCCATGGAACTGGAGGTTCAGCTTATCTGTGAAGGAGTTGGAACCCTCTACGACCGGGTTGAGGAGGTGCTTCATCGGCTTGCCGAAGGATATCCGCTGTATATGGTGAGCAACTGTCAGCGAGGTTATATTGAAGCGTTTCTTGAGACCTACCAGATGAACCATCTGTTCAGGGCATACACCTGTTCAGGAGATACCGGCAGAAGCAAGGATGAGAACCTTATTGCCCTGATAGAAGAGTACGGACTGGTCCAACCGGTATATATCGGTGATACGGACCTGGACCGTCAGGCGGCTTCGGCAGCCGGGATTCCCTTTGTCTATGCTTCCTATGGATTTGGTTCTGCGGGGGAGGATGTGAAGTATGAAATTGACAGTATTGAGGAACTGCTCGATCTGTTTTGATATATTTGAATATTTTTGGAACAGTTGCTTCTTCCATTGCTCTGTATAATTGTTTTGGTGTATGATGATAACGAAGTAATTTTGCACATATGAGCGCTTGCCGTGATCGTCCTGCCGCCTCCACCGCGGAGGGGGATGTGAGCTCAGTTGAATGGACGGTAAGCCTTTTTCGCGGTGTTGAAAGGATTGCCTCATGAGTAAGATATACCAACTTGGAATAGATATAGGTTCTACCACAGCAAAATGTGCCCTGATTGACGGGGATCACAAACTTGTCTACGGCTCCTACCGGAGACACCAGACTGAGGTCTACCCGGTGGTGCTCGCTATGCTTAAGGAAATCGGTGAACGCTTCGGTGATGTCACCTTCAAGATGCTCTTTACCGGTACCGCAGGGATGGGAGTAGCCGAGCGATCGAAGCTTCCCTTTGTCCAGGAGGTATCTGCTTCCGCGGAAGTGGTAAAGAAGTGGTTCCCAGAAGTAAGGACCTTTATAGATCTCGGAGGAGAGGACACCAAGATTATCTTCTTTGACGAGAAGCACCGGCCGGACATCCGGATGAACGGCAACTGCGCCGGGGGGACCGGGGCGTTTATTGACCAGATGGCCTCCCTCCTGGATATTCCCGTGGGAGAGCTCAGTGACCTGGCCGGACAGCATACAAGCCTTTATTCCATTGCCTCACGGTGCGGTGTATTCGCTAAGACCGATGTTCAGAACCTCATGAGCCGGGGAATATCCCAGGCGAATATAGCCGCATCTATCTACCGGTCAGTTGCCCTCCAGGTAGTGGGCGCCCTGGCCCGCGGGCGTGAAATCATGCCCAAGGTGCTCTTTGCTGGAGGGCCCTTCGCGTTCCAGCCTGGACTCAAGCAGATTTTCACCGAGGTGCTTGCACTTACCGGTGAAGATATTGTTGATACTACCCGGGGAGGTTCCGGACTGACCCCGGACCTGATCCCTGCCACTGGGGCTGCCCTGCGTTCCGCCATGACCGGAAAGGAACTGACCATCAAGGAATTGCGCAGTGCACTGAAGGCCTCAAGGGGCATCAGGGTTGCCAGTACCAACACCCTGGATCCGCTGTTTCACGACCAGCAGGAGTTTGAACAGTGGGAACGAAGGGTCTCCAGGACAGAACTCCCCACCGTCGATCTGGCTGAATTGGACCGGACTAGGGTCTTTCTCGGTATCGATTCCGGGTCAACCACCACAAAAATAGTACTTATTGACCAGCAGGGACGCCTCGCCTTTACCCACTATGCTTCGAATCGGGGTGACTCAATCCGGGCTGTCCAGGAGGGGCTGAAGCAGCTCCGTGATGAGATTAAGCGCCTGGGCATCACCCTTGAGATTACCGGCACTGCATCTACAGGGTACGGGGAGGACCTTATCCAGTTCGCCTACGGCCTGGACCGGGGATATGTGGAAACTATGGCCCATTACCGGGGTGCCCGGTTTTTCGAGCCCGACGTATCCTTCATCCTTGATATCGGCGGACAGGATATGAAGGCGATGTTCATCCAGGACGGTATTGTTAAGAATATTGAACTCAATGAATCCTGCTCCTCCGGATGCGGTTCCTTCATCCAGACATTTGCCTCATCAATGGATCTCGAAGTGGAGGAATTTGCCCGGAAGGCCTGTTTATCCCAGCACCCCTTTGACCTGGGATCACGGTGTACGGTATTTATGAACTCGAAGGTGAAACAGGTCCTTCGGGAAGGGGGGAACAGTGCCGACATTTCGGCGGGACTCGCCTTCTCGGTGATAAAAAACTGCCTCAACAAGGTGCTGAAGGTGACCGACATGTCGGTCATGGGAGACTACATCGTTGTGCAAGGGGGGACCTTCAAAAATCCCGCCATTCTTCGTGCCTTTGAGCAGATTGTCGGCAGGGAGGTGATCCGGCCGGACCGGGCTGAGCTGATGGGAGCCTGGGGGGCAGCCCTGCTTGTCCGGGACCAGCATACAGAACGTGACGGCAAGTCATCTTTTATCGGTCTCGATCGCATCGAGGAGGCAACGGTCTATGAGCGTCGGATCGTTCGCTGCAGGGGATGTGAGAACCAATGCGAGGTGACCATCTGCACCTTCCCCAAACGGGAGACCGCCGACGGAAA
This sequence comes from Spirochaetia bacterium, assembly GCA_007116075.1. Taxonomy (GTDB): domain Bacteria; phylum Spirochaetota; class Spirochaetia; order PWKH01; family PWKH01; genus PWKH01. Next base: position 6,500 of record SKJE01000028.1, read on the forward strand.
AATAGTGAAATTTTTCTCAGGCAACAGGTGTGAGCAGGTCTATTCCAACAGTGGGTCCTCGGCGGTCCACGGCAGGAATCTCAGTGCCTTCAAGCGGAACCTGCTCTTTGACCGAAGCACAGAGCCCGTCGGCGATGTGCCCTCCCTCGGACTGACCCTCGGAATTCCGAGGGTACTCAATATCTGGGAGGATTACCCCTTCTGGTGCACCCTCTTTACCGAGTCGGGCATCCGGGTGCTGCTCTCCGATCCCTCTACGGCGGAGCTGGTCGTAAAGGGGTACCAGACGGTGATGTCCGAGAATATCTGTTTCCCTGCGAAGATTACCAACGGACACATCTTCAACCTCATGGAGAAGGGGGTTGACCGGATATTCTATCCCAAGGTCCGCTATACCCGAAAGGAGTTCTCCAACACCCAGAACACCTACAACTGTCCGGTGGTTACCGGCTATCCCCAGGTCATTGAGTCGGCAATAGATCCGGCCGGCCGGGGGGTTGCCTATGATGCCCCTGCATTTAGCTTCCATGACAGGAGACTGCTGAGAAAACGGTGTATTGAGTATCTCACCGGCCTCGGTGTAGACGAGGCCGCAGCACACCGGGCATTCAAAAAAGCCCAGAAAGAGATGAGCCGCTTTCGGGTCCTGGTGAAGCAGGAAGCCCAGGACATTATTCATGCTGCCCGGGAGTCCGGGCGGACGGTTATGCTGCTGGTGGGCAGGCCCTACCATATTGACCCCATGATCCACATGAAGATCCCTGAGATTGTAACAGCCCAGGGTTTTGACTGCATTACCGAAGATTCAGTACCCTCCCCGGTGATTGCCCGGCTTCCCAAGGTGCAGGTGCTGACCCAGTGGGGATACCCGAACCGGATGTTCTATGCCGCCCACTGGGCAGGATCCCAGGCCAATGTGGAGGTGCTCCAGACCAACTCCTTCGGCTGCGGACCCGATGCATTAACCGTTGATGAGATTAAGGCGATCCTTAACCAGTACGGAAAAAACCCCACGGTGATCAAGATTGATGAGATGACCAGTCCGGGGTCGGTGAAGCTCCGCATACGCTCCCTGGTGGACTCCATGGCCCTCCGGAAGGGGAAAAAGCAACGTTCCGCCACGGCACTGGTGCGCAAGGAGCTGCCCATCTTTACTAGAAAGGATATGAAGCGTACGGTTATTGCCCCGCAGTTTTCCCCCTTCTATACGGACTTTATTATTGCCGCATACCGGAACCAGGGCTATGAGATCGAGGTGCTGCCCATGGGAGATCAGGAGAGCATCAAGCTGGGGCTCAGGTACTCCAACAGTGATATCTGCTATCCCGCGACTATCGTCATCGGTGATGTGCTCAAGGCCCTGAGAAGCGGCCGGTATGATCTTTCCAATGTCGCCGTCGGGCTGACCCAGACGGGGGGGCAGTGCAGGGCTTCAAGTTATGTGTCGCTTATGAAGCAGGCTATGCTCAGGGCGGGCTATGACAACATTCCTGTCGTGACCGCCTCCACCAAGAGTCTGGGAAAACGGTCATTGAACGACCAGCCCGGTTTCCGGGTAAAGGCCCTGCCCTTTACCCTCACCGCTCTCTACGGAATGATGTTCGGAGATGTGATGGCTAAGCTCTACTACTACTGTGCAGTACGGGAGCAGATTCCCGGATCCTCCATGGAACTTGCTAAGAAGTACATTGAGAAGGGGAAGGGCTTTATCAACCACCATTCCCGGAAGGGAATGATGAGGCTGATGGTAGAGGCCGTTGAGGAGTTTAATCATCTTGAACTGCGCAGCACCGGACCTATCTCCCGGGTGGGCATAGTCGGTGAGATTTACGTGAAGTTCAATCCCTTCGGGAATCTGTACATCACCGACTGGCTTATTAAGCGATCCATCCAGCCCGAGGTGCCCCCCTTGATTGACTTCTTCCTGATTCCCCTGGTCTCCACTCCCTATAATGCGAAGAACCATATTGAACGGGTCAAATGGCTGGTCCTCCACGGGCTTTCCCGGGCGGAGGGCTTTATCGACCGTCTGGTGATGCAGGTCAACGGTATTCTCGGGGAGTTCCACGGTGAAGTCACCCCCTTTCACACCATCAAGAGCATGGCCGAACGGGCCAGCCAGGTGATTGACCTGATCAATCAGTTCGGTGAGTCCTGGCTGCTTGCAGGTGATATCGTTGCATTTGCTGAGGAGAAGATAGAAAACGTGGTCTGTCTCCAGCCCTTCGGCTGTATTGCAAATCACGTGATAGCCAAGGGGGTGGAACGGAAACTCAAGATCGTCTATCCCCAGGTAAACCTGCTGTTCCTCGATATGGACTCAGGAATGAGTGAAGTCAATGTGGAGAACCGGATGGAGTTTCTTATCGACGGCCTGATCAGGGGCGAAGGACCTGCTGAAGAGCAGCATCGGGGATGACAGGCTTGAAGGAGATGGTGAAGGTGGTGCCTTTTCCCGGTGAACTGGTTACGTCGATCACCGCTCCGTGCTGCTTAACGATGCCGTAGACCGTGGCAAGACCAAGCCCGGTGCCTGCCGAAGCGGCCTTGGTGGTGAAGAAGGGCTCGAAGATGTGGTCCATGGTAGCAGCGTCCATGCCGGAGCCGGTATCGGTAACAGTAAGTACAACCCACATATCCCGGGACCGGGAGGGATGATCCGGCTTCTCTGCAGTATCCGCAGGGACCATAGCCGTCGAAATGGTAATTTCTCCAGGACCCTCCATCGCATCCCGGGCATTGACGCAGAGATTGGTGATCACCTGGTCAAGCTGGACGGGATCCATAATTACCTTCTCCAGGCGGTCCCCGGGCTTCCAATGCAGGGAAATATCAGTGCCGATGAGCCGTTTGACCATGGAGAGCATCCGGGAGATACTTTCATTCAAGTCAAGTTGTTCAGGTTCAATTACCTGCTGCCGGGAGAAGGCGAGCAGCTGCTTCACCAGTCCTGCGGCCTGGCCTGCCGCATCATAGGCCTCCCGGAGGTTCTCCCGGGATATATCCTTAATGTCCTGATCCAGGTGTCCGGTAATAATCTGGAGTTTATTGTTGAAATCATGGGCGATACCTCCAGCAAGCCTGCCCAACAGCTCCATTTTCTGCGACTGCATCAGCTTATCCTCAAGCTGTTTCTCCTTCGTCACATCCCAGACGGTGGTGATCATGCTGTTCTGCTCCGGGAGGGGCATATTCCGTACACTGATATAAGCTTCAGGGGCGTCGGTGGGGCCGATGGGAACCTTGGACCAGTGCATCCGTTCAGGATTGCCGCTCGCAATGTCATCGGTAACACGTTTCCTGATTGCCCTGCGCTGGTCGGGATCCTTCCAGACAGCGTTCAGGAAGGATTCCGTGGTAGTGAGCATACCGGGGTCAACCCGGTAAATGTGAGCAAACCTGCTGTTGAAGTAGGTAATCCTTCCCTCGGGCGGGTGGGTATGCACCGCAACTCCTGCGGGCAGGTGCTCCATCACCGTCTGGATAAACTGCTGGCGCTCCTGCAGTCTCTCCAGATAGCTCCTGGCTGTCAGCTGTTCATTGAGCACTGTTCCTGCCAGGAGGGTTGCTATAGGGTAGGCTATCAGGATCATCGGACCGAGGGTGCCCAGGGCTGAAGGAACCAGGTCCCGGGGCAGCAGGACCAACAGTGCCACCATAGCACCGTGGACAACCAGACCGAAAAGCAGCAGCTGCCTTGCCTTGGGAGGGTGCTCATCCGGGTTGAGCCGGATGCGGGCAATACAGCCGATTACTGCGGAGCTGGTAATGACCATGACGCCCATAAGGGTTCCGCTGCCGCCGATGACCAGCCGGACGGCCGCAGCGACAACTGCTGCAATCAGTGCGGGAAGTACACCGAAGTAGAGACCGCAGATGCTGATCATGATTGACCTGCCGTCAAAGATGATCCCCGACGCAAAATGGAGCGGCCGCAGCATGGCAAGGACAGCCGCTGCTCCGAAGAGCAGGCCCAGCAGCACCCTGGCGAAGATTCCCGGCAGGTCCCATCGGTGTCTGATCAGGACCGCAAGTACCGTGAGGCCGACGAGAAACAGCAGATTAATCAATAGGTCTATAACAACCATTGCGGGTCTTTGTCTCCTGATACCCTGTCTATACACTCGATAATAACCTAATTACAGACAGTATAGCACTGAATATGGCCTGAAACAGGGTTTTCCTGGATAAAAAAAGACAGACTGACGTACTACACTTCCATGAACGCTCATCGGCTGCAGAGGTAGCGAGAGATGCCGAGTAAGACACATAAAGCCTACTCCTTTACCCGCTCATAGAGTGCACATCCTCCTGCAGGGACTGATACCTTTACTGACGCCCTGTCTTCCTGGACCTCCACTTCGACGGGCTGACTGCCTGCTTCCCCGCTGCTCAGGTAGCGCTGGATGAATCGGTCCCCCCGCTGCTGGATGTCAGCATCCACTACAGCCCACACTTGGTGGGAGATCTCGAGGTCTGTATTGACCAGCACCAGTACTTCACTGTCGCTGTAAATTCTGGACCATCCGTAGACACCGGTAAACCTGCCGTCACCGATTTTCTCAGGAATTTCGTAGGTACTGTTGTCATAGGAAATCTCCCGGATATACTGCCGTCCATAGCGCAGGGGGAGCAGCTCCTGCCTCAGGGATGCAAGCTTGGAGAACTCCCGGTAGACGAAAACATCCTCCCGGAAACAATGTTTTCCCGAGGTGCGGAAGGCTCCGAAGGTTCCTCCGAACATTGTCTCCCGGACAAACTTGTCGTGATCCCCCTGGCCGTCAAAGGCCTGTTCCGTCCCGTAATAGATGCAGGGAATGCCCATGGTGAAGATGTTCATGCACAGGGCGTTGAGCAGCAGGGCGGCGGTGTCCCGGTCTGCACAGAACCGGGACTTTTCCGGCCCGCTCTGGGAGACCATATCATGGTCGTCAAACATGGTAATAACGTTGTTCCGGTACCACCGGTTCTCGTCTTCATCGGCATAGGGGGAATTCTTGAAGATCCCAAAATAGTTCCCGGGATCACCGTATCCCTTTGCAGCTTGTTCCAGGGCTTCGGGTATCCTGTTGAGCCCGATGGCCGCATTAAGGCCGGTACGCTGCTGGGTCTCAACGGCGAAGTCAAATCCTCCGGTGATCTCCCCAATGAGATAGAAGTTGTCCTTTCCGAGGGTATGGGCATATTCGTGGATTTCATTAATGAAATACCGTGTGGCATCTGGATGGATATGCTTCACCGTATCAAGGCGGTAACCGTCGATATCAGCGAAGGCGATCCAGTACTTGTAGCACTGGGTAATGACCTTGAGGGCCTCCGACGGCTGGAAGGCATCTTCCTTCCCGCTGCCGGTATGAATATTCTTCAGGGAGTAGAAATCCCCCTCAACATATTCAGGATAGGCATCCCAGTCGTTGATGGACCCCTTGCGGGTGAAGCTCTCCACCCGCTGGAGCTCCCTCGGCCTGACGGCATCACCCTCATCGGAGTCCGGGGGGATCTCCGGTGCTCCTGAGGGGGCATTGAAGGCCTTAACCGGATACTCCTCTCCGGTATAGGGAACCTCATCGGCATCATAGGTGAACACATTGCCCGTATGGTTGACGATGATATCCATGACGACAAAGAGTCCATGGTCGTGAGCTGTCTCCACCAGTTCCCGGAGATCCTCGGATGTCCCGATTCTTGGATCGATCTGCAGGAAGTTCTGGATACCGTAACCATGGTAGTTATCCTCAAAATCGGGCTGTTTGAACACTGGACTGATCCATATCGCCGTAATACCCAGGCGCTTGAGATATCCGATCTTTGAGGTAACTCCCTTGAGGGTGCCTCCATTACGGACCTCAGAGGCGTCAAGCCAGGAGGTGTGCTTCTGGTCATCCTTGAGATTCTCGTCAATATCTGCTTCGGTGATAACCTCCGCTGTTCCTGAGTCCACCTTTGCGCCCTGGTTATCGAGATAACCCCGTTCCCGGCCGTCGGAGAACCGGTCAACCATGAGAAAATAGATAATCAAGTCCTCCCAATATCCGGGGGAGGGGGTATAGGTGCGGTTTTTCGTCAACTGATCCCACTGTATATCGCTTAATCGTTCCATGCTGGATGGCTCCTCTCGTATGCTCTTCTTCAAGTATACTCACCTTTTTACCAGGATCAACGTTTTTTCTCATTATATTGGCCGGAAGGCACTTCTCTGGTACAATACTATTTATGAGTAAACATACCTATGGCAGAAGTATCCTTTCCCTCGGTTCGGTGAATATCGATATCGTTTTTTCTGTTCCCCATATTGTACGGCCGGGGGAGACCCTGCACAGCAGCTCCGTCCAGATTCACCTGGGCGGTAAGGGCGCCAACCAGGCGGCCGCCGCAGCCCGGACCGGGGTGAAGACCTTCTTTGCCGGGCGGATCGGTGCTGACGGTGAGCACCTGATTTCCCGGATGCGGGAATCCGGGGTAGACTGTGCCTATCTTGAGACTGGTAAAGGAAAAACAGGACAGGCGTTGATCCAGGTAAGCAGTTCCGGGGAGAACTCCATCATACTGTATCAGGGAGAAAACCACGGATTTACCGGGGAATATATCGACAGGGTACTGAGTTCCTTCACCAGGGATGATGTGCTGATTCTCCAGAATGAGATCAACCTGATGCCCGAGGTGATCCGCCGTGCCCGTGCCCAGGGGCTGCATGTGATCTTCAACCCCGCCCCCTTTGGTCCTGAGGTTGCTGAATATCCCCTGGATCTGGTGGATACGCTGGTGCTCAATGAGATCGAGGCCTCAAGCCTGACGGGAATGCCGGAGGAGTCGCCACAGCAGTTGATCAGGGCCTCCGGTGAGCGCTGTCCCCAGGCGGAGGTGATCCTTACCCTCGGCAGCAAGGGTGCACTGCACCTGGCTAAGGGAGAGGTGAGGGTGATTGCACCCCGGAAGGTTAAGGCGGTGGATACCACATCAGCGGGGGATACCTTTATCGGGTACTATGCCGGAGCCTTGGTGCGGGGATTCTCTAGGGATTACGCCCTGGATGCGGCTACCCGGGCAGCAGCGATCTGCGTTACCCGTCACGGAGCGAGCTCATCGATTCCCAACTGGGATGAGGTTTTCGGCTAGGACTCAAGCCGCTGGGTGATCAGAAACGCTAAAAGCATCTCCTCCAGGCTGCGCCTGGGACCGGGAAGGTCCGCAAGGCTCCTGCGGGTAAGCTGTTTTGACCTGTGCTGGTAGAAGCGGTACATCGCCCGGGGGTCGACGCTGCTCACCTCCTGGTGAACCGCTTCTTTCTTGAGCATGGAAGGGAGCTCTTCACGTCCGATGACGCTGATGCTCTGGTGCTGCATGGCTGATCGTACGGTGGTGATCTGCTCATAAGTCAGCCCGAAGATAAACTCCTCAAGGGCCTGGATTACTTCACGGTCATCTCCCTGCTGGTAGAGAAAGGTGTGCCATCGGTCTGACAGCAGGCTCGAGAGCTTCATGAGCTCCATAGTTCCCAGCATCGTACCGAATACCGGTGCAATGCTTTTCCGGACTCTCCAAAGGTCGACGATAATGGGGGCATAATTCGATACATTGCGGTCGAACCGGTATTCCCAGAGGTGGATCAGGTCCACCGCAGCCTGGCGACGCAGCTTTGAAGGATAGATCCCCTCCTCCCGCTCAATGATTACCTGATACACATCCTCTATGAGCAAGGAGAATATAGCACATTCCCAGGTTTTCTGGAGATCCTCCTTGTGCCGGGAAAGCTCCCTGTGCCTGTCTGAAATTTTCAGCAGATATCCGATGAAGTTGAATTTTGCCACCACAAAGCTTCTGCCGACGACTATCTTGGTAGGAAGAAGCACTGTGTGGTCACATCCATCACGGAAGAGGATCCCAATAAGTGAATCCAGGCTGTAGACTTCATCCCCGAGGACCTGCTGGTCCAGAATCGATGGGTAGTGGGTGAATACCTTCAGCAGACTGGCCAAGTCCCGTTCCATGCCGCGGCAGCGCTCGTACTGGTGCGGATCAATCTGCCTGATACTGTCCATCCAGGAGCTGATCAGCTCCTGCTCCTGGACTTCGTAGAGCTGGATGTCCATGGTTTAGGAATCCTGGGGAACGGTAAACTTGTGTTGTTCGTGGATCACCTCTTCAATCTGGAACTTGTATACTCCCCCAGGGGCATCATATTCAACAATAGTTCCCTCCCGCTCACCGATCATTGCAAGGCCGAGGGGGGAGAGAATGGAGAGGTACTCCGGGGACTCCTTTGTCTGGGCAGGAAACACAATTACATGCTCCAGGGAATCCTTGTTGTCCAGAAACCGGTAGCGAACCCGTGAATAGAGGGTAACCACATCATCAGGGATAGTCTGGGACTCCATAACAATAGCCTCTTTCATCTCCCGGGCAAATCGGGCAAAGTGGGGCAACTTCAGTTTTCCTGTTCTTTTCAGTGATTCGACAAGTCCCTTCAGCACGATGTAGTTGCTGTGGTTGAGAATAATCCTTCGTTCACTCATCCAGTAATCCTCCATTGATAAGCAGCAAAAATCTCCCCACAGTGAGGGAGTTCTATACGAGATATCAGATTGTACTGTATCATCCTACTATGTGTATTCAAGGTGGACAACAGGAGTAAAGCATGTAGGTTGAGTACATGTTTTTTGCATGGTTTAGAGAACCGACCGGAGAAAGGTAGTAAGATTGACCTGTTTGCCTGTGAGGCCAAGTTTTTCCCTGATAGTGTTCCTGTGACGCTCCACAGTTGGTTCAGAGATATGAAGCAGAGAGGCAATCTCCTTAGTGGAGAGACCGTTGCGTATGAGCACGCTGATCTCCAGTTCCCGGGGCGACAGGGCCCCTGAGAGGGTGCCGTATCCGGTGGGGGAGGTTCCCGCAATTTGCTGGATAAGCTGCTCAAGCTGCAGCAGCCGTGACCGGTCGGTTGCCTCTAGGGCGGAGCTCTGTAGGAGCTGGTTGACCAGGGGAAGAATGAAGGAACTGATGTACTGCCTGATCTCCCGCTTTATCTCTATCTTTTCCTGTTCAATCTGGGAGAGCACTTCCCTCAGGGCTATGTTCTTATTCCCAAGTTCCGAGGTCTGCTGCTGGAGCACCTTGGCGGTCTCCCGCATCATCTGATCCATATCCCTGCGCTCCAGGACGTCGGCCAGCAGCATGGCGGTTGAACCGATAAGATACTTTTCCCGGGTATCAAATCCTATGTGCTCCTCTGTACCACTATCACTATACCACACCTCAAGTACCAGCAGCTTCTCCATACTGTACCAGTGCTCCCTGCGGACAGTGTCACGGACCGGACCTTCGGTGCCAGTGGAAACCCTGTGGGAGCCGGCAGTAATGGTTATGCCGGCCACTTCGGGGGTGCGGAGGGCCGCCGTGAGAATATCGGCGGTATCTCTGAAGAGTTCTTCGGTATCTTCAATACGGCGAGTCAGGAGGGAGGAAAGCCGATAGAGTGCATCCAGTTCCTTTTCCCGTTCCTTTAGCTCCGCCTTGATTACAGGTACAGTATCATGGGTATCCATCTGCACATCTTACCATGATCCGCAGTATGAGAAAACTTCTATGCAGCATTAATCACTACAGAGAGATGGAAAAAACATTTTTTTAAAGAAATAGTACATGAATCTATAGTATGATTACCCTGTTCCGTGTTATAATGAGAAGGTTCCTATGTTTTGGGGTTTTGTTTTTAAGAGTTATGTACTAGGTTGTGTATTATGAGGGTAGGTCGTCCTTGAATTCCATGTGATTTCAGGACGATCTTTTTTTGTGCACTACCACATGCACAGGGTTTCCTTCCTGATAGGATCGGATATTCTCAAGGGTGATCTCCATAAGTCTTTGGCGCGCCTCCAGGGTAGCCCACCCGATATGAGGCGTGATAAAGCAGTTCGGTGCCTTCATCAGGGGGTTCTCCCGTCCTGGGGGTTCCTTGCTGAGGGCATCAAGGCCTGCACCTGCTATACGTCCTTTCTTCAGGGCTTCTGCCAATGCAGTCTCATCCACCAGTTCACCCCGGGCGGTATTGATCAGGAAGGAGGTTGCCTTCATCCTTGATAGTGCTTCCCGGTCGATCATATTCCGGGTTGACCCAGTGAGAGGGCAGTGGAGGGATATCACGTCGCTTGTGCGCAGCAGTGTCTCAAAGGAGACCCAGCTGATGTCGTCAATCTCTCCACGGTAGGGTTTTTCTGTATGTGCGGCTCGTATCTCCATGCCCAGAGCCCGGGCAATCCGGGCAGTCTGTGTCCCAATGGCACCGCAGCCCACCAGGCCGAAGATTTTCCCGTTAAGTTCATGGAGGGGCATGAGCCAGAAACAGCTCTCTCGCCTGCTGCTCCAGACTCCTTGGGAAACCGCCGAGGCGTGCTCGGACACATGCTGGGTGAGCTGGAGCAGCAGTGCTGCAGCCATCTGGGCTACTGAATATGTACTGTAGGCCGGGGCCCTGCATACAGTGATGCCCCGCTCATGGGCTGCTTCCAGATCGATATGATTTACCCCGGTGGATGCGGCGATAATGCACTCAAGGTTGGGCAGTCCGGCCATATGCTCCTTCGTCAGGGCAACAGAGTTGGTGATGACGATCTGCGCATCACTGCTGTGACTGACCACCTCCTCCGGTTCAGTATGACCATGGAGGACCAGCTGACCACACGCTTCATAGGGCTCCCATGAGTAATCAACCGGGATCATAATCTCACTGTCCAGCACTGCTATACGCATAAAGTCATCTCCTTGCAGCTACTCCAGAGAGAGCACCTCAGAGCAGAAGGTGTGCACGTCGTTGTGGTCATACATCAAGGTGTAGAGCCCCTTGAGGAGGGGAAAGGTATCCATCTCTCCTCGCTGAAGCAGATCATCCCCGATCACCTTGACGGTCTTCATGCCCTCAATGACAAGTCGGTGCTCCATGTCATTGTAGAATCCCTTACCGATAAGCAGACCCAGAGTGCGGTTGCGGCTCAGGTCGTTCAGGGAGGTGAGTCCCAGGTCCCCGATACCGCAGTAGCTGAATACGGTATCGCTGCTGCAGTGGTAGCGACTCAAAAATTCCCTCATTTCATTGAGGGCCTTGGTGATCACCTGGAAGTCCACATTGGGAGAGTTATATCGGCCGGAAACGATGCCCACAGATATTGCATAGGCATTTTTCAGGATGCTCAGCAGCTCAACCCCCCGGATATCCTCGGTATGGTCGAGGGTAATTGCTGTATGGGGAAAGACCCGCTTGGAGAGCAGGTCAAAGTCCCGCCTGCTGCCGCCCAGGGTGAAGGCCGAAGGCATGCCGTTCATGATCTCCACGGCAAAGGTGGGCCCCTTAAGGGAGACCATGCGGCTGAAGGGGAGCACCTCCGGCAGCAGGTTTCCTTCAAGGCTGAATCCCTTTGCAAGGTTTACCACCAGGGATTCAGGATTTATAAGCGGATGAATCACGGCGGATACCTGTTCGATGGCATTGGACGGCACCGTCAGCAGGATGACTTCGGCGCTTCCGATGTCATCGAAGGTGCACGCAGGAATGATGCCCGAATGCACCTGTCTTCCGGGAAAGTAGGTGCTGTTCTTGTGGTCATTCAAAAGTTCATTGTAGACATGTTCTTCAATAGTATACAGGGTGATCCGGTTTTCCGGGTTCCAGGAAAGCCGTTCAGCCAGTGCGGTTCCGAAGGTTCCGGCCCCGACAATAAAGATATTGGTTTGATGGTTCATGGTGTCAGTCCTTTAGCTTGAGCGTTGGGTGTATGGTTCAGACTTTTATTGGTATGCACTTTTTTATACTCACAACGTCCCAGGCTCTTTTTTACGAGAGCCTGAGCATAGTTGTAACTGTTTCTGACACAGATGTAAAGACCTGTAGCGTATCAGATCTCATAGGGAGTATCGAGATAGACCTGCTTCACCCACTGCTGGAAGAATTCCAGACTGTTGCTTCTCCATTTGTTGACTGGATGCTCAAGATCAATATGCTCAGGTGGTGCAACGTCGTTTCTTCCCCGCTGTACGTCCCGGTTATACTCCTCAATGAGACGGTTGGTCTGATATTCCGGGTGTCCAAGGTGCATCATGAACCGCCGGTCGGAACTTTCGAAGATGGTATAGCCGCCGTTTTCTCCGTAGGCGAGGAGGTTCACCACTTGTGATGTGTGGGCCTCCTCCATGGCGATGTTACTGATGCCGGAATGTCTGCTCTGGGGACACCAGAATACATCATCAAGTTCGCCGAGGATTCGGTGGTTCCGCTGCAGGTTATAGGTTGGAAACACTCCGAAGAGTTTGCGGTCATAGGAGATCTTCTCAATTCCCAGATATCCCGCCAGGGCCAGACCGCCCCAGCAGACCCCGAGAGTGGAGACGATATGTTCCCTAGCGTGGGCAAGGATCTCCTTGAGCTCGCTCCAGTAGGAGACCTCCTCAAAGGCCAGTTCCTCCACCGGGGCGCCGGTGATGACGATGCCGTCAAACCCCCGGTCCCGGATTGCTTCATCGAAGGTGATATACAGACTGTCCAGATGAGCCTGGTTGCTGCTGTTGTACTTATGGCTGTGCAGCCGGAGCCATACAGGCTCAATCTGAATGATTGATCTCCCCAAGGGGAACAGGATACTGTATTCGTAGCTTTCTGCATGGGGCATAATATTGAGGATCCCGATGCGCAGGGGCCTGATATCCTGCCGCTCGGCCTGCTGTTCCGTTACGCAGTGAACCCGCCGCTCTTCAAGAACATCCTTGATATGGTAATCCTTGGGAATAATAATCGACACAATGTCCTCCTATTCTGCCTGGGACGTTTCCAGTGCCTGGGCCAGATCAGCGATGATGTCATCAATGTGCTCGATGCCGATAGACAGCCTGACCATGTCCGGTGTCACTCCGCCGAGTTTCTGGTCCTCCTCGGAGAGCTGGGAATGGGTCGTACTTGCCGGATGTATTGCCAGGGATTTAGCATCCCCCACATTAGCCAAGTGCGAGAAAAGCTGCAGGGAGTTGATAAACCGTTCTCCAGCCGCCCGGTCACCCTTGATGCCGAAGACCACCATGCCGCCGAAGCCGTTTTCAAGCTGGGCAGCTGCATCTTTATAGGATGGATCCCCGGAGAGTCCGGGATACCTGACCCAGGAGACCGCCGGATGGCTCTTGAGATACTCAGCGGCTTTCAGTGCGTTGTCGCAATGGCGCTGCATGCGCAGGTGCAGCGTCTCAATACCCTGGAGGAACATCCATGCATTGTCCGGGCTGATGGCGGCCCCGAGATTCCGCAGGGGAACAAGCCTCATCCTGGTGATAAAAGGCGGCATCTCCCCGGGCAGGTCCTGGGCGTAGCGAAGGCCATGGTAGGAGCTGTCCGGTTCATTGTATAGACGGAATTTCTCGTCTTTCCAGTTGAATTTTCCGCTGTCTACTACAATTCCTCCGATACCTGTACCATGTCCACCCAGCCACTTGGTAAGGGAATGGATGACGATGTCCGCACCATGCTCAAGAGGTTTCATAAGGTAGGGTGTAGTGAAGGTGGAATCCACCACAAGGGGGATACCGTGCTTCCGGGCAATCTCTGCATATCCGGCGATGTTGGCGACATCCAGGGAGGGATTGCCGATCACCTCAGTGAAGATCATCCGGGTGGATGGGGTTATGGCCTTCTCCAATCCGGTGAAATCGTTGGGTGCCACGAAGGAGGTCTTGATACCCAGTTCCGGCAGGATCGAGCTGAACATGGTGTGGCTGCCGCCGTAGATATTGCTTGCAGATATGACTGTTTCACCCAGGGAGCATATATTGATCACCGTGTAGAAGAGTGCTGAAGTACCCGATGCAACCGCCAGGGCACCCGCTCCTCCCTCAAGTGCGGTGATACGCTCTTCGAGTACCTGCTGGGTAGGGTTCATAATCCTGGTGTAGATATTTCCCGGCTCCTCAAGGCCGAAGAGCTTTGCCGCATGTTCGGTGCTCTTGAAGAGGTACGAACTGGTTCGATGTATCGGCACAGCCCGGGATCCTGTCTCATCCACTACGTTTCCTGCATGAATTGCCAATGTCTCTAGTCTTTGTTTCATAAAGCTTTAGCTCCTGTTACCCCTCATCCTCCGGGGTGAATATCCAAGTCGAAAGATACCGCTCACCTGAGTCGGGCAGCAGCACCACAAACCGTTTTCCCTCATCCTTTGCCTCCATCGCCACTGTACGTGCCGCAGCCAGGGCTGCTCCGGAGGAGATGCCCACCAGCAGCCCTTCAGCCCTGGCAATGCCCCTGGTCATCTCGGCTGCAGCAAGGGAGGATACGGTGATAACCCTGTCATAGATAGCGGTGTTCAGTACTTCGGGAATGAACCCGGCTCCAATCCCCTGGATCTTGTGGGGTCCCGGGTCCCTTCCTGAGAGTACCGGAGATTCCTCGGGTTCAACGGCAATAATTTCCACACCGGGAATCTCCTGCTTGAGGACCTCTCCGACACCGGTGATGGTGCCTCCCGTACCGATACCCGCCACAAAGACATCTACCTTGCCGTCGGTATCTTTTATAATCTCCCGGGCCGTAGTCTTACGGTGAATCTCAGGGTTTGCGGGGTTGCTGAACTGGAGGGGCACATAACTGCCGGGATATTTTCCGGCAAGTTCCTGGGCCTTCGCTATGGCAGCCTTCATGCCGCCCTCAGCTGGGGTAAGTACAAGCTCCGCCCCGAGGACTTTCAGGAGTTTTCTCCGTTCTATGCTCATGGATTCAGGCATAGTAAGGATCAGCCGGTAGCCCCTAGCTGCGGCGGCAAAGGCGAGTCCGATGCCGGTATTGCCGCTGGTAGGCTCAATGATCAGTCCGCCGGGCTTCAGTTTACCCTGTTGTGCGGCGTCGTCGATCATGGCGCAGGCGATCCGGTCCTTCACACTCGACATAGGGTTGTAATACTCCAGTTTGGCGACAACCTCGTTTCCGGTCTCCCGGGAGAGGGAGTCAAGCCGCACAAGCGGGGTATTGCCGATCAGGTCTGTCATGGATCGGGCGATCTTCATAGTGCCTCCTTGGTATTCAGATCATAAAATCCTGGTATGATGCTGCGGAAGATCTGGAAATAAGATCCTCCAGGGTGTACTGCTTCAGCACCTTCCGCATGGACTGGTACATCTCCTCCCAGATGCTCTGGGTCACACAGCTTGACTGGAGTTTACACACATAGGCGGGATCCACGCATGGTACCGGTCTCAAGGGCCCCTCAAGGGACTCCACGATCTGGAGGATCGTGATCTCCCCGGGCGACCGGGAGAGCTGGTAGCCGCCCCGGGCTCCCCGGATGGTACGGATCAGTCCGCTCTCCTTGAGGGATACAAGAATATTCTCAAGATAGGAGTCAGGGATGAACTGGGTCTCGGTGATCTCCTTGCGCTTGATTGGTTCGGACTGGTAGCGCTTGGCAATTTCAGCCATTGCACGGGTTCCGTATCTGCTCTTGGTTGATAACTTCATGAATACCTCTTATACTTCATAAACACCACTGATTGTGTGAACTTAAAAGAAACTCATGGGTTTGTCAAGCTGCATCGGGCACCTTTTTTCATGAATGGTTTATTGTGGTCTGACAGTTGGAGAAGTGCATCAATACCAATGAAAACCTTCGGCTTTGTATTGCCTTCGCACCGGTTATGGATTACTGTTTTCATAAATAATCTACCATAATCTGGAGGTGCTTACTATGGCAACACCACATATTGAAGCGGAGACAAAGAGCGTAGCTCCGAGAATCCTGATGCCCGGAGATCCCCTGAGGGCAAAATACATAGCAGAGAACTATCTTGATGACATGTCTCAGTTCAACTGTGTAAGGAATATGTTCGGGTACACGGGAACCTGGAAAGGGGTGGAGGTGTCGGTCATGGGAAGCGGTATGGGAATACCCTCCATGTCCATCTATGTTGAGGAGCTCTGCCGGTTCTACCAAGCCGAGCGGATTATCAGGGTGGGAACCTGCGGTTCGATCCAGGAGTCCCTCAAGATAAGGGATCTTGTGCTGGCCTTGAGCGCCTGCACCGATTCGAATATCAACACTGCCCGGTTCAAGGGGTGCAGTTACGCCCCGACGGCGGACTTTGCCCTGGCCCGGAAGGCCTGGGAGCTTGCATCCAAGCGGGGGATTGAACCCCAAGCGGGGACGGTGGTCTCTACGGATATCTTCTATGCCCATGAGGGGGATCTCTCCTGGGAGCGCTGGGCTGAGTACGGCGGTCTGTGCATGGAGATGGAGACCGCGGGGCTCTATACGATTGCGGCAAAACACCGTATCCAAGCCCTGACCATCCTGACGGTTTCCGATTCCCTGGTGAGCGGAAAGGCTGAGAGTGCCACCCAGCGGGAGCGTACCTATACGGACATGATGGAGATAGCTCTTGATACGATCATCTCATAATGTTAGTATGCTAAACAAATAAATCGGAATATTTTGCCTTTCTAAACGTTTTTATGTATATATATAATAAGAGGTTCCGGTGTGTTTAAGCATATCAGATAAGGTAAATACCGGTAGTGTGCTAATTAAAAAGGAGAAGACATGTATATAGCAATGATCAATATTCACGGGCTGGTCCGTTTAGACAACATTGAGATGGGCCGTGATGCCGATACCGGGGGACAGACCCGGTACGTGATAGACCTGATTAAGCAGCTCTCCAAGGATCCGGAGGTCAAGGTGGACCTTTTCACCAGGAAACTCGGCGATAAACGAATTTCAAAGGATTACGGAAAGCCTATTGAGCAGATCAGCGATAACTGCCGAATTGTCCGACTCCCCTGCGGGGGCTCGAAGTACATCAGGAAGGAGCGGCTCTGGCCCTATTTTGATGAATATGTTGACCACATGATAGAGTTTCTCCGAAAAGAGAACCGGGTTCCGGATATCATTCATGGACACTACGTTGACGGAGGATATATTGCCCGGGAAGTCTCCAGCGTATTCAATACTCCTTTGGTATTTACCGGTCATTCCCTAGGACGCAATAAGTATGACTATCTCCTTTCCTCAGGCCTGAGCCGGGAGCGCGTCGAGGATTACTACAACATGAACCGGAGGATCAAGGAGGAGGAGCAGGTACTGAAGAAGGCTGACCTGGTGATCACGAGCACCGAATTTGAGCGGGACGAGCTCTACGGTGTCTATGAAAACAGGGACCAGGCTACTTTCCAGGTGATTCCCCCGGGACTCGATCTGGAAAAGTTTTTTCCCTACTACCACTACGAGATCCAGGATCCTTCAATCACTGAGGAGCAGAAGCACGCCCAGTACAATATGCTTCGGGA
>SKJE01000173.1 GCA_007116075.1 Spirochaetia bacterium
CCTCCTACCGGGTCACCACCCTGCTGCTGCGAAGCAGCTCCGATGCAGAAGCCAGGGATGTTGAACAGTGGACCCCACTTATGCGGGCTGTACTCAACTCGAACGAACAGGTGCTCACCGCTGTACTGCGGGAGGGTGCTGAGGTGGATGCAGAGAATGTTGATGGATGGACCGCCCTCACCTTTGCCGCAGGTTTTGCGGAAACCCCTGTTCCTGCTCAGCTGCTGCTGGATACCGGTGCCGATATCGATCATCAGTGCTCCGAGGGAATGACACCCCTTATGTACGCTGCTGCCTTCAATCACAACCCGGAGATCATATACCTGCTGCTGGAATCAGGAGCCGACGTGCTGGTTGAAGACATCTATGGAGGTACAGCACAAGAGTATGCACAGCAGAACCGGCAGCTCAGAGGAACCGGTGCTGCGGAAGCCCTTTCACGGGCGGCAGCCGATCAGCGGTAAATCATCCTTCGGGTCATACCGCCGTCTATGGTGATATGCTCCCCGGTGATGAACCCGCTCTCTGGAGATATGAGATAGGCTGCCATGGAGGCAATATCCTGGGGCATCCCGACCCGCCCGGCGGGGTGCTGCAGGTGGTCCTCCCGGGTCGGCTGTTCATCTGTAACGTTAATCCATCCGGGACATACCGCATTTACCCGTATCCGAGGACCGAGGCTCACCGCAAGGCTGTGGGTTAATGCAATTACTCCGCCCTTACTGGCACTGTAGGCCTCGGTATCCGGCTCGGACATAAAAGCCCTTGTTGATGCGATATTCACGATACTCCCCTCGGGCATGAGAGGAGTTCCGTACTTAGCAGTAAGAAAAATAGAGGTAAGGTTGGTGTCGAGTACACGATGCCACTGCTTGAGCGAGAGCTCTTCAATAGGCCCGTTAGAGCTCACCCCGGCATTATTAACAATCCCCCACAAAGGCAGGCCTTCTTCAGCAATGTAGGAGAAAAGCTCAGTCATATCTGCCTCACTGCCGACATCAGCTTCCCAGGAGATTACATGACGGTCCTTGAAGGCCTTTACCGCAGCGTTCAAGGCTTCATCATCCCGATCAACCATGATTACAGCGTAGGATGCATCAAGCAGGGTACTTGTAATTGTCCTTCCTATACCCCGGGCAGCGCCGGTAACAATGCACAGTTTTTGATGGGGTGCTATATTCATACATTCCTCCTTTTTCATTATATCATAAAATCGTATACTATATAGCATTTGTATGAAAAACATGGTATATATGGCGTATGATACCTCAACACGTACAGCAGATACTTGACAGATGGGGATTGAAACCTCTGGAATTTGATCAGGGAAGTACTCCAACTGTGGAAACCGCAGCGGCACATATTGGTGTGAGCTGCGGCCAGATTGCAAAATCGTTACTTATGAAGGGAAAGGATGACCGGTACCGTATGTTTGTCCTTGCTGGGGATAAAGCGGTCTCTTCCGGTAAGGTGAAACGGTTTACGAAGGTGAAGCAGAGCATGGCCAGTGCTGAAGAAACCCTCCAGGTCACCGGTTTTTCTCCCGGTGCGGTCTGCCCTTTCGGGGTCACCGACATCGATATCTTTATTGATATCAGTATCGATGCCTATGATGTGGTCTACCCGGCAGCAGGAACCGACGCTTCGGGAGTGCCCGTAACCTACAGACAGCTGCTGGAGATTACTTCAGGCGCTCCCTGCGACATTACGCAATAGCCTTCTTCCCCTGCTCGCACAGAATCTCTTCCGCCTTCGGGGTGAAGGAGATCGGCAGGATAAGGGCAAGCAGCACCACCGAAAGTACCAGCCCCATAAGCCCTGCAAACCGGTAGGAACCGGTGTACTGGAAAAACATGCTGAACAGCCAGGGGCCGACAGCACTGCCTGCAACCACAAATCCCATGGCAAAACCTGAGACTTCACCAAGATACTTTTTCCCGAACAGCTTCGGCCAGCTGATGACATTGAGCATACTGAATATACCCGCTCCAATTCCCATGCCGAGGATTATCAGCAGGACAGATAGATTAGAGCTCAGCACAAAGAGAGCACTCCCCGCCAATCCCATAAACAGAGTCATCGTTATAATAAGATATTTAAGGTTGATCCGGTCGCTTAAATAGCTTGAAATAAAACGTGCAGCCAGGGAGATCACCCCAATGGGAAGAAATATCCTGAGTGCCTCGGCTGTCTCCATTCCCACCTGCGAGAATATTGAGACCACATGAAAGGTGAAAGCAGTATTATACATACTCCAGAAACACAGCATGGCGATCACAATCCAGTAACGCAGGTCCCTGCGCGCCTGGGAGACCCGCGCATCAACCGGTGCAGCAGGCATCTGCTTGTTCCTGCTGATCCGTATCTTCATACCCTCTTCGACGGCCATGCCGCAGGAAGCCGGATCGCTTCGGTATAACAGCAGCACCAGGGGAAGAAACACTAAGATGAGTATACCCGCAAGTGCAAGGAGCGCCCCCTGCCAGCCGAAAGTGTTAATCAGACCCTGGAGAGGCTGCGGGGCAAAGGAGAAGCCGAAGGAGGTGGTAATGCCAAGAAACCCGACGGCCAGTCCCTGGCGTGTACTGAACCAGCGTACCACCATGCCCCGGGAGACCAAGGTAAGCACCCCCTGTCCAAAGAACCGGATCCCGAAGAAGGTAATCATCGCCAGGGCAAACCCGATGTGTCCCGCCTGAAAGGGCAGCAGTGCAGCAAGCGCACTGGTGATGTCCCCTGATTTGGCCATAAGGAAGAGAAACCCGCCTAAACAGAGGGCTGCAATTGCCGCAGAGATACGGGCTCCGTAACGGTCATAAAGCTTTCCTGCATAGGGGATCAGCAGCGCGCTGGCCAGGGTGCCGGCCATGTAGGCAGACGAAATATTAACCCTGGTGACATGGAGGGCCTGGATAAGATGATCCGTAAAAACCGATACCCCCATGGTCTGTCCGGGGATACTGGCTAGTATACCGAGACCTCCAACAACAAGGATGACCCATCCGTAGTAAAAGGGAAGCCGGGAATACATGGGTTGTTTCAACTGTTCTGTGGTGATGATAAACTCCTTCATACAACTCACAATCCAGGCATTGATGCTGCGCAGAGCAATCAATGATACACAGAATCCGTCAGTGTCATGGATATGTGAGATTTATTACCATTTTGACAGAAGCAGCCAATCTATGCAAGGGGAGTACACTTTTTTCAGTCTACAATAGCTTTCCACATCAAGATATCATGAATGCCGGATCCAGTAGTATTGGGAATAATGCCCACGATTCGGTATCCCTGCCGCTGATAGAAGCTGTAGGGATGATTTCCCGGGTTCTCCAGCCGGGGAAGAAGCAGTTCAAGGGGCTGAAGTGCCGGATTAAGCTCATTGAGGTTGGTCCGGCCGTTCTCATCATCGGTACCCAGAACAATCCCCTGTCCGCCCAAGCGGAGCACCTCCTGTTCTATTGAGTACAGAAGCTTTTCACCCAGTCCCCTGCCCTGCAGATGCCGGGTGATTACCAGAGGATGGAGCTCCCAGGTAACCCGATGATACATCGGACGGGCACCACCCCATCCGGCCAGTTCATCCTGTTCCCAGATACCGAGGCAGACATATGAGGGGTCACAGCATGCACGAACCTCCTCCAGTCCCTGCGCTTCAGTATTCCATTCATCGCTGCCGAGAGGGGAAAACACCTCAGTCAGCATCCGTCCAGCCTGCTGCAGTGTCTCTTCAGAGACCTGGTGGAGATCCCTGATCATCGGTCTTCTCCAAGCCGTTTCCGGCAGCTCTCCATGATATGGGTCGTCGCGGTGCATCCGAAGCGTGAGCATCCTAGGCTCCTGATAAGCAGGACTGAATCAAGATCACGAATCCCTCCAGCAGCTTTCACTCTCACCCGGGGTGATACGCTTTCACGCATGATCCGCAGGTCATCAAACCTGGCTCCCCCCGGCCCAAATCCGGTAGAGGTTTTTACGAAATCTGCTCCCGCTTCCTCACTGATCCGGCATGCTCTTCGTATCTGCTCGTCGTTCAGGTAACAGTTCTCCAGGATCACCTTCACGATAACACCGTGCTTATGGGCTCTTCGAACCACCGCTTCGATATCATGGGACACGTAGCGATAGTCACCGCTGAGCATCTTGGTGACGTTCATCACCATATCCAGTTCCCTGCAGCCCATGTTCATGGCCTGGATAGCCTCAAACACCTTTACCTCGGTGGTGGTATATCCAAGGGGAAACCCGATTACCGTGGAGAGGGCTGTATCGGAATCAGCAAGCAATCCTCCGGCCAATGGGAGATGACTGGGGGCACAGCAGACACTTGCCACACGATAGGCAAGGGCTTCCTCACACCCCTTCCGGATATCCTCTTCGGTTAGTTGAGGCTTAAGCAGTGAGAGATCGATCATGTCGGCAATGTCTTGAAAAGAATATTCTTTAGTCATCATAGTCTTCACCTATTCACCCGAATAGTACGGGCAATCTCCTTGAGTACAGCCAGTTCAGTTTCCTGGCGATCCGGTTCCAGGGGCATTCTCCCCATTACAAGATGTGTTTCTCCACATACGTAGAATTCAGCATAGACCTGTTCTCGCCCCTGAAAATCTTTACCGCTTCCGACATAGAGCAGGGCGTTTTGTTCATGCCCGTCAATCTCAATTGTCTCAAGCAGCTTGAAATCCTGCAGGGACCAGGAAAAAGCCTCCAACAGGTGTTCGATTTCCTGCTGGAGCTGATCATATTCCCGCTGATAGGTCCAGAGATTTACTCGTATAGCATCATGGGATACCACAGCCCAGTGTACATCGCGGGTGTAGGCAGAGAAGGGCTCCTCCGAGACTATTTCAGCCCTCCACCCCGGAGGATGGTACATAGTATAATACTGAGTCTCCATGGGAATTACGGGACTGGGATACACCGGCGACTCCATCTCAGGATAGTCAACATCATACACCACAAGACGATGGACCACCCACCGATCTTCATAGGGCTTAAGAAACAGCTTGGCATCCATCACCAGTGGATAGAAGGTCCCGCCCAGCCTTGGGTCCCCCTGAATCCAGCGGCCTGCTACCGTCACTAACCCGTCCTCTTCTGCGCTATGACGGTCAGTGATTATATGCAGATCATAGGGATAGAGCACCTCTCCGATAAACTCCTCCCGGGTAAAGCTGAACCGGTCTCCGGCAAAATCCATAATCACTTCATCTTCAGGATTGAGATAGGCAAACTGCTGCTCCACATCCCCGAGCACCGATGCTGCGAGCAGCCGGTCAATACTTCGGTTCGCCTGCTCAATATCTACCGCGGGAACACTCAACATCATGCAGCAGCATATAAGTGCTGCTGCAGTACATTTCCGTACTTCCTTAGCATGCATCAATACCATGGCTCTAATCCCCCTTAGCGACGAGGTATCATTATCATACCACGGCAGTCATAGGCGGTCAAAAGCGATGCGGGTAATCTTTGCTTCCAGCACTTGACATATTGTGTAATATGATTATACTTGCTATTAGCAATAGTTGCTTAAGGCAAATGATATGACAACAATTAGTAAGGTAGACACAGATATGATCGACAGGATTCTGGAACTGAAAAAAAGATGCGGATTTTCTGATGAGATTGGAAAAACCCACCAGCTTACAATGGGGGATGTGGATTGCATCTCCGCGATAGCTGCATACCAGCCATTGCGCTCAAAGGAGCTTGCCGAGTATATGAGCCTCTCCCCTTCCCGGGGAAGCAGGATCGTCGGTCGGCTGCTGCAGCGGGGCTTGGTAACGATGCATCCGGACAACCTGGACCGAAGATCCATGGTCATTTCCCTTACCAAGGAGGGCTCCACCTGCTTTGAGGCTGTTCAGCAGGAGAAGCTCCAATGTGAAGAGCGTATTCTCAAAGCCCTCAGTGTGGAAGAACAGCAGACTGTCAGGAAAGGCCTGGAGCTGCTGCTCCATGTCATATAGGAGGACATACCAATGTCAGAAACAACAGTAAGTGACGCAGTAAACCTGCGGTATTCGAAGCTCGCCACAACCAGCTGCTGTCTTTCCTGCGGAGGTGCAGTGCGTTACAGCCAGGCCCAGATCGGTGAGGTCTGCGTTGACCTCGGAAGCGGAAGGGGCACCGATGTGCTTCGGCTGGCTGAAGATGTCGGAGCAGACGGATACGTATACGGAATCGATATATCCGACGGGATGATCGAGAAGGCCCGCAAACGCGCCCAGCAGATGGGGATAGCTCATGCAGAGTTCATCCAGGCAGATCTTGGATCACTGCCGCTGGATGACAGCACTACTGATCTCGTGATCTCAAACTGCACCATCAATCATGCCGAGAACAAGCAGCAGGTCTGGAATGAGATATTCCGGATCCTGAAACCCGGCGGCAGGTTTGTCATCAGCGACATCTACTCCACCCTGGCGGTACCTGAACAATACCGCACAGACCCTGAAGCTGTAGCTGAATGCTGGGCGGGTTCAGTCACCAGGGATGCCTATGTCAGCCAGCTTGCCAAGGCGGGTTTTCAAGATATTGAAATACTCGAAGAGAGCGAGCCCTATCCAAAAGGAAGCATAGAGGTAGTCAGTTGGACCATTATGGGACATGTCCCGTCATCGGGCAGCTGCTGCTCTAAATAATTTTTAAAGGAGGCATGCCTATGAAATCACTCATTCGGCAGAAGCCTGCCGAACAGAAAGCCGTAGCACAGTGCTGTGCAAAACAATCTATTGTTGTTGCAGGCTGTCACGACTAACATTTTTTCAGGATGTTTCCGGTCTGGGGTTTTTCCCCGGCCGGAAACTCCACTTATGAAGGACTACAGACTATGGAACTGTCAAAACATAACATAATCGGTAAGCTTGAAGGATCTGGGAATTACTTCATTGTGAATCCCTTGAGCAGACAGGCGGATATTATCACCCCAGAAATCTTCTCCCAGCTGGAGCAGGGCTCCTGGGAAAACCCGGAGGAGCTCCAGGCAAAGGGGTATCTGGTTGATCCCAGGGAAGAGCAATCCCGGTATAACCGGGAGTACCTCGACTTCATTGATGCCCGTGATGATGATGAGATCCAGCTGTTCTATGTTCCTACCTACTCCTGCAATTTTGGATGCTCCTACTGCTATCAGGAGGAGTATCCCCACGAGCAAGTAACAGAGCACCGTGAGGTCATAGATGCTTTTTTCAAGTATATCGACGAAGAATTTCGAGGCAGAAGAAAGTACCTCACCATATTCGGCGGGGAGCCCCTTCTGAGCTCACAGACATCACAGAATACTATCTCCTATCTTATACAACAGGCCGCTGCAAGATCCCTGGATGTGGCAGTGGTTACCAATGGATGGGCCCTTGAACAGTATATTCCCATCCTGAAGCAGGGATCGATCCGGGAGATTCAGGTTACCCTCGA
>SKJE01000062.1 GCA_007116075.1 Spirochaetia bacterium
CTCCTCTGCTGCTTATGCTTGACAAAGGAGTATACCTTATGAGTTCTGGTTTGTGTAGGACCGCATCCTGACGGGGATGCTATTTTTTTCCTGGCATCATATCGGTTACTGACCCGTGAACCTGTTCCGCCGCAAGGAGGAAGGTTTCCGAGAGCGTGGGATGGGCATGCATGGTCAGTGCAATATCCTCGGCATCGGCACCCATCTCAAGGGCAAGCACCGCTTCTGCCAGCAGTTCACCGGCATTCTCACCGGTGATGCCTGCCCCGATGATCCGCCCGCTCTCTTTATGGAAGAGCACCTTGGTCACCCCCTGGCTCATTCCTGCACTGAGGGCCCTGCCGCTGGCCTGCCAGGGAACGGTTCCCTTCGTATAGGGGACCGAATCCTTCTTGGCCTGTTTTTCGGTCAGGCCCATCCAGGCAACCTCCGGATGGGTATAGGCCACCGAGGGTACGGTCATGGGAGTGTAGGCTGAAGGCTCCCCTGCAATCACCTCGGCGGCAATTCTTCCCTGGTAGAGTGCCCGGTGGGCAAGCATGGGAGGACCGGTGACATCCCCGACTGCATAGATATGCTCAACATTGGTACGGAGGAATTCATCCACCTCAATGATTCCGCTTTCGTTCACCTTGACTCCCGCGGCATCGAGATTGAGACTGCCGCCGTTGCTCTTTCGGCCTACCGCCGAAAGGAGCACATCAGCTTCAAGGGTTCCGGGGGCATCCTTACCCTCCAGGGTGACGGCAAGCCCCTTCTTGCCTGCCTTTACTCCGGTGACGGTGGTATTCAGGTACACCCCTTCGTATTCATCGGAAATCAGCTTATAGAGGGGACGGACCAGGTCACTGTCCGCACCGGGGATGATCTGATCGGCCATCTCCACCACCGTCACCTTGGAACCGAGCCGGTGGTACACCTCAGCCATCTCAAGTCCAATAATGCCCCCGCCTAGAACGGTCAGCCGGGAGGGGATCTCCTTCACCTCCAGCGCATCGGTGGAGTCCCAGATGCGCGGGTCATCCTTCGGTAAAAACGGGAGGACTATGGGTGAAGAGCCCACGGCAATGATGCACTGGTCAAATTCAACCAGCTGCTCTCCCACCTTCAGGGTGTTGGCATCCTCAAAGACTCCCCGACCATGGAGCACCTCCACCTTGCGGGCCTTTGCGAGACCGGTCACCCCGGAGGCGAGCTTGCTGACCACATCCTGTTTCTTCCCGGCAAGCTTCTTGATATCAATCTTCGGTTCACCGAAGGAAATTCCGTAGGAGGAGATCTCCCGGGCATCCCTGATCACCTGGGCGGCATGGAGCAGTGTCTTGGAGGGGATGCATCCCACGTGGAGGCATACTCCCCCGATCTGCTTCTCCTGTTCAATCATCAGGACCTGCTTCCCGAGATCTGCGGCTCGAAATGCCGCCGCATATCCACCGGGACCGCCTCCAAGTACTACTATTTCCCGCTTCATTGTATCGCTCATAGTTCTCCTCCTTACAGCAGTACCCGCCTGATGTCGCTGAGCAGCTGTCCAAGATACCGGGCAAACCGTGCTCCCTGGGCCCCGTCAATGATCCGATGGTCGTA
The DNA here is from genome assembly GCA_007116075.1 of Spirochaetia bacterium. Classification (GTDB taxonomy): domain Bacteria; phylum Spirochaetota; class Spirochaetia; order PWKH01; family PWKH01; genus PWKH01. Next base: position 1,588 of record SKJE01000062.1, read on the forward strand.
GGAGACCGAGAAGGGCATGATCCTGCGGGGCACAAAGGTCTCCTGCCGTTCATCCCAGACCGGCTTGGTCTGGATGCTCGACAGGCCGAGAATAGCCGCCTCGGGGGCGTTAATGATGGGGGTGAACCCCACACCGCCGATACCTCCGAGACTTGATATGCTGAAACTTCCGCCCTGGATATCGGTTCCCTTCAGCTTGCCCTCCCGGGCACGGGCGCTTACTTCTGCCAATGACTCGGTGAGTTCCCCCACCCGTTTCTGGTCCGCATCCCGTATGACCGGTACCACCAGTCCCTGGGGGGTGTCTACGGCTATCCCGATATAGTAGTAGTGCTTCTGGATCACCTTCTTGCCCGAAGGATCCAGGGATGCATTGAAGTCGGGGTATTCCTTCAGTGCCCTGATTACGGCTGGAATGACAAAGGAGAGTATTGAGTGGCGCTCTCCCTGTTCCTTGAGCCGGCCGCGCAGCTGTTCCAGTTCGGTAACATCCGCCTCATCATAGTGGGTCACATGGGGAATGTTCAGCCAGCTTGCGTGGACGTGCGGTCCAGATATACTCTGGATCCGGGTGAGGTCCCTGGTTTCAACGGGACCGAAGGCGCTGAAGTCAACTGCCGGAATCTCAGGAAGGCCGGATCCCCGGGACGGTCCCTCAAGGGCCTGCTTAATCCACTGTTCAACATCGGAGTTGAGGATCCTTCCCTTCGGTCCTGTCCCTTCAACCTTGGAGAGATCTGCACCGGTCCGGCGGGCAAACTGCCGGGTGGAGGGGGTTGCATGGTAGGAGCCGCCGCTCTCCTGACGGTTCACCGGCGGCTGCACTGGCTTTGCTTCCTCTTGCCGGGGGGGCTGCTCTTCCCGGTCTTCACCGGACTCCTCCGGCTCATCCTCCTGGGGCTCTTCGGCCTCAGGCTCTTGTTCTGAGACCTCAATTTCGGCAATCGCGTCTCCCTTGGACAGGGTATCGCCCGGTTTTACCAGTACCTTGAGAATCTTCCCCCCATAGGGTGAGGGCACATCCATGACCGCCTTGGCGCTCTCCAGGGAGATCAGGGAATCCTCCGGGGATACCTCGTCCCCCACTGATATATATACGTCAATGACCGGCACATCGGTAAAATCACCGATATCGGGCACTTCTATTTGCTTCTTTGCCACAATGTACCTCCTCACCTAGGACAGCAGGGGACTATCCTTGTCCTTCGATATACCAAGCGACTCCCTCGCCTGTTCCACCTTCTTCGCATCCAGACTCCCCTCCCGGGCAAGTCCCTGCAGTGCGGCAAGGACAATCCAGTTTCGGTCAACTTCAAAGAACTGCCGTAATTCCTCCCGGGAATCACTTCGGCCGAATCCATCGGTACCGAGGATGGTCACCGGGTTTGGAATAAGCCTGCGGATCTGTTCGGGATAGGACCTGACGTAATCGGTGCTGATCACTGCGGGACCGTCATGGCCCTCCATGATCTTAGTGACATAGGGTTTTTTCTGGTTCGCCGTAGGATGGGTCATGTTCCAGCGCTCGGTCTCAATGCCGTCGCGATGGAGCTGGTTAAGCCCCAGGATGCTCCAAATATCAGAATCAACATCGTAGTCCCTTTTCAGCAGTTCTGCTGCGGCAAGTATTTCCCGAAGGATGGTACCGCTTCCCATGAGCTGCACCTTGAGCTTGGATCGGGAGCTCCCTTTACGAAGCAGGTACATCCCCTTCAGGATCCCCTCTTCGGCGCCCTCAGGCATAGCCGGCTGCTGGTAATTCTCGTTCATGAGGGTAATGTAGTAGAACAGGTCCTCCCGCTTGGCATACATTCGTTCCATACCGTTCTGGATAATCACCGCCAGTTCATAGGAGAAGGTGGGGTCGAAGGAGAGACAGTTCGGCACCGCCGATGCCATGAGCAGTCCATGGCCGTCCTGGTGCTGCAGTCCCTCCCCGTTGAGGGTAGTACGACCTGCGGTTGCACCCATGAGGAATCCCCGGGCCCTGCTGTCCGCTGCAGCCCAGATAAAATCCCCGATGCGCTGGAATCCGAACATGGAGTAGAAGGTATAGAAGGGAATCATGTGTATCCCGTACTGCACGTGGGCGGTGCCCGCTGCAATCCAGGAAGATACAGCTCCGGCTTCAGAGATACCCTCCTCCAGGATCTGGCCCTTCTCATCCTCCCGGTACCACATAATCTCCTTGGCGTCCTGGGGCTCATAGAGCTGACCGGAGGGAGCATAGATGCCGAGCTGTCGGAACATTCCCTCCATACCGAAGGTTCTCGCCTCGTCTGGTATGATCGGTACGATGTGCCTGCCGATCTCCTTATCCTTGGCAAGTCTATTGAGCATCTGGACAAAGGCCATGGTGGTGGATATCTCCCGGTCTCCCGATGACTCGAGCATCTGGGAAAAATTCTTCAGTTTCAGAATGCGCAGAGGCGGGGCGTCGTCCCTGCGAAAAGGTACCGGCCCGCCCATGGCATTACGCCGCTCTTTAAGGAACTTCTCCTCGGGGCTCCCCTCGGGTAGCTTGATAAAGGGCATGTCCTCCAGCTGTTCGTCATTGACCGGTACCTTGTAGTGATCCCGGAATGCCCTGAGGGAGTCGAGGTCCATCACCTTCTGGTTATGGGTGGCCATGGAGGCATCCCCGCTCTTGCCCATCCCGTATCCCTTGATGGTCTTCGTCAGGATAACCGTGGGCTCTCCCTTGTGCTTCACGGCAGCACTGAAGGCGGCGTACACCTTCCGGGGATCATGCCCTCCCCGGGTCATCTGCCAGAGTTCCTGGTCCGTGTACTTTTCAACAAGCTTCTCCAGCTGTTTCTCTCCGCCGAAAAGCTTCTCCCGCAGGTACTTCGGCCCCCGGGCCCGGATGGTCTGGAAATCCCCGTCCACCAGGCTGGTGAGCCGCCGCAGCAGCATTCCTTCGCTGTCCCGGGCCATAAGTTCATCCCACTCGCTGCCCCAGATCACCTTGATGACGTTCCAGCCAGCTCCCCGGAATCGTCCCTCCAGCTCCTGGATAATCTTTCCGTTGCCCCGGACAGGTCCGTCAAGCCGCTGGAGGTTGCAGTTCACCACAAAGATGAGGTTATCAAGCTTCTCCCGTGCGGCCAAAGAGAGTGCCCCGAGGGATTCAGGTTCATCGGATTCTCCATCACCCATGAATACCCACACCTTCCGGTCACTGGGTTTCACCAGATCCCGGGCCTCCATATAACGCATGAACCGCGCTTGGTGGACCGCTGTCATCGGTCCGATTCCCATGGATACGGTGGGAAACTGCCAGAAATGTTTCAGCAGCCAGGGATGGGGATAGGAAGGAAGTCCCTTTCCCCCGACCTCCCGGCGGAAGTGATCGAGCTGTTCTTTAGTCAGCCGTCCCTCAACAAAGGCCCGGGCATACATCCCGGGGGATGAGTGTCCCTGGAAAAAGATCAGGTCAGCACCCCCCGGTGCCTCGGGACCCCGGAAGAACCAGTTGAATCCCACTTCATAGAGAGCCGAAGAGGATGCAAAACTGGCGATATGGCCACCCAGGCCCGTGCCGTCGCGGTTTGCCCGGGCTACCATGGCCATGGCGTTCCACCTGACAAAAGCCGATACGTTACGGGCAAGGAGGGATTCCTCTTTGGGAATTCGGTCTGATCGTTCCGGTGTTATGGTATTGATATAGGCGGAGATAATGCCCGGCGATGTGCTCACTCCCTTGTTCCTGGCTCTGCCGGTCAGTTCCTGGAGCAGGAAATCAGCCTTGTCACTGCCTTCATGCTCAATGACGCCCTCCAGGGCATCAAGCCAATCCTGCGTTTCCTGGGGATCCTTGTCATGGAAAAACTGATTCATGGATTACGCCTCCAAGGTTTATTCATTAGCTGATTTCTAATATAATACTTTTCCTGCAGATGACAACCGAATAACACACCGATCAATCAATTCGCACTGTACGAGCAGCAGTAATACAGATACTGAAGGATATCCCCTTCCGCACGGTTGATACGTATCCTGTTGAGGTCCTGGTGTAATGTGATGTTATCTTCTTAAAGACAGCTGAATCATCCAGTGTGTCCTACGATCCATCCAAGATACGCTCTCTTCTTGATTGTACACTGCTATGTCCTGGGAGAAAAGGACATAATGAGATCTATATGCACTGGGTCTTCCCGCACAGCCGGATAACCCTATTGGCATTCAGTCACAGGACTACTTGGAACAGAAGAAACCGATCATCCCTATCCGGCAGGTTGAAGATGCTCTTCTCCCTGCTTCTCTTACAGCGGTATGTTTCCGTGCTTCCTGTGGGGCTGGTCCACCTGTTTGTGTTTCAGCCGTGAGAAGATCCGTATCACCTGCCTGCGGGTCTCCTGGGGATCAATAACGCCCTCTATGTAGCCCTTCTCCGCCGCCTGATAGGGATTAAGAAAGGTCTGGTTGTATTCAGCCTCCCGGTCCGCCAGGAATTGTTCAGGATTATGCTTGCTCCCGGCATCCTTGCGGAAAATCACCTCGACAGCCCCCTTTGCACCCATGACGGCTATCTCCGCGGTGGGCCACGCATACACCGCATCAGCACCAAGATGCTGGCTGTTCATCACGATATATGCTCCGCCGTAGGCCTTCCTGAGAATGACCGTAATCTTCGGCACTGTTGCCTCTGCATAGGCATAGAGCAGTTTTGCACCATTTCTGATAATTCCGCCGTGTTCCTGGGCGGTTCCGGGCATGAACCCGGGAACATCCTCCAGGGTCAGCAGGGGAATCCCGAAGGCGTCGCAAAACCGGACAAACCGGGCGGCCTTTCCCGAGGCATCGATGTCGAGCACTCCGGCAAGTACCCTGGGCTGATTTGCCACCACCCCTACGGTCTCACCGTTCATGCGGCAGAATCCCACCACCACGTTCCGGGCATAGAGGGCAGATACCTCCAGGAACTGGCCGTCATCCGCAAGGATGGAGATCACCTGGTTGATGTCGTAGGATTTATTGGAGGACTCAGGTACAACCTGCATCAGTTCCGGGCAGAGGCGGTCCGGCTGGTCGGCAGGAACGACCGAAGGGGGTGCCTCCCGGTTGCTGGAGGGGAGGTAATGAACCAGTTCCTTGATGATCCTGATGGTGTCCTCTTCGTCCTGCCCGATAAAGTGGGATACCCCGCTTTTACTGCTGTGCACCTGGGCTCCGCCGAGCTGCTCCGTGGAGACCTCCTCGTGAAGGACCGTCTTGACCACCTTGGGCCCGGTGACAAACATGTAGCTGTTCTGAGCATTCATCACCACAAAATCCTGGATAGCCGGAGAGTAGACCGCACCTCCTGCACAGGGTCCAAGTATTGCCGTAATCTGGGGGATTACACCGGAGTAGCGCACATTGCGAATAAAGATATCCCCGTAGCCGGCCAGGGAGTCTATACCCTCCTGGACCCGGGCACCGCCTGAATCGTTGAGTCCGATCATCGGTGTGCCGCTGCGGGCGGCAAAGTCCATAATTTTACATATCTTCTCAGCCTGGGCTTTGGAGAGGGAACCGCCATGGACAGTGAAATCCTGGGCATAGACACTTATCGCCCTTCCGCCAATTTCTGCAGTTCCGGTCACCACACCGTCCCCGTAGATCCGCTGGGAGTCCATGGAGAAATTGGTGCACCGGTGAACCTTGAACATATCAAATTCTTCAAAGCTTCCCGGATCCACCAGCAGGTTGATCCGCTCCCGGGCGGTCAGTTTTCCCTTCCTGTGCTGGGCATCAATGCGGTTCTGCCCTCCACCAAGGAGCGCCTCCTGACGGCGCTGCTTCAGATCATCCCGTTTATGGGTTCCTTCTATCTCTGTCTCTTTCCTTGATTTGAATGATGAAAACATGGTTATTCCTGTAGTGATGAAACGGTATTTCATGTATCGTGCGGGTTGTACCCACTGTTACAAGTTCGAGCATGCTGCAGTGCATACTCAAGCTGCTTTCCCCCTGCATGCCTGGATGCTCTGTCATTCACAGATTACACCCGCTGAAAGGTTCCGGCTCTGTAAGATCATGAGATCCCCCGGGCCGGACAATAGCGATACTATACCTCTTTTCTGACTGTTTGTCTATAAAGTGTCAATATGTGATGTTCTGCAGACTCTACAAGAGTGCAATCCCCTCACGGCGGCACGACTCAACCACGTCCCGGGGCCAGACGCTCACCTGTACCTCTCCGATATGGCGCTTGTTCAGCAGCAGCATACTCATCCTGGACTGGCCAATGCCGCCGCCGATGGTCTGGGGCAGTCTCCCCTCGAGCAGTCTTCGATGCCAGGGCAGGGCAGTCCGGTCAAGGGCATCCCGAAGACGGAGCTGCTCCATCAGGGAATGCTGATCAACCCGGATACCCATGGAGGAGAGTTCAAAAGCCCGTTCCAGCACAGGGTTCCATACAAGGATATCCCCGTTGAGCCCCCTGCGTCCTTCGCCGGTAGGGGTGATCCAGTCATCATAGTCGGGAGCCCTTCCGTCATGGGCTGTTCCGTCGGAGAGACCCCCACCGATTCCGATGAGGAAGACCGCCTTGTGCTCCCGGCAGATCAGGTCCTCCCGCTCCTTGGGAGTTCTGTCGGGATACCGGTCCAGCAGTTCCTGGGTATGGATAAAGTGTATCTCTTCGGGGAGCCCTGGGCTTACTCCGTATGCTTCCTGGATCGCCTGCTCGGTGTTTTTTATCACCCGGTAGATCCCCTTAACTGTTCTTATAAGGGTATCAAGGGTTCGCTCTTCCGGGAGAATCACCTGCTCCCAGTCCCACTGGTCCACGTAGATGGAATGGATTCCCGAACGAAGATTCTCCTCATCGGGCCTGAGGGCATTCATGTCGGTATATATTCCCCTTCCCGGACCAATGGCATACTGGGCCAGGGCAGCACGTTTCCACTTTGCCAGGGAGTGCACGATCTCGCAGTTCAATCCGGGGACATCAAGGACCTCGAATGAGACCGGCCGCTCAATACCGTTGAGGTTGTCCTGCATCCCGGAATCACCAGGCACAAAAAGGGGTGAAGAGACCCTGTAGAGGTCCAGCTCCCGGGCAAGAGAATCCTCAAAGCGGCGCTTGAGGTAGAGAATGGCCTGTTCTGTTTCCAGAACCGATAACTGCTTCATCATTTCAAGATCTCCCCTGTCACCGCTCAAGAGCGGTTACTGCTTCAGAAACCAACCGTTCATACAGCTCAGCACCCCGGCGGTTCAGGTGCACCCCGTCAATGGTGAGCTTCAGGTCCCGCATCTCGCTTATTCTTGAGGTCCCATTAGGTAGTTTCGATAGGAGTCCATCAATAAACACATCCCGTACCGTTGAGGTACTGTAGTTCTGTCCCCCCGAGGCAAGTTCCCGGTTAAAGGCAGCCCCGATATCAATAAGGTTGAGGCCGAACTCCTTTGCAATCAGGCGGATCTCATCATTAAAGATTTGTCTGAGCCGGTCCGTTTCACTTTTAAGGTCCTCATTGACGCAGCTCAAGGTCATGAGCATGATAGGCCCCCGGTGCAGCTTCATCACTTCCTCAATCCGCCTGGCATAGAGTGACCTGAACTGAATACTCTCCTCAGTCGGCACGCTCCCCCGTTTCTCCAGGAAGGCGGAGAAGGCACGGAAGGGCACCGGCCGCTCCCGGAAGGAAGGGAGGATGATATCATTATGACCGGCCTGGATGAACACTCCCTGGGCATCGTCATGCTTCCTGAGATACTTGATGAGCCGGTCGGTTATACCGATCATCGTATCCCCGCCAAGACCGAGATTAACACAGGTGTGGCGGGGGTCCTTTTTCTGGAACAGCTTCAGGTAACTGTCCCCGGTAATCCCTTCGGTAATGCTGTCGCCAGCAAAAATCAGCTTCATGATGTCTCCCTATCCTTCGATATCCTAGTAGAATGATTCTAATCAGTCCTGCGCCTCAGACGAGCAATATAGCGAACATCCGCATCGACCTCACCGAATATAAGGTAGATCAGGATCGACTCTATAAAGGAGAAAATCAAGAGGACAATCACCACTCGGGTAAACATAATCGGCTCCACAAAGAAGGAGAGTACAAAACATAAATAAATTCCTACTCCCGCTGCACGGAACAGGTTCGTATGAATAAAATGTACATGGCCGAACTTTACCATAGCAACTATAAAATACACTATACCCAGGAGCGCCAAGATAACAATCAAAGTTATATGCTCCTGGGTGATTCGGGGAACTCGATATATTAGGAAAAAGGCGGTGGAGAAATTGAAGAAAATATCCGCAAAGGAGTCCAGAAACTGTCCGGTCTTGGTCACCATCCCGAGCCGCCTGGCAATGACACCATCAAGCATATCTGTCATGCCAATAATGACGTAGAGCAACAGAAATGCCTTCAGGTGTTCAAGAAAGAACAGCATATACAGCGGCGGCAGGAAGACAATCCGGGACAGGGTTAGTATGTTTGGGAGCAGCTTAAGCTCCTTATAGGAGATCATGGGAGCAATATACCCGAGTTATGCTAAAAACTCAAGATTTCAGGCAAGAAGAAAATCTGCCTTGCGCTCCTCCACGGAAACCGATACGATTTTCACCTTCACCGGGTCGCCGAGCCGATAGACTACGCCCTTCTGCTCACCCTGGAGCTGGTAGAGCTCCTTGTCATACTGGTAGTGGTCGTCGGTCATCTCAGATATATGCACCAGTCCTTCTATGAGATATCCGGAAAGCTCGACAAAAATCCCGAAGGATGTTACCCCGCTTATCACCCCGTCATGGACTCCGCCGATCTTGGTTGAGAGAAACTGCATCGCCTTGATCTTGATATATTCCCGTTCAGCCTGTACTGCCAGTATCTCCCTCCGGAACGCAATCCCGCACACTTCATCAAGGGTCTTCTTCTGCTGGGCCATATTCACCTGCTTTACATTCCGGGCATAGGTTTTCAGCAGCCTATGTACCAGCAGGTCGGGATACCTCCTGATGGGAGAGGTGAAATGGGTATATGCATCACAGGCGAGACCGAAGTGTCCCCGGTTCTCTGTGCTGTAATAGGCTTTAGTCATTGAGCGCAGGGCGACCTTCTCAATGAAATCCTTAAATGCAAGGTTCTCGATAATGTCCAGGATCTTACGGTAATCCTCGCTCTGCAGCTCCCCGGAAATGCGGTAATGTATGCCGAGACCCTCCAGGAGGCTCAAAAAGGAGCGGATATCCTCCTCCTTCGGCCGGTCATGGACCCGGAAGATGAAGGGAAGCTGCCTGCGCTGCTTCTTCATCATGAATCCTGCAACGGTCCGGTTTGCCAGCAGCATGAACTCCTCCACCAGCCGGTGGGCATCGAGCCGTTCCTTCGGACGCACCTCATAGGGAACGCCATGTTCGTCCAGGGAGAGCACCGGTTCGGAAATATCGAAGTCGATACTCCCCTGCTCTTCCCGGTTTCTCCTCAGGACGGTGCTCAGCAGCATAAGGTTGTGCACCTCCCGGGCATACCGGTGGGGGTTTCCTGCAAGGATCTCCTGGGCGTCCTCATAGGTAAGTCGACCGGAACTCCTGATGACGGTCTCGACGATACGGTACTTCAGCACCTCTCCCCGGGAGTTCAGGGTCATCATGACGCTGAAGGCAAGCCGGTCCTCATCGGGACGCAGACTGCACAGATCGTTGGAAAGCCGTTCCGGCAGCATGGGTATAACATGCTGCACCAGATAGACCGATGTTCCCCGCTTGACCGCTTCCCGGTCGATAGGGCTTCCCTCCTGGACATACCAGCTCACATCCGCTATATGGACACCCACCTCAAAGAGGCCGTTCTCCAACTGGCGGATTGACAGGGCATCATCAAAATCCTTTGCGTTCTCCGGATCAATGGTGAGGCAGGTGAGGCTGCGAAGATCCTCCCGGTGTTTCTTCTCCTTCCGGATCTTCGCCTCCTTCAGAGCCCCTGCTTCATCCTCAACTTCCCGGGGAAATTCCAGCGGAAACCCCTTTGAGCGGGCTACAATCTTCAGATCGATATTAGCATCCCGGGCTGAACCGAGCACCTCAACGATCTGTCCCAGGGGCTGTTTGTCAGCTGCATTCCAGGAGATCAGCTTCGCGGCAACAACCTCACCATCCTTCGGGGGACGGGTCCTCTCACTTTTTGGTGCAAGCCGGTCCCGGGGAATCTGGAGGGAAAACTTCATTCGATCATCTTCAGGCACAACCCTTCCGCCCGACTTTGTCTCATGAAATATCCCCACCAGTATATGGTCCTTCCGCTCCTTCACCGAGACAACTCGTGCGACGGGATTCCGTCCGGGAATGGTCCTGACCACTGCGGCCTCTACGGTGTCTCCATCCAGGGCGGTACTCATGTTATCCCGGGGGATAAACAGGTCGTCTCCCTCATCCACAAGGACAAAGCCGAAGCCGCCGGAATTAACCTGCAGCTTCCCAGTTATATGTGTTTTCTTTCCTTCACGTTTCAATATATATTTCTCCTTCTATACGCTATATGCACTACCAGTATAAACTAAATCTTAAAGTTGCAACATGCCCCAGGGACAGGATATATGATGAATTCTCATTCTCTATTAGATGACTAACTATATACTATGTATTTATCATACTGCATACACAGAATACCTTGTCATGACACTAATAATCTCTCCATCCTTTCATAACAAATCCTTTGGAAATATTTCCATCCTTCTTTTATATAATATATTATCTCTATATCTTATAGATAGTTATATATTATACACTGAATCACAGATATGCAGCAGATACCTTTTTTTGTGTTTTTCCACCTCCAGCTCTTGCCAAATTAAGAATAATTACTTAGTATACTAATTATAAGTTTCAAAACATTTGGAGGAACTATGAAAACACTTAAGACTTTGACTATGATTCTGATCATTGCACTTGCGGCTCCCGTGCTGATGTTTGCAGCAGGGCAGCAGGAAGCAGCTGTTGAGACCATATCCTTTGCGGGGTCCGGTGGATACCCCCCATTCAACTTTATTACCGACCAAGGTGATGTTGATGGATTCGACGTTGATGTTGCAGGAGAAATCGCAAATCGCCTCGATAGAGAGCTGGACTATGTGACTACCTCCTGGGACGGAATAATTGAAGGACTCCGGGCGGGCCGATATGACGGTATCCTCGGAAGTATGGGCATCACGGATGAGCGCAGTGAGATTGTTGACTTCTCAACCCCTTACTACTACTCCGGTCCCCAGCTGATTGTACGTCAGGACAGCGGCATCACCGGTCCCGAAGACCTGGATGGCTCCAATGTGATCGGTCTTGTAACCGGAACCACCTTTGAACAGGATGCTGAGCGACTGGGCGTACGAATCAGTCTTTACGAAGATGATCTCCAGACACTCATGGAACTGCTCAACGGACGGATCGACGGTGTTCTTACCGACCGTATCGTGGGCCTGAACGCCATGAGCGCTATGCCCAGGGGAGAAGACCTTGAACTGGTCGGCTCCGTACTGAGGACCGAGCGGATGGGAGTTGCCCTGCAGAAGGGAAGCGAACTGCTCGATCAGGTCAATGACGCACTTGAAGAAATGCGTGCTGATGGTACCATGCTTGCGATCAGCGAGAAATGGTTTGGTGATGGTATCGACATAACTGTGGAGTAATCCAGTGAGTACTATCATACCATGGAATTTAGCTGTCATCCCGGAGAGGTTTTTCTTCTTCCGGGATGCGGCTTTCTATACTCTGCAGATCACTACCCTAGGAATTCTTGCAGGCTTGATCATCGGACTTATTGTTGCTTTTGCAAAGATTGCGAAGAATCCCATTCTGTCAAACTTGGCTGCGGGTTATATTTTCATTATCCGGGGGACCCCCCTGCTGCTGCAGCTGTTCATCATCTACTACGGAATGACAACGGTGGTAACTATACCGCCCTTTCCCTCTGCCGTCATTGCACTGGGAATCCATAACGGTGCATACATCGCCGAGGTGTTCCGGGGATCGATTATCTCGATAGACTATGGACAGATGGAAGCAGCAAGAAGCCTGGGTATGCCCCATTCACGGGCTATGAGAAGGATTGTGCTTCCCCAGGCATTCAAGCGGGCAGTCCCGCCCCTGGGCAATCAGTTTATTATTGCCCTGAAGGATAGCTCCCTGGCAAGCACCATTGCTGTACCGGAACTGCTGCTGCGGGGACGTCAGCTGGGATCATCAAGCTTCATGTATATGGAGATGCTGATCATTGTTGCAATCTGGTACTTGATTATGACCAGTGTCCTCACCTATGCAGTACATAGAGTGGAAAAACGATTGAGGGTAAGTGACCGTGACCAAACTTAAGGAACCGTTTTTACGGATAGAACATTTAGAAAAGTGGTACGGGGATCTTCATGTCCTCAGGGACATATCCCTGGATATAGCCGAGAAAGAGGTGCTTGTAGTTATCGGGGCCAGTGGTTCGGGTAAAAGCACCCTCCTGCGATGTCTGAATTTCCTGGAGAAGGCCCAGAAGGGGAAATTCTACCTGGATGGAAAGAAGATACGCAACAACGAGCGGGACCTCAACCGGGTACGCCAGGAGATGGGTATGGTGTTCCAGCACTTCAACCTGTTTCCCCATATGTCCGTCATCAAGAATGTGATGGAGGGACCGGTCCATGTGAAGGGACTGCCGAAGAAACAGGCCCGAAATATCGCCCACAAGCTGCTGGATAAGGTCGGCCTTGGGGATAAGGCGGATACCTACCCGGCTATGCTTTCAGGTGGACAGAAACAGCGGGTTGCCATAGCCAGGGCCCTTGCCATGGAGCCGAGGGTGATGCTCTTTGACGAACCCACTAGTTCCCTTGACCCGGAACTGGTCGGCGACGTACTGAAGGTCATGGAGGACCTTGGAAGAGAGGGCATGACCATGGTAGTGGTTACCCATGAGATGTGGTTTGCCAAGGAAGCTGCAGACCGGGTCATCTTCATGGATGATGGGATCATCCTGGAGGAGGCAACTCCCGAGAAGATGTTCACATCCCCCGAGAATGAACGCACCCAGGCATTCCTGAAGCAGATCCTGCCGCAGGAATAAGCGTAAGCGCACCGCAGAAAAACCGGAGTCACAAAAAAACTCCGGTTTTTTCTTGTCATCATATCATCATGCAGGTATTATAAGCGGGATTAAACTTCAGTAAAAGGTAGGTATTATGGCTCATACCGCTACGATTGTGACATTTGTTGTGTATATGGTGTTCCTGCTTATCGTGGGATATGTGTTCTATCGAAGAACAACAAGCATTGAAGATTATCTGCTCGGGGGCCGGGGGATGGGGAAATGGGTTACTGCCATGTCCGCCCAGGCGAGCGATATGTCCGGATGGCTGCTCATGGGACTTCCCGGGGCAGTACTGCTCGGTGGCATTGGGGAGATCTGGATCGCCGTAGGACTGTTCTTCGGGACCCTGCTCAACTGGCTTCTGGTGGCTCCCCGATTGCGAGTATATACCGAACGTACCAATTCCCTCACCCTGGCAAGCTTTTTTGAACAGCGCTTCGGGGATCCTACCGGTCTGCTTCGGGTCATCAGTGCCGTCATCACCTTGATATTCTTCACCATCTACGCCTCCTCGGGCATGGCAGGAGCCGGCAAGCTCTTCGAGGCGATGTTCGGACTCAACTACCTTACTGCTGTACTCATAGGATTTGTTGTAATCGTCACCTACACCTTTCTGGGCGGCTTTCTCGCCGTCTGCTGGACGGACCTCTTCCAGGGGGCGCTCATGTTTTTCTCTATACTCCTGGTGCCGATTATTGCCCTGCAGACTGTGGGCGGATTTGAGGCAATCAGCCTCGCATCTATTGAGAAGGGAATCTCCAGCAGCCTGATACCCGGTTCCGGAATTGCAGCTCTGCTTGCAGTAGTTTCTGCCGCTGCATGGGGGCTCGGATACTTCGGACAGCCCCATATCCTCGTGCGGTTCATGAGCGTGAAAAACTTCAGGGAACTGCCCCGGTCAACCGTAATAGCTGTCGTCTGGGTCTTCATATCTTTGGGCGGGGCAATTCTTGCAGGACTGGTCGGCATAGCCATGTTCAGTGATCTCCCCGGCGGTGATGCAGAGACAGTGTTCATCTACATGATTGCTGAGCTCTTCAATCCCTGGATCGGCGGCATATTGCTGGCAGCTATCCTGTCTGCAATCATGTCAACCATCGACAGCCAGCTGCTTGTTTCATCCTCCGCACTCACCGAGGACTTCTACCAGAAAATCATCAAGAAGGACGCATCCCAGCAGGAACTTATGTGGATCGGCCGAATCAGTGTACTGGTCATCGCTGTGATTGCGGCCCTGCTGGCCTTGAACCCAGACAATACCATTCTCTCACTGGTCTCCTACGCATGGGGAGGATTCGGCGCATCCTTTGGTCCTGTGGTACTGATGGCGCTCTTTTCCAAGCGCACCACCTGGAAAAGTGCCTTGGCCGGTATGGTGACCGGGGCTGTGGTATCGGTGGTCTGGAAGGAGATCGGCTTAGGTGCTGTACTCTACGAAATCGTACCGGGTTTTATCCTGAACTTCGCAGTGATACTTGCTGTGAACCGATTCATTCCCCAGAACAACCGGGATGTCGAAGAGGGTTTTGATCAAGTCATTGAGGAAATCACCCGCTAATAGAGACCGCAGGGTCACCCTTTCGGGGGTGACCCGGATCCGGTATGATTGAGGAACGTTCCCTGCTCGTACTCATGGAATGCCCGGCGCAGTTCCTCCCGGGTATTCATGACAATTGGCCCGCCCCATGCGACGGGTTCCTTCAGCGGCTTTCCAGACACCATCAGGAAATCCGCCCCGTGATCCCCTGCGATGAGGGTTATCTCCTCGCCGCCGGGAAGCAGCACCAGGTGTTCATGGTCTATTACCTGGTCAGCTCCAAGGACGAGCGTACCTGCGAGCAGGTATATAAAAAACGTATATCCTGGTGCTGTCCGGTGAGTCACCCTCCCCCCGGGATCCAGAGTCCCGACAAACAGCTCGGGATCAATAACAATATCATCAACAGGACCGCTCACTCCGTTAAAGGTGCCCGCCACAACCCGCATGGAATATCCCAGGCCGCTCACAACCGGGATATCCCCGGCAGTTACGTCCCGATATTTGGGGTCGGTCATCTTCTGGGCAGCAGGAAGGTTTGCCCACAGCTGGAGTCCCCGCATCAGCCCGGTGCTGTCTCCCCGGGGCATCTCCTGGTGCACAATACCGCTTCCGGCGGTCATCCACTGAACATCCCCGGCATTGATTACTCCATTGCTGCCGAGACTGTCCCCGTGATCAACACTTCCGTGGAGCAGCAGGGTGATCGTCTCGATACCCCTGTGGGGATGCCAGGGAAATCCCTTTCTGTAGGTAACCGGATCAGACCCATGGAAATCATCAAGCAGCAGGAAGGGGTCAAACAGCGGCTGATGATGATATCCGAATACCCGCTTCAGATGCACCCCTGCTCCCTCAATGGTGGGAACTGCCTTCAGGACACTGCCTGGTTTCATAGGGTTTACTCCTTGTTCCCGGGTTGAATAAGAATGTGCTCCAAAGACCGCTTCGGAACGTGATGCACACCGCTGCTGTCCCGCCAGTATTTCACATCCTCATCTGGACGTATCTCCTCAATGACTACCTGTTCCGCTGGAACCCCCAGTGCTACAGCCATCAGCAGCTCCAGATGGTCCGGAACATCAAGGGCTGCAGTGAGGGCTTTTCTGCGCACAGAACCGATCATGCAGCCGCCGAGGCCCGCCTCCGCCGCAGCGAGCAGCATTGTCTGGGCTGCAATTCCATGGTCGCAGTCCGGGGACGGGGCTATGTGATGATCGAGAAAGACCAGGATATATGCTGCAGGCCGCTGCCCCTCCTCGGGCCCATCCCAGGACTCAAGGTAGCCCGCCCAGGCAAGATGAGGAAAAATGATCTTATTGGTTTCTTCCTGGTACGATACGAGATACTTCAGGGGCTGCAGATTCCGTGCAGAGGCTGAAATCCTAGCTAGATCTACTAACCCGTAGAGGGTCTCGGGGGAGATGGTCCGGGATTCATCAAATCTCCGGCAGCTGCGGTTTTTTTTGACCAGCTGGGCAAAGTTCATGGGCTCCTCCTGAATTCATTGTACCAGATCATCATTGATTGACAAGCGCTCAAGCTCCCGATACCTGATTTCAACAGCTTCCTCCAGGGCAAGCCAGCTGTCACGCAAAGTGGGTGGCCGCTGACCGCTCAGAGACCCGTTGAGGTTTTCGTTTCCCACAGCTTCCGAGATATCATAGGTTCCCGGGGGATCAGCCAGGAGACCGTTAAGGATCTCCGCTGCCTGCACTACAGCCCGGCCATAGAGCCCGTCAACACCTTCTTTTGACATAACCCCCTCTTCCCACGGGTGAGGCCAGGAGATGCCGCTGCGGTTCAATACATCGAGTCCTAAGGGCACCTCCGGAGGATGAAAGAGTGAAAGGACCCGCTTGCGCGCTTCCGGATCATCCCGCTGGAACACCATATGCAGCTGCTGTGTGCCGAGCTGATCGGTAAACATCAGCAGGTCCCGGGTATCACGATACGCATTACTGATCCGCAGGCCTGCTGGTTCGGGGGAGGTAAAACCGAAACGCTCCGCTCCATATTCCAGCATATGTGTAAGCAGATCCGGTATATGTTCTCCCAGATCAACATTTCGGGAAAAGGGCTCCTTCAGGGAGATCCCGGGGCGGCTTTCAAGCAGCTCAATGTCTATCAGCCGTTCCAGGAAGGGATGGAGCAGGAGATGCCTTGAGCCGCTCCGGTATGACGCCGCGTGGATATAAGGATGGAGCTTACGGTCCAGCACGGCGTGGGTGATGTAGCCCTGGAGAAACATCCCCGGGGGAGTATCCCAGCCGAGGCCTCTCTCATGAAGGAAAGTACCCAGGTGATTCACGAACCGTCCGTATCCCTCCTGATGGATACGTCGCCCCCAGGATACGGTGTTTGGATACCTCCTTCGATTATGCAGGAACATATCTGGGCCCTGACTGCCCAGAATATACCAGCTGCTGTGAATAACCGGAAGGTTGAGACGCATCCTGGTTTCAAGGGCACAGAGTGCATGGGTTATATGTGACGGCATTGGTGCGCTTCACCTCCTTACATGTACTCAAGATACACATACCGGAGTGTTTCAAGCAAGTGCACTATTTCATGCTTGCAGGATTCCCGTTTATTTCTGTATACTGGTGCCATTGTTTGAGCCAAAGGAGTAATCGGTGGAACAGATTACCAGAGGAACCTTGGAAGCGGAAATCAGTGATGCGGTCACACGGTTTGAGAAGGAGTATATGGGCCGGGGTCCCCTGGAGACAAAGACCTATATCCTGGAAGACCTGGTGATTGTCCGGCTCAAGGGAGTATTGACCAAGGCTGAGTGCCAGCTTGCCGCATCCAGTGATCCCCAGGATGGGCGGGAACTGATCAAGCGGATGCGCCACGCCCTACTGGAAAAGGGGCGTCCACTGCTCGAGGTTCTTGTCTCCGATGTCCTGAAGGTTCCGGTTAAGAGTCTCCATACCGACCTGAGTACCAGGACCGGGGAGCGGGTGATCATTTTCTCCCTGGAATATCGGCCTACCCTGCCTGCGGACCAGCCACTTGACTGATTTGCCGATATTTATATAATAGAGTCGATGAGAGCAAGAAAGATCGGAGCATTACTATCTACCCAGATGGATGAGCCGGCCTTTACCCTCCTTTCTAATCGTTCAGCCTTATCGTTTTACCGATGCTATAACTGGAGAGGCCGACACGACATATAACAGAAAACAGTATTGCACATCCTAAAGCGTGTATAAGCACTTCTTGGGATACCTGCAAATTGTCAATATTGCATTTTTTCATAAGGAGAAAACTATGCCAACAAAAAACAAGAAGCTCCTCGCTTGGGTTGAAGAGATTCAGGCCATGGTAAAACCCGACAGGGTAGAATGGTGTGACGGATCGAAGGAAGAGTATGACCGGCACCTGAAGGCAATGACTGAATCAGGACTTGCCACTAAACTCAATGAAGAGAAGCGGCCCAACAGCTTCCTGTTCCGCTCTGATCCTTCAGACGTTGCCCGTGTTGAAGACCGGACCTACATTGCTACCCGTAAGCAGGAAGATGCCGGCCCGACAAACAACTGGATTGATCCGGAAGAACTGAAGACTACTATGAGGGGACTCTATGACGGCTGTATGAAGGGCCGGACCATGTATGTGATCCCCTTTTCCATGGGTCCTATCGGATCTCCCATTGCCAAGATTGGTATTGAGATCACCGACAGTCCCTACGTCGTAGTCAATATGCACATCATGACCCGGGTTGGTCAGAAGGTGCTTGAAACCCTCGGAGAAAACGGAGAGTTCATCCCCTGTCTGCACTCAGTCGGCAAGCCCCTCGGCCCCGGTGAGAGCGACAACGGTCAGTGGCCCTGTGCTCCCATTGAAAAGAAATATATTGCCCACTTTCCCGAAGAGAACCTGATCTGGTCCTACGGTTCCGGTTACGGCGGAAACGCCCTGCTCGGCAAGAAGTGCCTCGCACTGCGTATTGCCAGTGCCCTGGCCCGCAGAGAAGGATGGATGGCTGAGCATATGCTTATCCTGCGCTTAACCAACCCTGAAGGCAAGCAGTTCCATATAGCAGCTGCATTCCCGAGTGCCTGCGGTAAGACAAACCTTGCCATGCTCATCCCCACCATTGAAGGCTGGGAGTGTGAATGTATCGGTGACGATATCGCATGGATGAAGATAGGTCCCGACGGAACCCTTCGGGCGATCAACCCCGAATCTGGATTCTTCGGCGTTGCCCCCGGCACCAGCTATGCTTCAAACCCCATGGCAATGGACACCATTGTCAAGAATTCCATCTTCACCAACTGTGTACTCACCGATGAAGGTGATATCTGGTGGGAAGATATGAATGTGGACATCGATCACGGTATCGACTGGAAGGGCAACGACTGGACCCCGGAAAGCGGCACCCCCGGTGCTCACCCCAATGCACGGTTCACTACCCCTGCCGCACAGTGTCCCATTATCTGTGAGGACTGGGAAGATCCAGCAGGAGTCCCAATTGATATCTTTATCTTCGGCGGCCGCCGGACCAAGGTGATGCCCCTGGTGCACGAAGCCCTTGACTGGGATCATGGTGTATTCATGGGTGGTACCGCAGCTTCCGAGCCTACCGCTGCAGCCCTGGACGTAAAGAAAAAGCTGAGAAGGGATCCCATGGCGATGCTTCCCTTCTGCGGATACAACATCGGAGAGTACTGGCAGCACTGGTTTGAAATGGGCGACAAGCTCGGCGACAAGGCTCCTGCTATCTTCTATGTGAACTGGTTCAGGAAGAACGAAAACGGCAAGTTCATCTGGCCGGGATTCGGTGAAAACAGCCGGGTACTGAAGTGGATGTGCGACCGTGTTGACGGAAAGGTCGGAGCAATCGAGACTCCCCTCGGCATGATGCCTGAGGTGAAGGACCTCGATATCGACGGTCTGGACATGGACGAGAAGGACCTTACGGAACTGCTCAGGGTTGATACCGATGCGTTTGTGAGCGAGTTTGACGACCTGGACAGTTTCATCACAAGTGTTGCGACCACCCTGCCGCCGAGAATGGTTAAGCAGGTTGAAGCATACAAGGCACGGATGAAGAACGCTTAATTGCTCAATTAATATTAGATATCCATACAGGCCGGGTTTTATACCCGGCCTGTTTTATAGTGACGGGACCTGCCTGGATCGCACAGTCAGGTATACTCCTCCAAGCACAAGGACAGTCCCTGCCCCCATGGCGGGAGTAATGACCTCGCCCAGCAGCAGGGCTCCGAAGGCAATAGCAGCTGCGGGTTCCAGGTTCATAAACACCGCAGCCTTTGAGGCTCCAACCTTCCTGATTCCCTCGTAGTACCAGAGATAGGCAATTCCTGCAGAGCCGAAACTCAGATAAAGCATCCCGACCCATGCTGCCGGCGTAAGCATCAGCACATCCGCGAAGGCCTGGTCAGTTGCGGCAAGGGGGAGCAGCATGATTGTTCCGGCAGAGAAACTATAGGTGAGTATAGTCAGGGAGCTCAGGCTCCCCATATCGGACCGACCAATCAGTGAATAGACAGCCCAGCATCCCACAGCCGCGAATATCAGGAGATCTCCCGCATCAGGCAGCTGGATGAAGATCCCCCGGAGGTCACCGGCACTTACTGTCACAGCCCCGCCGAAGCATGCTATGAGTACTCCTGTAATTTTCAAAGGCGTAATACCCTCCCTGAGAAACAGAGCCGACAGGATGACCACTACCACCGGGGTCAATGCTATGATTACCCCGCTTCTCCCGGCATCAACGCTCTGGAGACCGGAGAAGAGAAAGTAGTTAAAGCACACCACTCCGGACAGGCTCAGCAGCAGTATAGATAGCCACTGACGCCTGGAGGGCTGGGGAAATGAGCCGGCCCTGCGGTACAGCAGGGGCAGCAGGAATATCGAGGCCAGGGCAAAGCGAACGAAGGCGGTAGTGAGTGCCGGAAGTTGTCCTGAGACAACCCTTCCTGCAACCAGTGCCCCGCCCCACAGTACCGGGGCCGTAGCCAGTTTTATGTAATGAATCGGTATGGTCATAGTTTATAGTATGGGGTAACCCATAGTGCGTCAATGAATGATGTAACATTTTTTGTTCCCCGAGGTTCTCCTTCTATGAGTAAGAACATATGTATCATAGCGGTACTTCTGGTGACCCTGGCGGCGGTATCGGCTGAAGAGTTTCAGGAACCTCCCTGGGAAAAGCGGGAAGTGCCCTTCTATATAATAGACCAGGGCTCCTATGGGATAGCAAACCTCGGTCTGCAGGGATGGACTACCGGTAACTCCAACCTCCTGTATACCTGGCGTTTATTGATGGGCCAGCGAATGCCCGCAAGCATCTTTGACATTGACCTGGATAACCATACCATCATCATGATTTCCCTCGGCAGCCGCCCTACCGGCGGGTATTCGGTCGAGGTGGATTCAGTCTGGGAAAATGAACAGGGGCTTACGGTGCACTATCGAGAGATAACCCCGAAGAGGGGAGCTATGGTAACCCAGGCACTGACCGCGCCCTACCTCTTAGGGGTAGTGCCCGGTCAGTTCATGCAGGTGCAGTTTATCAGGCAGGATCTTCCAGCAGCTGATGATAGGCCTCAATAAAACGCTCCACCCGCTCAGGCTGTTCCTTATGCAGATCCTCAACTGATCCAGTGACCTTCTTTAGGAATTTCCTGAGCAGGAAAAAGTGCTCGCTGAAGATGATCCTGCCGCCGAACCACTCCTTTAGCTGTGCCCGGGCTGTTATCGGGGCGGGCAGTTGATTGAGGTACTCCTCCCACTTCTGGTCATCAAGGGCACAGATATAGATTGCCAGCAGCTGCTTCTTCAGCAGTTCCTCTTCGTGGGACTGCGCAAACCGCTTCACTGAACCCTGGAGGTTGGATGCATGGATACTGGCCCCGATGATAACCCGGTCGTATCCGCTGAGATCGGGATGTTTTACCTTTTTCAGGTCCGCCACGTCCACATCACCGCTGATCTGCTGCTGCAGGTGCAGGGCGCATTCTCGGGTATACCCCTTCGATGATGCGTAGACAATAAGTGTGCTCATATTAACTCTCCTTATCGGCAGCGGGGAGGTTGATGGTTATCGCCGTACCCGCTCCCGGGGAACTGGCAATTTCCACAAAACCGCCGTGCTGCCGCACAATTCCATTGACAATGGGTAATCCGAGGCCTGTATGCATGGACCCCGGTTTAGTTGTGTAAAAGGGCTCGAAGACCCGGGCAATCTGCTGGTTCTCCATGCCGCAGCCGAAATCCTCCACCCGCAGCTGCACTGTACCAGGATTCCAGGATGTGGTAACCGCCACCCGTCCATTTCCTTCTGCAGCTGCATCCCGGGCGTTGTTCAGCAGATGCAGCACCGCCTGTTCAAGCAGTTTGGGGTCCGCAAATATCTGGGGTACCCCATCCCCGCAG
>SKJE01000086.1 GCA_007116075.1 Spirochaetia bacterium
ACCTGGCCGGAGAGCTGTGCCTGGCGGAGGGCAAAGGAGCTCATACCGAACCGGCGGGTCACATCAAACCCTTCAGCTTCCAGCAGCAGGGCTACCATTTCACCGGTAATATACTGCTCGGTAAAGTTCTTTGCTCCCACGGATACGCTCCGATCTGCTGTTCCTGCTGCAAAGGCCATAGCAGGCAGCAGCATGAGCACCATAAGTGCTGCGATGATTCTGTAACATGTCTTCAAATTCATATACGTTTTCCTCCTGATACGAATTAGTGTGCTAGTGAATGTTTCTCAATGTCCATCAGAACTCCCTC
The DNA here is from genome assembly GCA_007116075.1 of Spirochaetia bacterium. GTDB lineage: Bacteria > Spirochaetota > Spirochaetia > PWKH01 > PWKH01 > PWKH01. Next base: position 311 of record SKJE01000086.1, read on the forward strand.
TGATGTAATTCTCCGTTCAAGTCTGCTGAGCAGGATATCGATGAAGATAGCAAGCAGGGCCGCTGGAAATGCTCCTGCAAAGATCTGGGAGGTGTTAATCAGGCGGAGACCAATGAATATCAGCTCCCCGAGTCCCCCGGCTCCGACCGCAGAAGCGATAGTGGTGGTCCCGATGTTAATCGTTGCAGCGGTTCTGATCCCGGAAAAAAGCTGCGGTATGATCAGCGGAATCTCCACCTTCCAGAGAATCTGTCGGCTGCTCATGCCCATCCCCCGGGCCGCTTCCTTTAATGCCGGATCAATGGTCTTGAATGCCGAGGATGCATTGAAGATGATCGGCACCAGGCTGTAGAGAAAGAGGGCAATGATTGCCGGGACCATACCGATACCGGTGAAGAGAAAGACCACAGCGATAACCGCAATGCTCGGTACCGATTGGGCGGCACTGGTGATGCCCACCACAGTATCGGTGACTCTGGGCTTCACTCCCGGCCGGGAGACCATGATGGAGATAACAATGCCGATAAGGACCGCCACTGCCCAGGATATGCCGAAGATAATAATATGCTCGTAGAGCTTTTCCAGCACCCTTCCGGGATTCTGGATAATATACCCAAATAAACCCATAGATTAATCCCCTTCAATGCCCAGTACTGCCATCTGCTCGATCTGCTTCAGGATTGTCTTCATCCCAATAACTCCAATCAAAATCCCCCGGTCATCCACCACAGGCAGTGTTGTGAGGCCCATGGAAAAGAGCTTTGTCATAGCGTCCAGGAGGGTTGCAAAGGGTTGGATAGCCTCGGTAGGTTTGCACAGCTGCTCAAGGGAGCCGGCAGACCGATGCTTCAAACTCTTCACTGTCACGTACCCCTGGAGTTTACGGTTCCGTCCATCCACTATGAAGGCAAACTTACTCTGCCTCAGTTCCATCTGCTTGAGGGCCTCCTCGGAAGCTGTAGATTTCGCCAGGGAGAGGAAATCATTCTTCATATAATCCTTGACCCGCAGCAGGGCGAGGCCCTTGAATGCGCGGTCAGCCCCCAGCAGATCTTCAACTAAGGGAGTTTCCGGATTGTTCACTACGTTGTAGGTGGTATCAAACTGTACCAGTGATCCCTCGTCAAGGATGGCGAGATTATCTCCCAGCTTGATAGCCTCATGGATATCATGGGTGACAAAAACGATGGTCTTCTGGATTTCCTTTTGGATTTCCAGAAAACTGTCCTGAATCTTCTCACGATTGATCGGGTCGATAGCGCCAAAGGGTTCGTCCATCAGGACGATATCGGGATCTGATGCAAGGCCCCGGGCTACCCCGACACGCTGGCGCTGGCCTCCCGACAGCTGGGAGGGGAACTTGTAGGTAAACTCCCCAGGATCAAGATTGACCAGGTCCAGCAGATCCAATACCCGCTGTTTAATCCGCTTTTCTTCCCACCGCAGCAGCCTCGGTACAATGGCAATGTTGTCAAAAATGGTGTAGTGGGGAAACAGGCCGATTTCCTGGATGATGTACCCGATATTCCTCCTGAGCTGGATGGGGTCCCATTCATCCACGGACACGCCGTTGATCATAATATCACCGCCGGTCTTGGGAATCAGTCCGTTGATCATCTTCATGGTGGTGGTTTTTCCACACCCTGACGGGCCAATCAGTATGGTAATCTGATTGTCGGGTATGGTCAGGGAAAGGTCCTTGACCGCTGTGATCGATCCGTAGGTTTTCTCCGCATGTATCAGTTCAATAGCCATATCTTCTCCTATTCCTGTGCTTCAAGTTTGAGTCCCTTGGGGGTCACTGCCCGTTCCAGGAGTACCAGCAGATAGTTCGTCAGGATACCGAGGGCTGCAACAATCACCGCCCCTGCCAGCACCATATCCAGGCGGGTCCTGGAAAGACCTGCAAAGATAAAATATCCCATACCGCCGGCACCGACCAAGTACGCGATGGTAATGACGCTCACCCCCATGACACAGGCATTCCTGATTCCTGCCATGAGCAGGGGGATAGCCAGTGGGAGCTGGATCTTTCGTAAAATCTGCCCCTGGGTCATCCCCATTCCCCGGGCTGCCTCGATGGTCCCTGAGGGCACTGCATGGAGCGCGAGCACGGTATTTCGGGTGATTGGAAGAAACGAGTAGACCACCATGGCAAAAATTGCCGGCGGAACCCCTATTCCCATCTGTATGGGAGCAAGCAGGATGATTGCAAACCCGAAGAGGGCAAGGCTTGGTATTGTCATGAGGATATTTGCTATACCAATCACGATCTTCTGGGCCCGCTTATTCTTAGCAATCAAAATACCTGCGGTAACGCCGATAGCCACAGAGATAGGAATTGAGCCTGCAATAATCAGAAGATGCCGGGTGAGCTCCGTGATAATCCGTGAAATGTTCTGTATAATATAGCTAATCATACTTTAGTATACTAAGCAATTGGGTAGTCAGTTGTCAAGGGCGCTTTTGATATTGACCAAATAAACAGACAATATTCTATACATATAAGTAATTTATACAGGACTTGAATTTTTTTTATTTAGGTGGCATACTGTTAGAGAGCTATCTAAATAGTAGTGACATTGTCGAGATTATCAGATAAGGAGTCTATCTTTTGGATGTTGCAAATGATGTACTGGTCGTTCTACGCCAGATAACCCGGGCTCTTGATCTCTATTCCCATAGTTTGGTGAAGAAGATTGGATTAACCGGTCCGCAGTTGTTTATTATTAAGGAACTCGCCCTCAACGAGCACATCACTCCCGGTTTGCTCGCAAAATATATGTCCATCAGTCAGGCGACTATTACCAGCATGATTGACCGGTTGGAAACGAAGGGTTTTGTTCGCCGAAGACGGGATGTCCGTGACCGGAGAAAGGTCAAGATTGAACTGCTGGAACCGGGGAAAGAGGTGATGAAACTTAATCCCTCCCTGCTCCAGGAGGACTTTATCCGTCGGTTTGAGGAGCTTGAGTCCTGGGAACAGACCTTGATACTCTCTTCGCTTCAGCGGGTTTCAAAACTTATGCAGGTAGAGTATATCAAGGCACCAACGGGCAAGCTGAAGGAGGATGTGGTTCCCCGGATTATTACCAAGGAGAACTAGTCCACAAATACACAGGTGATCCCGCCGTATTCCCGTATCCTGAATGTTCTTTCCTGCTGGAGCAGTTCCTGCACATCTGAACCTGTCTCATCTCTGAAGCTTGTCCTGCTGATGAATATCGGGATTGTGCGTGACGGCCCTGCAGCACCTACTGGAAAGGGCCACTTAATATCATTCGAAACATTCTGATGCTCAATCCACCAATATCCAAACCGTACAGGAATATCAAGCATTCCGGCGAGGGCCTCTGCCGCAGCCCTGTTGGCTATGTAGCAGTGCACATCAATCCAGACAGCCGCAGGAACAGATGACGCTATGTGGTTGACCAGGGGAATATGGGCTATGTTGTTCACCCCGAGGAGGGGTTCAAGTCCTGGAAAACTGCTGATGCAGGCCTGAAGCAGCTGCTGCAGCTGCTGCTCATACCCTTTCGCGTTGAAGAGCACCGGGCTTAATGGGATATAGCAGTACCGGTCATCCCGATGGAGATCCTCCGGAACGGAGGGGCATCCCGGTACAATCCAGGGGAACCCGGAAGGACTTTTCGGCGAAAGCAGGTCCCGATCAGGAATGGTTCCGGAAAGCCCCGGAGAGCCGTCGGGGGTGGGAATATTCTTAGGGGTTGCTGCGAAGAGTTTATCCAGCAGTTCATACCAGGAACGGCGCAGCTGTTTCAACTGTGACGGGGGTATGAACAGCTGGTTGTCGGGAAAAGGGCTGCGGTTCACCAGTGTGAACTCACCGAGGGTGAAAAGGCTCTCCCCTGATTCCTTGAATACCTCAGCTGCCTTGAGGGAAACATCAAAGGGCTTGCGGGACTGCTGGATGGTAATATCCTGTTCAAGCTGTGCTTCCGGTGATAATGAAGTGCAGGTGACAGAAGTGTCTGTTATGGTGATCTGCAGATCCACCGGATGCTGCCAGGGGGGAAAGGAACTGCTTCTGATCTCCGGCCTTCTAAGCCGGTGGTCTGAGATCTTTCTCACTTCGGTTCCGGGAGCAAGCGGTCTCGGTGTCCTGACAGTAACCGCTGCTCCTTTTTTTTCGCTGATCTCGGAAATACTGAAGGGGAGCCATTCCGGCAGTGCTGATGAACCGGGATGGTTGAGACGCGCCAGGAGTCCGTCGTGGAGAGAGAGCTTTTCTCTGGCATCGATGACCGCATGGGTACGGCTTGATGTAACTACCCTGCCGACTGGAATCCCAATATGGGACGGATACTCCCTGCTGGTCATGGATTGAATGTTCCCCTTCAGCCATCCGTCGGTGGTATCCCTGGAGAAGAGCAGCTGCAGCCGTCTGTACTGCTCCGGATCAGGAAAGCCTGTATCAATGATGCCCCGGTAGTATGCGGAGGCCGCCTCACTGTATTCAGGACTCTTCATTCTGCCTTCGATCTTCAGTGATTCCACCCCCATCTTGGCCAGTTCACCAATTACCTGAGAACCGTGAAGGTCCTTCATGGAGAAGAAGTACCCCCGTTCGCCCCTTGCAGACAATTCTGACCAGGTCCTGCATATCTGTGCACACATGCCGCGGTTAGCAGAGCGGCCGAGCATCCGTCCTGATGCGAGACAGAGCCCGGATACGCTGTAGCACAGGGCTCCGTGGACGAACACCTCATATGAAAGCTCCGGACAGCCGGATTGTATGGCGGCGATCTCTTCAAGGCTGAGTTCCCGGGCGAGTACTGCCCTGCTGAATCCCATATCGAGCAGCTGCCGTGCTCCCTCAACGGTATGCACAGCCATTTGTGTTGATCCGTGAAGGATGAGGGAGGGGAAATCCCTGCGGATTACGGCAGCGACTCCGAGGTCCTGCACGATCACTCCATCTATCTGGAGGTAGGCGCAGTGACGCAGCTGCTGGTAGAGGATTTCCATTTCATGATCCATGACCAGGGTATTCACCGCGGCGTATATCCGCTTTCCCTGATGTTCCGCTGCTCTTTTCAGACGGCGAAACTCATCAAAGGTAACATTCTGGGCTCCCTGGCGGGCGGAGAACCGCTGCATTCCCGCATAGACCGCATCAGCTCCTCCGGAGAATGCATAAACTGCCGATGAAAACCCCCCTGCGGGTGCCAATAGTTCCATACAATAATAGTATCCTATCACTCACATAAGGCATAGGGGACAGAAGATGAAATCCATAGTATCATGATGTCATGAAGACAAGAACACTTTTTGCTGAAGGGCACCTGATTGATTCCGGGATTCTTTCGAAGATTCTAAACGGCATTCTGCAGGATGGTGGAGATTATCGGGTAATATCCTTTGATGTAGGGAAAACACCCGAAGCGGTCTCATCAATCGAGCTTGAGCTGAACTGCCGGGACGAGGGCCGCCTTCAGGCTATCGCCGACAAGCTCACCCAGCTCGGAGTATTTGAGCGGGAGGTCCAGGAGGCAGTGCTTCGCCCTGCTATGAGGGACCGGCATGCGCCGGATGATTTTTACTCAACCACCAACCACCCCACGGAAGTGTATTACCGGGGAGCCTGGAGAAAGGTGATGAAACAGCGTATGGATGCGGTGCTGGTATGGAGGGAACAATACCATACCTTTGCCTGCACGAAGCTGCGTGATCTGGTGCATGGCGACATGGTGCTCTGCGGTGGTGATTCCCTGCGGGTTTTTCCCGCCGCCTCATCACCCCGAAGGGGTGACTTCTCTTTCATGGCAAATGAAGTCTCCTCTGAGCGCAGCGACCGGGCAGCGGTTGACCGGGTTGCTTCAGAACTTGCTGACATTCGCCGGAGGGGAGGAAAGGTTGCGGCTGTCTGCGGCCCTGCGGTTATCCATACCGGTGCCGGAGATGCCCTGGCGTGGCTGATCCGGGAAGGGTATATTAAGAGGCTGCTCGGGGGAAATGCCCTTGCGGTCCACGACATTGAATCGCAGCTCTATGGGACCTCCCTCGGGGTAGACCTGAATACCGGAGAGGTGATTGAGCATGGCCATACCCACCACATGCGGGCGATCAACTATATCAACGGCTATGGATCTATAGCAGAGGCGGTTGTGCAGGGAGGTCTTACGGCCGGGGTGATGTATGAGGTGATCAAAGCGGGAATACCCTACTGTCTTGCCGGTTCCATCAGGGATGACGGGCCGCTTCCTGAGACTGTTACAGATATGATCGAAGCCCAGGACCAGTATGCGAAGATTATTGAGGATGCCGAGCTGATCGTCATGTTTTCCTCCATGCTCCATGCAATCGGAACGGGTAACATGACTCCTTCATGGGTAAAGATGGTATGTGTGGACATCAATCCGGCAGTGGTTACCAAGCTTTCTGACCGGGGCAGCGCCCATACAGTCGGCATCGTCAGTGATACCGGTCTGTTTCTTCATGAGCTCGTCCGCCGGCTTACGCAGCTGGAGGAATAGACGTGCACCATATACCTCTGGAAGGATGTCCCAACCTGTGGGATATAGGAGGTTTTCGGACCGCTGAGGGCCTCTATATCCGTACCGGACGGATCTACCGGTCAGGCCGCCTGTCGGGACTGACCGACAGCGACTTGATGGTGTTTTCAAAACTGGGTATTACCTCACTAGTTGATTTCCGCTCAGGAGATGAGATTGCAGATCATCCGGACAGGCTTCCTCCCGGTGACTGCTGCCGGCAGGTCAACATTTCCCTCGGTTCCGGTGGGCTGAGTAAGCAGCAGGTGGCGATGGTCCTGAAGAGGGCATCTCTGGGAGAACTTGATACCCATGAGCATATGATCCGGGAGTACCGGGAGTTTCCCCTTGAGCTGG
>SKJE01000157.1 GCA_007116075.1 Spirochaetia bacterium
AACCGGGAGGGGCAAAATCCTGTTCGTACTGGTAGTGGGTCACCGTAAGGCGGTCAATGCTTCGTGTGCCGACTTGCATGTCCTCAGTCTCTATTGAGGTGGTCCGGTGCATCTGCTCAGCACTTCCAGAATATCCCAGGGCAATGGTTATCTGGGAAGCAAGGGGATATCCTTCAGGGTCTGCAAAGCGTTTCTGAAAAGCTTTGTCGGAAACAGATCCCTTGAGAAGCCGGTCAAAGAGCAGATGGGCATCACAAGCGGCAATAACGTAGTCAGCAGTCATTCGGTCTCCGCGATCTGTAACAACGCCGGTAATCTGCCTGCCTGACCGTTCAAGCTCTGTTACCTCGCAGCCCGTATGCAGTACTCCCCCCAGGTTGAGGTATCGATCTACCATCCTCTGGGCAAAAGCCCTGGACCCGCCCATGGGGATTGACGCCTGCCCCTTGGAAAAGGCAGCCAGGGCAAAGAACAGTGAAGAGGCGCTGTATCCCTCCGGCAGGAATGATGCAAGGGCACTGCGGATGACAGGATGGGTGAAATTCCGGGCAAACTCGGTGAGACCTATTTTGCCGTAGCGCTTCATGACCATACCGGCATCCTTCATGGAAAGCAGCAGCTTGATTTTCTCGATCGGACCCATGAGGTCCATTGGTTTCTCTGCCGGGATGTCAAAGCTTTGGAGCGTCCTGACGGTTCCGGTGAATTCCCGAATCGCCGGGGTGTCTTCTGGGGAAAGGGCTGTCCAGGCATGCTCCAAGCGGTCGAGATCCCGGTAGAAAGGGAGTTCTGTACCCTGGTATTCAAATGAAAGAAACGTCTCCGGGTGGTATATCTCAACTCCCTCAAGGGCTCCCACCTGTTTCCAAAGCTGATTGATGCCGGTTCCTTCCTTGGTTCCTACCAGCCAGTGGATACAGCCGTCAATATGGTATCCCCTTCGATCCCAACCGGTGCATTCACCACCGGCTGTCTTGTTCTTTTCAATGATGGTGCAGTTGAATCCATTGATCCGGGCATATATGCCGGCACTCAGCCCAGCGATGCCTCCTCCGATGATAAGTACTTCTTTATTCATGTCACTCCTCCTTATGTGTGTTACGTTCATGTTCAGCTCTCAGCAAGTCCTCTCCTGTTTCGATCAGCAGTTCCAGTGCCTGGTCATCAAGCTGGTTTGAGGCGATCATGACGATGAGACCTGTCTGGAATATCTGCATCTTTAAGAGTACCTGACGACGTTGTTCGTAGCTGAGCCCCTTCATATCTGGATCGTCCTCCAATGCCATGGCCAGGTCTTCGTGCATGGACTGACCCGGTTGGGGCTGAAAGACCAAATCCTGAATCAGTACAGGGTATCTTCTGGCGAAGGCGATGCTTGCCCGCCCGATACGGTCATAGAGATGCTCTCCTTCCTGTTGCTCCATAAGGCGTGCTGCAGTCTGCCTGGTGTACTGGAGGACCGCCTCATGGAGCTCTTCAATAGTCTGGAAATTGACGTAGATGGGGGCCACTGACGATCCGAGCTGTTTGGAAATGCTGCGTGCGGTGATGCCGTTAAATCCTTCTTTGCAGGCAATAGTGAAGGCTGCCTCGATAATGTCCTGTTTTGTAAACTGCGGTTTCGGTGGCATAATACAGTTTCCTTTATCTAACAAGTGTTATGTAACATACATTATAATATACTGGTTTATCTGTCAACACTTTTTTTACAGAAATCCATGACATTTCCATCTCTATTCCGCTATACTCATTGTCATGACCTACACGCTTGTATTAATCAGTCTATGTGCTGCAGCCGTCGGGGCCCGAAATAAAGTCCCGACGGCGTTGTGGTTCATTGCTGCAGGAATTCTTCTGCTGCTTGACCAGCCGCTCTGGATTGCCGCCGCCCTTGCAGCTCTGATATGCTCATCCCGTTACTTCTGGCGGGAGAAGAAGCTGTTTCTGCTGTTCAACCTGGTGATTGCACTCGCCGCAGGTATCAGTGCAGCAAGCTGGATGTACCACATAAGCACTGGTCGGGAACTTGCAGAAATCTATCCTGTCCCGGGATCATCCAGGGAAGTGGTTACCCGTGACATGACAGATGATCTGCCCCTGCCGGTGAGACGATGGATTGAGGGATCAGGAGTGATTGGAAGGGAGATGATTCATGAGGTTGAACTGACCCAACAGGGACGGATGCGGCTCACTCCAGAGCAGGAACGTTGGGCTGAGGTGGAAGCAGTGCAGTATTTCAACGTGCAGGACCCGGCCTTCTCCTGGCGGGTGGAGACTTCCATGATGGGACTTCCGGTTGCAGGACGGGATCTCTTTACTGACGGAAGGGGTTCCATGGAAATCCGACTGCTCTCACTGATTCCGGTGGTGAATGTATCGGATCACCGGAAGCTCAATGAGTCAACACTGCAGAGATATCTTGGGGAGATCCTCTGGTTCCCTACCGCGGCGCTTCAGGAATACATCAGCTGGGAGAGGGTGGATGACTATACAGCCCGGGCAGTGATGCGCTGGGGAGGGACAGAGGGATCTGCTCTGTTCAGCTTCAACGAATCCGGAGAACCGGTGTCCTTTACTGCGTGGCGCTATAGGGATATTGAGGATGAAGAACCCTTCGAGTGGACAGCCCGGGTTCATGAGTACCGTGACATGCAGGGGATCAAGATTCCCACGAAACTCAGTGCGACCTGGGTGCTTGATGAAGGGAAATTTACCTGGTACGAATTTGAGGTGAGGGATATCATGTATCGGTAAATCAGGAGTCCGCCGGTATTATAAATAGGATACAAGCAACCGGCGGAAGTGAAGGATTGAAACCTGCTCTCCGGGCTGGTATGCTCAGCAAAATGAATTCTCTGCCAGTTCCTTGTTCGGGAAATCTGTGAACCGGGGAAAGCGGATTCGAATAGCTTAAGAAGGATGTGAGACGTGAAGGATATCAAGGAATCATTAAAACAGGCTGTCGTAGACGGCGGAATGGAGATGGTGCAGCAGAAGCTGACCGTGGGAACCTGGGGGAATATCAGTGTACGTGATCCCGAAACTGGGTATATGTACATCAAACCCAGTGCAATGACCTATGAGGACATCAGGGCTGAGCATGTGGTGGTGCTCGATGAGGCGCTCAATGTTGTCGACGGATATGCAAAACCCTCTATTGAGAAACACATGCATGCTGCGGTTTATGCCGCACGGGAAGATGTGCATGCGGTAATCCACACCCATCCGATCTACTCATCGGTACTGGGAGTGAACCGGATGGAACTTCCGGGAATCAGCGAAGATTTTGCACAGATCGTAGGTGATAAAATCATCTGCAGTGAATATGCCCTTCCGGGAACTCCCGATCTGGGGGTCAACGTCGTAAAAGCCTTGGGAGAACGATTTGCGGTGCTGCTGCCCAATCACGGTACGCTCTGTGTCGGAACAAGTATCGCCCACGCCTTGAAGATCTGCCACGTGGTGGAGAAATGCGCCCATATCTATATATTGGCTAAAAGCATCGGAACCCCAATCCCGATATCTGATGAGGATATCCTGGCTATGCAGGATTTTGCAAAGAATCATTACGGACAGGACAAGGATTAGCTCCCGCTGTGGACGTAGCTCTGAGCTTCTCCAAGGGATGAACGTTCCCAGTACTGGGACCGGGAGAAGAACAGGATCTTCCCGCGCATCTCCAGGGTATCAACCCTATAGTCTTTTCCGTCGGCAGGATGGAAGATAATCTCGCACCCGTAGCGTCTGCCGTCTTCGGGGTCTATGATGTGGCCCCGACGCCAGCGTCCTTCGCTTCGCCGGCTCAGTCCGTAGATCCACGGGGTGTTAATAACGGTCCGTTTTCTAAGATCACCGGATATGGGGAAATTTGAATAGCTCGATTCAACGTTCTCGGCTAAGGTATCATCACTCTTGTCGGCAATCCTGACAATTTCACCGTAGAGGGTATTGTTTTTCACATAGATCTGCCAGAAGGCGGTTATCTCTCCTGAATCGTCATCAATACTTTTCCAGTACCCCTCGCAGGTGTCTGCTGCTGCGAAGGCAGCCACAGCTGTCAACAGTACAATAACAGCAATGATGTGTTTCATGAATTCCTCCCTTAATTGCTGAAAGTATACACCATGGTTCACAATAAGGCAAAACTCTGGGATCCTCTGGTGGGTTTCGCTTGAATTTTTTGCTGAAGTCTTGGACATATTCGTCTCTCGAAAGGACTGGGGAAATGTAACCAACTACAGCGGATGGTACCTTATCAGTGGAGAAGCACTGGGGACCATCCAGCATGAGGGCTCCAGCATCGATACTGTAAGGCAGGCTGGACCGCATGTCCATGCGGCGGTGGTTAGTCCCGATGACCGTTATCTGCTGATACCGGATATAGGATTAAACGCGATCGTAATATATGAGATTGATTATGATCGTAATGTGCTGCTGCTGCGACACAAGATAGACACAAGACCTGGTTCGGGACCCCGGTTCATGGTTTTTCTTCCAGATGCATCTGTTGTGTATGTCATCAATGAACTAGATTCAACGGTATATCTCTACCAGTATGATGAATCCAACAGGAACCTTGTATTTGTAGAGGAGTATTCAACGCTGCCCCACGGCTATGGAGGATAAATGATTGAAGCTGAGAACGAAGCTGCAGCCATCTATCGCCGGCAGCCGGCTTTCTTTTTAGACACTTCAAGATTTTTTCAGGCAGATCATCTACAGGTTCGGAAAAACCTCATAAATAATAGATCGTCACATTTATCATTCATTTATTGAGAACACTTGAATAGCTTCTCTTGTTAATGGATATACGTTCTGATTCCGCCTTTTCCATTTCTCTTTACTTCATACATAGCTGAGTCGGCATGTCTTAGTAATGTTTCGGCCTCTTTGCCGGTATCAGGATATATAGCAATACCGATAGAAGAATCTATTTTACACTCAATGGAATCAATATGCATACCTTCTTGTAATATCTTATGAATTCTCTTCGCTAGATTCTCTGCACTGCCCATACCTTCAATGTTATGAATAATAACCGCAAATTCATCCCCACCTAACCGTGCCGCAAAATCTGTTTCCCGGATACACTTCAATAGCCGATTTCCTACTGTAACGAGGACCTCATCCCCTAATTCATGGCCATGAGCATCATTGATATCTTTAAAACCATCGAGGTCGATAAACAGGATGGCAAACTTATTCATTTGTTTTTTACTTTCTGTTACATCCCGCTCTAATCTCTCAAAAAAGAATCGTCTATTGGGTAGTCCAGTGAGGGTATCGTAGTTGGCATACTTTTCTAATTCCATTGCTGCTTGATGGAGCAGCCCCGTATCATTAAGAATTTTCAAGTTCTCTGTCTGCAGGGCGTATATCTCAGTAATTTTTTTCAGAGAATAGAACACCGTGCCATAGGCGGCTATGGAAAGCGTGACCAAAAGCAATAGGGGCCATTTGAACGTTTCCAAGGTATTCTGGATATCATCAGTGAGGTAAAAGTAATAGGCCAAATTGAGGAAAATGCAGATGACCATCACTGAGAATATCGGCCAGTTCTTGACAATCGATTGGTACAAGGGGAGCAAGTAACGATGGAAAAGGAATATCACGAGTATGTAGAGTATTAACCGGAGGATAGTATGGGAATAGTGGGGCATTGGAAGAAATCTGCTCAGATGAAAGCTGAGGAAGACGATTATCATACTAATATTGATAATCGTGAGAAAATTGAAGCACCACTGCATGAAACTCACCTTTGCCAGGGGTTTGAGGGCAAGTCCGATTACAACAAACATTACTAAGTTGAAACGGGATAGTGAGGTAAGGTCTCCATACAGATAAAACCAGATGGTGCTGATAATATTGAATAAAAATATGAAGACGGCAATAATGATGATGCCGTTACGGCCAAATTTGGACTTTGTAAGGGTAAACAGGAGAATTACATTCATGACTGACGATACACTGCCTCGAAGGAGATTGATGATAAAATCATTCATCAAGAACGCTCCTTCAATATCAGACAGTTCATATTGGTATCCCGCACCACGCTGTATCGTTTGGCAGCGATGGAAGCTGAATATCCATTACTAAAAATGAACCTGTTCTTGCTGAAGCGTTCAACATCATCCATATTCAGGACGCAGGAGGAGGGGTTCAGAGGGTCATCAGGATGGGGCAACTGACACACTGCAGCTTTATATCGATCCAACTGCATGAACACTAATGTATACGCTGTAGTAAAAGTAAATTGACCGGAATCAACATCACATAGAGCTATATCTAGCATTACCTATCCTTGAAGTATCAGATTCCGAATTCACCGTGAATTCAGGAGTAGTAAAAATACACCGTATTACTGCAAGCAAAAAAAGTCTCTTGAAAGGATACTTTAATTCACTTCTGAAGTGATGTCCAGTTGGCGCTCAGCAGTTAACCTCAGAAAGGGGGGAGGAAAAGTTAAGGCCTGAGTCTTCCTTTCATCAAAGCCTGAACGATAAGCGAGATCCTGGCTCAATAGATCCCAACGGATTGACGTGGGTATCGGTGATAAGCTGCATGGCTGAGATATCTCAATGGTATACGGACAAATAGGCAGGGGAAGGTAGTTTCTTTCAAGTATTGTTATCATTGAAATTTTGCAGTATAGTAACTATATGCATGAGAAATGGATAGATGCGATGTCGCCGGAATTGTTCTGGGATGTAGATCAGCTCAGTATCAATGTTTCTAAGCATCTGGTGTGGCTGACAGAGCGAGTAATGACCTATGGAAATTCTGAAGATTGGGGAATTTTTATGCGCCATGTATCCCGGGATCAGTTGAAATCTGTTCGATCACATCTGCGGCTGCAGCAACGTGAGCGTATATTCATTGAGAATTACATTGACGGGGTTATTTGATGCATAGTAGCGCGGTGGACCATGCTCTCCTGACTCTGCTATACCGGTATATGGATATTGCTGAATTGCAGAATTTTTATCTAGCTGGCGGCACATCCATAGCTCTAAGAACCGGATATAGGAAGTCGACTGATATTGTTCTGTTTACGAAATCTTCGTTCAATTCCTTTGTATTGCGGGACCGACTTATTGAAT
>SKJE01000197.1 GCA_007116075.1 Spirochaetia bacterium
CTCGGCGGCAAAGTGACCTGCTCCATAACTCCCGAGATCATTGATATCACCGTGGCGGACAATGGGCCGGGTATTCCCGATCTGGACCTTGCCATGACCGAAGGCTATTCCACGGCCTCCGAAGAGATCCGGGAGATGGGCTTCGGGGCAGGGATGGGGCTCTCGAATATCAAGAAGAACGTTGACTCCCTGGATATCTCCACCGGCCCCGGCTCTCCCACTGTGATAACCATGCAGGTCAACCTGCAGAGCGAACGGAAGGAGTCCCAGCAGTGAAGATGATCAAGCGTCCCTTCCACCATGCACTGGCCGTATCCAAGAAAGCCTGCAGGGGTTGCACCCGCTGCATGAAGAACTGTCCTACAGAGGCCATCCGGATTATCCGAGGAACAGCCCAGGTGGATCCAGAACGTTGCATAGACTGCGGACAGTGCCTGGATGCCTGTCCTTACCGGGCGATCACCATTGAACAGGACGATTTCTCAAAGATTTTCGATTACTCCCATCGGGTTGCTATTTTCCCTGCAGTTTTCATCGGGCAGTTTCCCGATGAAGTGGAGGAGTCATGGATTTTCCAGTCCCTCCTGGACATCGGGTTCACACATCTCTACGAATCTGAATTCGGCGTGGATGTGCTTAAGTCGATATCAAACAGATTCAGCACCTACGCATCCCAGCGGCCGGTCATTTCCTCATACTGCCCTGCGGTGGTACGGCTTATCCAGATCAGATACCCCAACCTGGTGGATCACATCAATCTGCTGCGCCCCCCCATGGAGATCACCGCGCTGTATGTTCGCCAGCTCTTCGAGGAAGCGGGTATATCCAAGCAGGATGTGGGGGTGTTCTTCGTCACTCCCTGTGCGGCAAAAATTGCCGACATAAAAACTCCCCACAAAGGAAAGGAGCATCTCTTCAACGGAGTGATCAATCTGGACTATCTGTACAATCTGGTCTACTCAAATATATCCCGTCAGAAGAAGCGACTCCAGCGCATGAAGCCTGATATCATGCCTGTCAGCACAGAAGCCTGTCTCTGGAGCCTGACCCAGGGAGAGAGCCGGACAGTCCCCGGCAGATCACTTGCCATTGATGAAATCCACAACGTGATTGAGTTTCTTGAGATGTACGAGAACAACGGAGTTGGCAACCTGGATTTCCTTGAGCTGAGGGCGTGCTCAGAAGGGTGTGCCGGGGGAGTCCTGAATCCCGGTAATACATTTCTCACCTCCGAGCGCCTGCTGCACCGTTCAGAGCATATGGAATCAATTCCTGAAGAGAAATGGAGTATTATCCAGAAGCAGTCCCGGAAGTTTGACCGTAAGATCAAGATCGACTACTACGAGCCCCACAGCACTGAAGCCCTGGATGAAGATATCTCCGAGGCACTGAAGAAAATGAATGAGGTCAACAAGCTGCTTCCGAAGCTTCCGGGGATAGACTGCGGCCTCTGCGGCGCTCCCAGCTGTGAGGCCCTGGCAAAGGATATTGTGCAGAACAAAGCAGCAATATCCCACTGCGGAGTGCTCCAGCTCAACAAGAAACATTCCCAGCTCAAGGAGATCTGGGGAGACAGCCTGCTGCCGAAACCCTAAAGGTGAATTACTGTCTGGAAAGACAGCAGGTCATCCATTCCCTTCCCTGAACGCTTCAGCAGATCCCTTCCGCCAAGTACTGCTGCTGATCCCTGGTGGAACTGTTCGGAAAGCCGCTGGGCCTCCCTGCGTACATCTTCCACGGTAGTCTCAAGGGTCTGCTCTCTTCTGGCAATCCTGACCTCATCTGTTATCCCGTAGAGCCAACGCCGAAAAGCGAGCACCCCCCGCTCATTGGGAGACATAGGCCTGATTTCCCTCGACACCAGGGAGATCAGGGCCCGCTCAAGAGATCTCTCGGATATACCCTTCGCCGCAGTTTCACTAAGGGCTGCCTGAAATGCAGATATGGTACGGGCTATATGGGGATCCCGGTAGGAAGTGAAGGTAATAAGTCCCTCCAGCAGATTCATGGAAGCTCCCACTCCGTAGGCTCCGCCCCGCAGCCGTACATGCTCATAGAGGTACTCCGAAGAGAGCACGGCTGTGAGGATCCCCTGGTGCAGCTGCTCCACCGAGCCTGGAAGCCCGGACTGCATAGAGTAGGCGCAGTAGGCTACCTGGGAGGGAACGATCAACGACTCCCCCTTGCGGTACTGGACCGACGGCAGGCGGCACACGAGCGTTTCCGACCTGTCGGTAAGCAGCGGTACGAGGGAACCCAGTTCATGACGTACTGCAGAAATGTGCTCCTCCTGGCAGGTTACGTTAAACAGGGCCCGCTGTCTTGAGAAGAGCTTCATCCGCAGGGCCTCCAGCTGTCCGGCAATATCCTGAAGCACCTGGGTACTGCTGCAATCGATGTCCTGGAGAAAGAGGTACTGGCTGAGCCCCTTCCAGTTTTCCTCCCGATACTGCACCCTGCTCAGGCGTGAGTCGCTGCGCAGCGCTGCGAAGGCATTCCCGGAGGACAGCAGGGATACAGAGTAATCCTGCTTCGCCTCAAGTATGATATCCTTCAGCCGGCGAAGATCCCCGAGATTACTCTTCAGCAGCAGCCGATGGATAAACGACATGGCGGCAGACCGATCATCCTCAAGAAACTTTGCCCGAAAAATCAGATACTCTTCGGCCTGATCCTCGTCACTCCCCAGGGGCGTTGAAATATCCATCATAGAATAGAATCCGCCGGTAAGGGAAGCCAGTGTTGATGACACCTCACCATAGGTCATGCTGCCCATGCTGGTTGTATAGATCAGGCGGCTCAGCAGGGGCAGCAGCATCTGCTCATCTTCACCTAAACCCCTGGTATTGAACAGGTAGTCTACATAGCAGATCTCATTGGTATGATACCGGTGAACCAGGAAAGGGACCCCGTTGACGGAATCCTCCAGAGTATCCAGCCGCCGGATCTCTCTTGGAAGATCCTCGATACCGAGACGGGGAACCTGCTGAAGCGCCTCAGGTGAATCGGAGGTGTTATGATGCTCCTCCAGTGCTTCCTGGTCCCGCCGAAGCTGGATATAGTCCTTCTTTGTACAGGATGCCTTTACCTCATCAAGATGTTTGGTGAGAGATGACTCGAACTGCGGGTCGTGCCCGGAATCGGGTCGCACTATCACCGTCACTCGATGGGGATTGTCGATCAAGTCCCGCTTGATCACCTTTGCAAAGTATTTCGGATCCTCCTTCCACAGCTGTTTCACCCGCTCCATGGCGGGAACAAACTGCAGGGATGAGGAAGGCGGGAGACCGTAATTCCATCCCCGCATGGACCGGATCATGCACCGCAGTCCCTGGGGAATACCTCCCTTGATCTCCCGGTGCTGAAACTCTATCTTCTTCATTGCAGAAGCTACCTGGTCCTTAGGGAGCCCTGAACGTACCAGCTTCTTCAGCACCTTGAACACCAGAGTCTCAAAGGCATCAGCCCGGTCCGGCACAGTTCCCCGAACACCGAGGGTAAAGACAATCTCCTTCAGATCACCTTCCATACCGCTTAAAGGTGAGATATCAGAACCAATTTCCGAATCGATAATCGCCTGGTATACAGGAGCCCCCGGGTTGCCCAGAAGCAATTCTGTCAATATCTCATAGGTAACCACGTCCACCGGGTTTGTGACCTCCCGGGTCAGCCAGTTCACAGTAATAGAACTGCTCAGCGCCCCCTCCTGCTCATCATCAGCAGGACTGGTTGCAAGAGCGCGTTTCGGTTTCTGCCACCGTTTTGGATTTGGAAGGTCATGACCCGCCTTGATACCGGTAAACTCCGACAGGAACTCCTTCTGCAGAAAGGCCAGCTGATCCTCAGTGGGAATTGATCCGTAAAGAAATATCCGGCAGTTCGACGGATGATAATTTTCGGCGTGAAAGCCCTTGAATTCCTGATAGGTTAATTCGACAATACGTCTTGGATCTCCTCCCGAATCATGCTGCATGGGAGTGTCCGGAAAGAGCCTGCGGAGAGACTCCTCGGCGACGATAGAGTCATGGTGGGAATAGGAACCCTTCATCTCATTGAATACGATACCCTGAAACTCAAGTTCCCGGTCCTCCATCACTGATACCCTGATCCCCTCCTGCATAAAGGTCTCCCTTTTCAGCAGGGGATAGAACACTGCATCCCCATATACTTTCATCAAGTTGAAATAGTCTTTCCTGATGGGGGATGCCCCCGGATACACTGTCCGGTCGGGATATGTCATGG
Organism: Spirochaetia bacterium; assembly: GCA_007116075.1. GTDB lineage: Bacteria > Spirochaetota > Spirochaetia > PWKH01 > PWKH01 > PWKH01. The sequence goes on from SKJE01000197.1 coordinate 4,243, forward strand.
CATTCAGAAATGTCTGTGCGCTGCCCTTCAGAATCTCCTGAAAGGGATCCTTCACGGGAATATGCTGAGACCCCGCCAGTACCGCATGCTCAACAATATGGGCTGTTCCCTTACTGTTCTTCGGAATAGTGCGGAAATTGAAGGAGAAGAAGTTTTCCGGATCATCATTAAAGAGGTGAAACAGCTCCAGTCCCGTCGCCTTATGGACGCACCAGATACCGAAGCCCCGCTGTTCCGGGATCTCCTCTACAGAACGGACAGTAAAACCAGAGAGCGTATCTCCTTGAGATAACATAGACACCTTCCTTCTACGAACTGTGTAGCCTGTCATGGTAGCTGTTTTAAAACATCATGACAATAGATATCGGGATCAGCAAAGACGCTCACGTCTGCCGCGCAATGCCACAATCTGCTGAAATGCCATCTGGGCACCCCTGTGCAGGGCCTGCACGCATACGTGCTCATCGCATCTCCCTGATGCAAGCAGTACTGAGAGGAATCCCCAGGCAAACACATCTCCGGCACCAACCGTATCGAAGGGATGCACTGGTTCTTCAAGGGCAAGGGCATCAACAACAGCCTCCCTGCCCTTGTACCTGCAGGCTGCCCCGCTGCTGCCGCGTTTTTCAACAACCATGATGTCTTGGACCGACCGCTGGTCCAGTTCCGGCTGGATCGGACGCAGTTCCCTGGTGGTGCCAAAGATCACAAATACTCCCTGTCCGTGGTAATGCTTCAGCAGCGGCAGCACCCGCACTGCCCCGTGGGGAGAGCCGAGATCCACCCCACGGAGGGAAGGTCCCCCGGTGCCAGTCAGCCCAGGGTGGCTCCATATCCCAGATGCTTCGGAGAGAAACCCCTCAAGATAGACTCCTCCGTTACGATCAGACAGATCATGGTCATGGGCTATGGTGTATTCAAGAGCTGCCCCGGGAGCACCAAGGATCTGCCGGTGAACCTCCTGCCCCTCCTCCAGGAACCTGCAGTAGATCATCACACCGGTTGGCCCGCTGCCGGTCTGCAGTGAACCGGTGATTCCCGCCTTCTCGAGATATTGGTCCACCAAGATCCCGTTATGGTCGTTCCCCACCGCTCCGTGAAATCGGACTTCCGCACCTTGGCGTGCGGCTGCGGCCGCTGTCTGGAGTGCTCCACCTGCGGGAGTGATATATGCCGACTCATACTCCCGCGGCCAGGTCTCCCGAAGATAGGAGAGCACCTTCTGGATCACAGCTGCCGGAGGATGGAGCTCATCACCGCAAAGCCTACGCATCATGTGCAGGGCATGAAGGGGTAGGGAGATGTGGATATCAATCATGGGATTTCCGTAACAGTCCAGAGCGGGGGGAATGATGGATCGCATCATGCACTTATACCCTAATACTTGCGTAAAGACAACACCCACCCATCTATGGTATATTCCTCCCATGCTGACTCCACACCATATTAACATGCTGAGAACCCGAAGCAGCGTTATCAGGCGCATACGGGATTTCTTTACCCTGCAGGACTACCTGGAGGTTCAAACCCCGGTACTCTCACCGGATCTTATCCCCGAACCAAGTATCATCCCGTTTCAGACCAGAATGCACCACCCGTTCAGGGGCTCCCGGGAGCTCTATCTCGTTCCCTCGCCGGAGGTGCATATGAAGAAACTGCTCAGCTGGGGGTCAGGGAGCATCTTTCAAATCGGCACATGCTTCAGGAACCAGGAGCAGATCGGACATCTCCATAACCCGGAATTCACCATGCTTGAGTGGTACACCATGCATGCAGATTTTCTCGACTCCCTGGAGATGATGAAGGATCTGTTATCCGATCTCTCCTCCTTTGATGAAGCAGGAATATGTTCCCGGGATCCTGTGGTAATGACTGTCTCTGAAGCGTGCTGGAATTATGCCCGATTCGACCTGGAGCATTGTCAGGACATCGACATGCTGAGAGAAGCGGTGGAATCAAAGGAACATGTGGAGACTGAAGCGATCCGGAGCGCAACCTGGGAGGAGCTGTTCCACCGGTTATTCCTGACCTGGGTGGAACCGGAACTGCCCGCCGACCGGCCCTGTTTTTTAACCCATTACCCCAGACAAATTGACTGCCTCGCGAAGGATATACCGGGCACCCCATGGAAAGAGCGCTGGGAGGTGTATCTCTCAGGCAGGGAACTAGCCAACTGCTTCAGTGAAGAGATCTCCTATGATAAGGTAGCATCCTATTATTGCAGATCATCGGTTGAGCTCCCCGGGAGATACCGGGACCTGCCGGAGCCCCCTCCCCTTGTGGACCACAGCTTCCCTGAGCTCTACCGGAGCGATCACGGATCCTGCTCAGGAACAGCCCTCGGCGTTGACCGGCTTATTATGGCGCTGACCGGAGCACAGGATATCAGGGGGGTGATTTTATTTCCGCTCTCTGATATACTCTGACAGATTTTTCCATTGAGAGGTTATAATTACATGATTAAAGCTGGAGCCATTGATAAAGGCATGGCGCTGCTCATTAAAGGGCAGCCTTATATTGTTGTGGACAGAGAATTTGTGAACCCCGGTAAAGGCTCAGCCTTTGCCAGACTGAAGTTAAAAAGCCCCCAGACCGGACAGGTGCTGAGGGAAACCATGAAGACCCAGGATAACGTTGAGGATATCACCGTGGACGACCGGGACTGCCAGTATCTGTACTTTGACGGAGAGGCCTATCACTTTATGTACACCGATACCTACGAGCAGTTCACCATCCAGGTGGAAGGATTCGAGGACAAGCAGTACCTGATGAAGGAGGGTGAGACCTTCAGAATCACCTTCTGGGAGCATACTCCCCTAGACATCGTAATCCCCTACAAAGTCGTTTATGAAGTCACAGAGGCCGAAGATGCAATTAAGGGTGATACGGTGACCGGAGCCAGCAAGGTGGTAACTATTGAGACCGGACTGCGGGTAAAGGTTCCGATCTTCATAAAACAGGGTGAAAGAATTCTCGTCAATACCGAGACGAAAGAATACATTGAAAGAGTAAATTCCTAAGTGAATACCGAATTGACCAAGATTCAGCGTTTTATTCATAAACAGGTCCCTTTTCGATATTCCGGGAATAATCTGACCTTCTCGCTATCCCAGGAACTGTTCAGCAGTTTCGATGTTGATACCGGGACCAGACATCTGCTTCGCTCAATAAAAAAAATTCCCATGTTCTCATCACTGGAGTCCATTCTTGACATCGGCTGCGGAACCGGGGTCCTTGCTGTCTCCCTTGCCAAGGCTCTCCCCCAGGCCAGTATATATGCAGTTGACCGGGATGTGCTTGCCTGTGAATTCACCCGCTTCAATGCCCGGGAGAATGGTGTAACCGTTGAGACAGTTTCTGGGCTGGATGCTTCGGCTCACCAGAAAAGCTTTCCCGACAGGTATGACTTGATTGTCTCCAATATCCCAGCCAAGGCGGGCAGAGCGGCGATTAACAGAATGATATTAAATGCCCTGTCCCTGCTCTCCGAAGATGGAGTGCTTGGGGTAGTTGTCATATCACCTCTAAAGCATGGGCTTGAGAACATCATGGATGAGAGCGGATGTGAGGTGCTCTCAATTGAGACTCACCCGCGCCATACTGTTGCTCTTATGAGACCAACGGTTCGTCCGGAACGGGAAGATGCATTTCCAGGATCCTATCTGAGGGAGAAACACTCCTTCACCCACAAACCATCAAGAAACTCCTACTACCTTACTGCTGTATATGATCTTCCCGGATTTGATACCCTGCCGCTCTATGCTTCCCTCTGTTCTTCACTGATGCCCCGGGGACCCCATGGTCTGCGTCACCTGTTCTGGAACACTGAGCAGGGGCATATTCCCCTGCAGGTACTCCTTGGGCATGATCGTCCCGGAGCGTGCACAGCAGTCTTAGCAGACAGAGATGTGCTTGCCTTGACAGCCTCTCGCTTCAACATCTCCTCCGCCCTGGCGGACATACACATTGAAACCATCTACGCATCCAGTGCAGACAGTGCACTGAATGAACAAGATCCGGAATCTCTGGACAGCATCTGGATCTACATGAACGCGAAAACCGATGAACTAAGCCCCCAGCAGCTCGAAGCTGCTGCCCTCCGGCTCACCCCGGGCGGTCTGCTGTGCTTCACCGGAAAAAGCAGCACTATAGCCGGTGTGCCCAAGCGGATCCCGGGATTTTTCAGGGGAGCAACAAAACGCCATTCGGGCTTCAGAATTCAGACATTCTTGAAACAACGTGTATAGTTTTTCTTTATATGGTCTGCAATTAGGAATTGCTCCTTTACTAATTATTTCTAATTTACTATGCTATTATAATTGCATCAGTGAATAAAAAATTTGCGAGGGTATCTGTATGCGGATTACCACCAAGGGACGGTATGCCCTTCGTGCTGTTATCTACCTGGTCAACAACTATGAAGGGAAGCCGATCTCTATCCGGCAGCTTTCAGAAATAGCTTGTCTCTCTCCTGAATTTCTGGAACAAATTTTCTTCAGGCTTCGTCGGGCTGGTATTATTACCTCAACCCGGGGCCCCGGAGGCGGATTCAACCTGACTAAGGATCCGAAGGACGTGTCCATCGATGACCTATTTGTGGCTATTGATGAAGGATATCATATTGCTCCCTGCTCCTCCGACGATCCGGATGTGCTCTGCGAGCGGGCCCAGGACTGCGCAACCTGCGGATTCTGGAACCATACCTATGAGATGCTGAGAACCTATTTCTCTTCCGTCAGCATCCAGGATGTCATAGATAACAATTATATGAAATTGCGGCTGGTCAACAGCTCCGAAGGTGCCTTGTCCACCTAAGGTTCAAGAGGATACCAGTAGAGTATCCCTGTTCTGCTTCGATATCCCCACTTCCCAGGTGTTTTCACCTCCGGCTGCTGTTCAAGCAGGCGGATTTTTCCCCCGCCTCCGGGCAGGTCTACTGCGAATGTCGGCATCGACAATCCGGATATCTCATGGGTCAACTTACGTACCAGAGCGATTCCTTTTTGGAGAGGAACCCTGAAATGGGAAGTTCCCCGGGCAAGGTCCCCCTGAAACAGATAGTAGGGGGTAATCCTCGCAGCAGTCAGTAACCTGAACAGTTCTCCAAGGATCTGCTCATGATCATTTATCCCCCTCAGCAGCACACTCTGATTACATACCGGAATACCCCGATCAATGAGTTCTGAAGTGACGGACATGCTGGATTCACTGCATTCATGGGGATGGTTGAACTGGGTTACAACATACAGCGGATGGTACTTCCCAAGCATTCCGCAGAGCTTTTCGGTGATGCGGGAGGGATATACCACGGGAGCCCTCGTACAGATTCGTATTACCAGTGACGGACGTACACCGCGAAATATCCGGAGCATCTGGTCCAGGTATGCATCATCTGCAGTAAGGGGATCTCCCCCTGAGACCAGCAGCTCCCTCACCTCCGGATGCATGTTCAGGTAATCCGCAGCAACCTTGATCTCATTTACCGTTGCCCGCTGATGCCCCCGGGCAGTGAACCTCCTGCGAAAACAGTGCCTGCAGTACATCCAGCACTGATCAGTTGTGAGAAACAGGGCACGGTCAGGGTACCGGTGAAGCAGCCTCCGGGAGGCACTGCAGGAGTCCTCCCCAAGGGGATCCTCCAGTTCCTGGGGCAGAGCAGTATATTCCCGGTCAGTCGGAATACATTGCCGTCGAACGGGGTCGTTCGGATCATCGGGATCCTTGATGAGAGACAGATAATGGGCAGGGACAGCACATGGGGGCGAAGGAATCGGCGGGGCATTCCGGGAAAACCATCCACGCTCCTCCGGGGTAAGGGATATCTGCTGATCCAGGGTATTCATATCTCTAAAAAAGGACTCTGCCATAATCATTTCACCTTTATAATCTATCACCGCTGACTGCCTTCACTATGCCGAACAGTTGACAACTGTTCAATGGGGTCTTATTGTGTAGTGACATCCAATCAATCTAAGAGCAGGTACCAGCATGGCCGAAACAAAGCAGTCATCCATGAAGGGGTATTACAAGATCACATTTCTGATCGGACTCGGTTTTTTTACTATGGGGCTCATGGACCCCCTGTATGACACCTATGTCCCTATCTTCTTGGACCGATATGTCTCCTCCCGAGGGGTTATCGGGTTGATCATGACGCTGGATAATATTTTTGCAATATTTCTCATTCCCATTGTTGCGGCCATGTCTGACAGGACCCGTACCCGTATCGGGAGAAGAATGCCCTACATTATCGTAACCCTCCCCTTGACCGCCCTGGCATTCGGGATCATACCCTTTAGTGCCTTCCACAGTCTGTGGGCACTCATTGCGGTCATATTCCTGCTGAACGTGTTCAAGCAGTCAGCCCGCGGCCCGGTGGTCGCCCTCATGCCCGACATTATTCCCGGCGAGCTGCGCTCCGAAGCCAACGGCGTAATCAATACCATGGGGGGAATTGCGGCTATTGTGGGAACTATTGGTCTTGCCCAGCTGATGAATATTGAAGTTACCCTGCCCGGCATAGGCACTACCGACCAAGTCCTCGCATTCCCCCTGGCGGGTCTTTTAGTTGTGCTGGCAGCAGTCATGCTGTTTTTCTTTATCAAGGAGAACCCTGAATCCTATGACGAGCATGATGATAAAGTGTCGGTCCGCAGTTCCCTCAAACTGATACTGTCCGGAAAAGATAAAAGTGCTCTCCTGATACTTATTTCACTGTTGTGCTGGTTTATTGCTTACCAGGGAGTGCTGCCCTTCATCGGTCTCTATTCAATTGAGTACCTCCAGACCACTCCGGGCTCCGCAGCCCTGGCTGCAGGAATGGTAGGTATTGCCTATGCCATATTCGCCATCCCCTCAGGAATTATTGCCCATAAGCGGGGAAGAAGACTCACCATACGAGGATCCCTGGCAGCACTGGTGGTGGTGCTCCTGCTGGTATACCTGCATATTCCCATCACCCAGTTGCTCGGATTTTCTGTAGTCATGCAGCAGATTACCTTCTGGCTGCTGATGTTTCTCTTCGGAACATTCTGGGTATCGGTGGTTACCAACTCCTTTCCCATGCTCTGGCAGATGGCATCCTTTCATGATATCGGAATCTATACGGGCCTATACTACTTTTTCTCCCAGCTTGCCGCGATCTTAGCACCGCCGATCACGGGAGTAATTATCGACCTCTTCGGGTTCAGGGCAATTTTTCTCTTTGCATCCCTGTTTATGCTCATCGCCTTTATCCTGATGGGTCGCGTTACCGGAGGAGAACCCCAAGACCTCTCCACCGAAGCACAGTGAGGTAACGGTGGAACCATACCAGCTGTTTACCCGTCCCGAACCGGCTGTCCTGGTCAGCAGACCCAATAGATTTGTGATGTATGTAAAGGACAGCTCGGGAACCATCCTCAAGGCGCACTGCCCCAATCCGGGCAAACTCACGGAGTTTCTCATACCCGGACAGCCGCTGCTCATCGAGCGCCATGAATCCGCAGAGAGAAGGACTGACTGCACTGCAGTTGCGGTACTGTACCGTGGGAAGGTTATCTATCTCTATTCGGCCCAGGCAAACCACATAGCCCGAAACTTAGTCATACCGGAACTGCATCCCGGTAAAACCATCATTGGTGAACAGCAAGTGGGCAGTTCCCGGTTCGATTTTCTCCTGCCGGGGGACAGACCAATCCTTATTGAGGTGAAATCCTGCAGTCTTGTGGAACACCGGCTGGGCATGTTTCCCGATACTGCTACTGCCCGGGGCAGTCGCCATGTTACTGAACTGGGAGAGCTTGCATTAACCGGCTACCAGCCGGAGGTGCTCTTTATCATATCCCATGAAGATGCCGAAGCATTTATGCCGAATCCCCATACGGATCCCCTGTTCTGTACAACCCTGCACAGGGTGAAGCCCCAGGTGCAGCTCCATGCGGCATCAGCAGCAGCATCACCCGAAGGCTTTGTCCGTATTGTGAACAGGGATATCCCCATTGAAACGGAACTGCCGGCCAGGCTTGCCGAGGCAAACTGCGGTTTCTATCTCCTGATACTTCAGGTTACGAAACCCGTCAAGATCCCGGTCAGTCGAATCGACTCCCCCCAGCTGAACCCCGGGTGGTATATCTATGCGGGTTCAGCAAAACAGCACCTTGAACAACGGGTTCAGCGGCATCTGAGAAAACGGAAAGTAAGGCACTGGCACATTGACCACCTCACCCAGGAGGCGGAGGTCCTGAAGGTCTTCCCCGTCAGAACCTTCGCCGACCTGGAATGCAGCGTATCTAAGGACATCGCCTCAATCTCTGACGGTTCAATTCCGGGCTTCGGCTGCAGCGACTGCAGCTGCGGATCCCATCTGCACTACTTTTACGATAACCCGCTTCACAACCGGGCAGTGGTTGACGTGATCTTTGCATACCGGCATCTGCATTTCCAAAGGTGAATCAGATCTTCCAGTACTTCGCCATTCTGCTGCGCAGACGTTCCCGATACTCATCCCAGTCGGTGATGGGATACTTTGCGTGTCCCTCCCGGCAGGCCGCTTGGGCAACCGCGACAGCCTCCCACTCAATCACCCGGGGATCAAAGGGTTTGGGAACAATGTAATCGGGACCGAAGGTGAACTCCCTCCCTCCGTAGGCCCGTTTAACCGTCTCATCAACGGGCTGTTTTGCCAGGTCTGCCAGGGACTTGGCCGCAGCCATCTTCATGCCCTCGGAGATGATCGTGGAGCGTACATCCATCGCCCCCCGAAAGATAAAGGGAAACCCAAGCACATTATTGATCTGGTTCGGATAATCACTGCGACCGGTTGCCATGATCAGGTCACTCCGGGTTGCAACAGCCAGGTCATAGGCTATCTCCGGGTTGGGATTGCTCATGGCAAATACGATCGGTTTGTCGGCCATGGAAAGGAGCATCTCAGGGGTGACGCAGTCAGCAACCGAGAGTCCGACAAATACATCCGCCCCGGCCATAACGTCACTCAGCGTACGTGCAGATGTATCGGCTGCAAGTTCAGCCTTCTGGGGTGTCATCCCCTCTTCACGGCCCCGGTAGATCACTCCCTTTGAATCGCACAGGATGATATGATCCTTTTTCACCCCCGCCGCTGCAAACATCTTCGCACAGGAGATCCCCGCAGCACCAGCCCCGTTGATCACCAGCTTGATAGAAGCAATATCCTTACCGGATATCTCACAGGCATTCAGCAGCCCCGCGGTGGATATAATCGCAGTACCATGCTGGTCGTCATGGAATATGGGGATATCACATTCCCTTTTCAGGGTCTCTTCAATTTCAAAACACTCAGGAGCCTTGATATCCTCGAGGTTCACCCCTCCAAAGGTCGGCTCCAGCAGTTTTACCACCTCGATAATCTTCTTCGGATCCCTGGTATCGATTTCTAAATCAAAGAAGTCGATATCAGCGAATCGTTTAAAGAGAACTCCCTTACCCTCCATTACCGGTTTTGAGGCCAGGGCACCCAGGTCACCCAACCCGAGAATTGCAGTACCGTTCGATACAATCGCTACAAGGTTTCCCTTAGCGGTATACTGATATGCAGTTTCGGGATCATCGGCAATCTCAAGAACGGGCTTCGCCACTCCGGGGGTATATGCCAGTGACAGATCCTCCGATGTAATACATGGTTTCGAGGGGATTACTTCAATTTTTCCCGGCTTCCCCCCCCTGCTGTGATACTCCAGTGCTTTCTGTTTTAATTCATCCATTGTTGACTCCCATCCTTTACTGCTCGAATCCAAACTGATAATCCAGAGAAAACCGATCACGCAGGGTAACCATAGTTTTCTGGAGCGACTCAGGTACCGGACATCCGTGCTCCCGGCGATACTGCCATGCAATCCACTCATTCTCACCGGGAGTAAAGATCCGCTCTTCCCCGGGCGACCTGGTGGATGTCCGTATCTGTCTGCAAATCATACCTGTTATCCCCTTGAATGTATCGAGTCCGAGGAACTGTTCCGGATCAATTGCAATAAAAAAGTGCCCCAGGGGATAGGGGATTTTCCTGCCCTCTTCATCAAATCCGTTGAGATCCTTGAGAAAACTGCCTCCCTGAAGAGCCGCAGAGAGCATCTCAACCACCATGGCATATCCATAGCCTTTGTATCCGCCGGTCTCTTCTCCGATCCCTCCCAGAGGAGCCAGGGCAGCATCACCGGTATTGAGGTCCTTGAGCACCTGCATGGTATCGGTCCGTGTCTTCCCATCCTTTCCGATAACCCACCCCTCGGGCAGGTCCTTTCCTTCCCGGCCGTACACCTCTATCTTTCCCCGCTGGGTAACCGATGTGGCACAGTCGAGCACAAAGGGAAACTCCTCGTCGGTTGGTATTCCGAAGGTCAGGGGATTTGTACCGAGCATATTCTCAACACCGAAGGTGGGGGCAATAGACGGGCGTGCATTCGTCCCGGTTATACCGATCAGGCCTGCTTCGGTTGCCATTGTCACGTAGTATCCTGCTATCCCGTAATGGGTTGAGTTCCGAACTGCGGTCATTCCCATACCGTGACTCTTGGCTTTTTCAATAGCCTTCTCCATAGCCCTGCGGGAGACCACATGGCCTAGTCCGTTATTTCCGTCCAGCACAGCGGTAGTGCGTTCATCCCGTAACACATCAATCTTCGTTACTGGATTCATAATGCCGTCATCAATCCGGTCGATGTAGATCGGTTTCAGCCTTCCAATACCGTGGGAATCGATACCTCTTTTATCAGATTCTATCAATACCTCCGTCACGATATCCGCATCAGCTTCAGGAACTCCGACCTGCATCAGTACATCCTTCATGAACCGTTCAAGTACCGAAAAGTCCATCCAATAGCAATCCTTGTAGGCTGCTCCATAATCCATAGCTACCCCCTTTATGGTCAATCTGCGGTGATTAAGGTTACCCCAACCCTCCGCAGTTCTTCGTCGTCGAGGAATCCGCTGCCCCCCGCATCAGTTATCAGAACATCAATATCCCTGATATCAGCAGTCTTGAAGGTGGATACCACACCAATCTTCCGGCTGTCGGCAACCACTATAATCTGACCGAGAGTCTGTTCCATCATAGCCCTTCCGGTCTCCGCCTCCTGCATGATGGGTGTAGTAAGGCCCTTTTTTACGCTCACTCCGTCAACTCCAATGACAGCCTTATTCGCATATAACCGGTTGAGCTGCTGCAGGGCAAAATCTCCTGAGACTGACTGGGACTGGCTTCTGTAGGTTCCGCCCAACAGCAGCACGTCGCAGCTGCCGGTATCAGCAAGTACTGCTGCGGCAATATTATTTGTGATGATCGTAATACGCTTGTGCAGCAGCAGGCGAATCACTTCAAGCGTAGTGGATCCGCTGTTGATAAACACCACATCACCATCCGAGACCATCTCTGCAGCCTTTCCTGCTATGCTCTGCTTCTGGCTTGTATGGCGCTGCTGTTTCTGGGTAAAGAGCGGCTCCTCCTGCATGCTCTGGCGCAGCACCGCCCCCCCGTGGGATCGTTCCAAAAGACCCTTTTTCTCAAGCAGGTCTAGGTCCCTCCTGATGGTAAGTACCGAGACCTCAAACTGCTGGCTCAGGTCGAGAACCCGCACTACTCCCTGCTCTTTAAGCAGTTCAAGAATACGGTGTCTTCGATCCTCAGGAATCACATAGGTCATAGGAGCATATGTTCCTTTATTATCGTTTTTGTACCTATTTGAATTGTATAAGCCAATAACTCCTGCCGTCAAGGCTCATTAGTTCAGATATGTTCATTATCTACAAATTTCCGGAATATGTCCGGGCAGATGATTTAAGGCGGCTCATGTGCTCCCGGGAAAAGCCCTCCCAGGAAACAGGCTGGATGGTATTGTTGTGGAACAGCGGTTCATCAACCAGGGGGTACGGACTGACACGGCAGCTTTTCTCCCAGAGCGCTGTACCCGGCACCGGGGAGTACTCCGCTATGGATACCCGTATACCCAAAGCACAGACTTGGCTCAATGTATCGTCAACCTCTTCCCACTGCTGCCCAGGCAGACCTGCCAGCAGGTATACCCGGATCTGTCTGGAAGAGAATCCTGCAGAGAGGAGGGTGTTAAGAGCAGTATGCAGCTCATCAAGGGAGGTCTTTCGGTCATAGCGTGTATGAAAATCATCAGAGGCGGACTCAAAACCAAGACGTACCTCCTGAAACCCGGCATGATTCATCAGCTCTGCGGTATATCCGTCGATATGTTCAATATGCAGTCCGTTCGGGGTATAGAATCGAACGTAAAGCTTACGGGCAATAATCTCCTCCAGGAAGGGTATGATGCCCCGCTCTTTGTTGACCAGCAGGGCATCATCATACCAGGCTACATCCCGTATATCAGTCTTTGTGCAGAGCTCCTCCACCCATCGGGCAGCCTCATACGGATCGCCCTGGAGAAACTGCTTTGTCAGCACAGCCGAAGCGCAGTAGTCGCATCGACATGGACAGCCCTCATGCAGCCGGAGCACAGCCGAAGCGTGCCAGCGGCCGGGAATAATCCCAGGATGCTTAGGAAGGTCACGTCCCGGAACCGGCAGATTATGGCGGGCAAGCACCTCCTTCAGGGTATCCAGCCCGCTGCCCCGGGAGATCGCAACCTCCGGGAACTGCCTGGACAGGTGCTCACCCATCAACGAGGCATACACCCCTCCCGCTACAACCGGCGTCCGGGGATGGAGTTCCTGGACTGCTTCCAGCACCTCCCAGACCCCCTGGTACCAGTAGGTCATCCCGGTAGTTACGCAGATGATATCTGGGTTGATGCTGCCGATACGGCGCAGCATTACCTCATGAAGTATGCCGTAACGGTGATAGGGCCGCTGGATGCCAATCCGGTCTCTGAAGGGGTGTTCAACTTCCTGCTTCGGGAAATATCCGGTACCTGAAGACTTACGCTTCACTTCACCCAGTTCCCGCCGAGTCACCGGCTCCTCCCAGTTCAGACAGTCAAGAAGGGTCACCTCATATCCTGCTGATGAAAACCAGTCAGCTATCCGGTATAACCCGTAAGATTTCAGGTAGAGATCATAGAGAGTAAAGTCATACACAGGCGGCTGAATCAGCAGCACCTGACAGGCAGAACGGGAACTCATGTGCGAAAGGTATCATACTCACTTGCAAATAAAAAGCTTTTTTGGTATCTTTAGCTCTCATACGGCGCCGTACCCAAGTGGTAAGGGAGAGGTCTGCAAAACCTTTATGCACCGGTTCGAATCCGGTCGGCGCCTATTCGTATATCTATTCATTACAAATAATTGCAGACATCGCAAGACATTAAGCCGGTAATCTATGGTGGGTACCGGCTTTCTCATGTAAGAATAACAAGCTCTTTCGCTAGAGTATCTGGTTTAAAGACGCTTCAATACTGCTCGTTTCTGTACCTATAGTCACGTTGCAGTTCCACTGGCCCATGGAATCCTTAACATGTACAGACTTTCTGTGAAGAAAATCGTACATATTGGTTGCACAAAGATGAAAAAAAGCGTTTTACACCAACGACATATAACGATGTTTGTAATCAAGTAATGTACGGTTTCCTGCAGCTGCTGTTCAGCTTGTCTTTCTCCCTGCGCTTTGATACTATTCAGGTATGTCACACACCCTTTTCTCCGAAGTTCCGGAGAACTTTTTCTCTCCCCTGGCCTCCCAGCACCGTCAGCATTACAGCCAGCTGCTCATGCGGTATTACAGGCTCTTTGAAACCTTCAGTACCGGAGTGGAACGTGAACTGGTAATTACCAGCTTTGAGGAATATATAACCGAAGAGTCCGGTCTGACATCCTCAGCCCTCGACGAGCTGCTCAACGATGATGAACAACCCTCCGACAGAAGTGAATCATCGGGAAAACTGTCAGCCCGGAATCTTGCCTCGGCGTTTCTCAGGAGATTAATTGCCTACGGCTGGATGAGTGAGGAGATCCTCTCGGATTATACCCAGGTGGTCAATATTACCATGTGGTCCCGTCCCTTCTATGCAGCCATAGCAGAAGTTATAGAGGGTCTTGATGTTGAGTATGAAAGCCATGTCATCGGCATCTACTCCTCCGTCTGTTCCGATGCCGCGGCTGAACAGGGTCACCATGCAGTTCTCAATGCACTGGACCATACCAGAAGGCTCATTGAGTCACTGAAAACACTCTCCCAGAATATTAAAACCCATATTGACACCATGTTTCACGAAGATGCGGAGGTGAAGGAGCTGCTGCATATCCACTATGATCTCTATATGCAGGAGATTATCGACAAGGCCTATAATCGACTCAAGACATCGGATAATCTCTCGAAATACCGACCTCTGATAAACAAAGCGCTCACCGGTTTTCTTGGCAATGAACCATGGCTCTCTGCTGCGGCTGCTAAACTAGCGGTCATAAAGAACACATCATCACGCGAAGCCAAGGCCCTGCTTATAGAGATGATCAAGGAAATAAGGGATGAACTTCGCAATATTGATCCTATCCTCGAGGATATCGATGATAAAAACCGGCAGTATTCGCGAATATCAACAGAGAAGATTAAATCACACCTATACGCGGATGCATCTCTCCAGGGGAAGGTCAAATCGATCGTGCAGGCGTTCAAGGATGACACGGATGCATCAGCTCTTCTGCAGCCCAATCTGACCAACATTCGCTGGTTCTCCCCGGAAAAATCACTCTACTACCGCAGAAAACGGCAGGACTCAGAAATATTGGTCCAGAGACCCAAGGATGTTCCTTTCGATCTGGAGTTGATGGAAACCGAGATGCTTATGCGGATCCGCAACCAGCTCGGGCCTGAGAAGATCAGGAACTTCCTGGACGAGGTCTGCAGGAATGACGGAACACCGACTCCCGCAGCTGATATCATTGAGGATATGGAGGATTTTATCCGCATCCTCTACGCTTCAGCCTATGCGGAAGGGAGGGAAAACCGATTTCCCTACCGGGTGCTCTGGTTCAATGAACTTATCAGGACCGGGCGGTTTGAATTCCGTAAACACAGCTTTGTCCCTACTTCTGGCACCAGAGGCTCATCCGACAACCGGGAGGTACATACATCATGAATAACCCATTAGATCCGCTGTTTGCCATGGCAGACCAGGATCGGGATCTCTTTTCCCGTTCTGTACAGGTACTGCTGAGCACCACTTTTATTATCAAGCAGCTCGAAAAAGACCGGGAGCTCTACCGGTTTATACTGGCAAACTTTTCCCTCATTGAAGAATATCTTTCGGTCATCGGCTGGTCTGTTCGCAAGGATGAAAGCATGGGGATTATCGCATGCAGCGGCCCTTCGGCGGCGACCCAGTCACTTAATCTGGAAGAGACGCTCTCCCTGCTTGTGCTGCGCCTGCTCTTTGAGGAAAAGCAGCACGAGGTCACACTCCACAGCGAGCTGCTGGTACGACAGTACGAATTCCATGAAAAATACAAAGTACTTACGGATCGGCTGCTCAATAAGACAAAGATGAGGGAGATCCTTCATCGGCTCAAGATGCTTAAGCTGATCAATCCTCAAGGAGATGAAACAGACCCGGAGTCGCTGATTATACTCTATCCTTCAATCACCTTTGTACTGGACAGCACCACCATAGACGGAGTGCATCAGCGCATTGAGGAGCTCACCGGCACCGACAGCAGGGAGGAATCAGATGCTGAAGCTTAACAGAATCAAACTTGTCAACTGGCACTATTTTCACGACTCAACCATACATCTCGATATGACTACACTCATCGCAGGGGACAACGGGAGCGGGAAATCAACAATCATCGATGCAATTCAATATGCCCTGGTCGCAGACATCAGGAAAATACAGTTCAATGCGGCTGCAACCGGACAGCGTACTGAGCGAACTCTTGAGGGGTACTGCCGCTGTAAGATCGGAGCCGCCGGATTGGAGTACTACCGGGATGAAACCATAACCCATGTCATCCTTGAGTTCCAGGATCCTGAGACTACCTTTCTAGCCGGCGTGCAGGTTGAGGCCTACCCATCATCCGAACTTAAGGAACAGTTCTGGTTACTCAAACATGGACGGATCGAGGATGTGGAGATCTACAATGACCAGGCTATGACCCAGCCGAGACAATTCAGGGAGCACCTGAAGCGAATGGGGGGTACTCTGTGTCCGACAAAAAAGGACTACGGCAACCGGCTGACCCAGCTGCTTCGGGTTCATCGGAGAAACACGAACTTTAACCCCTATTTTGATGCGCTGATACGGTCAGTCTCCTTTGTTCCGCTTGTATCGGTTGATAAATTTGTCTGTGATTATATTCTCGAACAGCGTCAGGTTGATATCAGTGCCATGAAGGAAAATCTCCTTAACTACAAAGAGGCAGAACGTGAAGCCCTGCTCATGGTGGAAAAGATAGACGCCCTCAACAAGATAGCATCCCAGCAGTCCCAGGTGGATCAGCTCATCATCCAGGTGCTGCGCCAGGAATACCTCGAACGGCGCTTGCCTGTTGAAATCATTCAAGAACAGCTGAAGCAGAACCGCGGAAACTTTGAACAGATGACCAGGTCCAGGGATAACCTCAATGCATCTATTGAGGAACACAAGCAGCGTCAGGGCAGAACACAGCAGCGCTATGATCAGGTACAGATCTCCCTCAGCGGCAGCGATGCCCACCGTCTGTATATGCAGTATACCCGGGAATTGGAACAGCTGACCAAACAGCTCGACTACTGCACCAGGCAGATTGAACAGTACACCCAGCTGGAGCAGCAGACAGAAGCCCTGCTGGATCGCCGGCTGTCACAGGATCTCATTGAGGAGATTGAACGACTCTCGGATGAACATGATACACTGTTCGGCGAACGAATCGAACTGCAGCAGCGGATAAACCAGACGGAGCAGGAAATCAGTGACCTCACCGCAGAACAGAAGGATCTCAAACGGGGAATCCTGAAGTATCCCGAGAGTACCATGCGGCTGAAGCAGGCATTGAACCATGACGGTATTGATGCCTGGGTCCTGGCAGATCTGCTGGAGGTAGTAAAACCTGAGTGGCAGAATGCCGTGGAAGGCTGGCTCAATACCCAGCGATTTAACATACTCGTAGAGGAAGAGTATTTCCAGCAGGCTCTGGCGATCTACGACAAACTACCCAAGGAGATCTCTGGAGTGGGGTTGCCGCATCTTGCCAAGATGCGCCAAGCTGAGGCCTTTCCGGGTTCACTGGCAGAACTGGTGGAGGCATCCTCTCCCCTGGCCCGGCGCTACAGCGCCCACCTGCTGGGGGACGTCATGATGTCTACCCTGGAACACCTCAAGGATCACTCCAGGGCTATAACCATAGAGTGCATGAAATATGCAAACAAGACAGCCTCCAGAATCCATGAGTCGGTCTACAGCCGCTGGTATATCGGATCATCGGCACGGGTACAGCGGCTTGATGCTGTCGCAGCCCGGCTTTCAGAACTCTCAAAGGACGTATCGAAGGCAGCACAGCAGCTCCAGCACATTGACAATATGCTTGAGATCAATAAACGATCTGTAAAAGCTGTTCATGAACTGCAGAGCCTGAAGGGATACTTTGACCAGAAGGAGGCCCTCACCCAGGAAATCGAAGAGGCCCGGCGACAGCTTGATGCCGTCGATACTGCTGAATTTGAGGAACTTAAGCAACTGCTGGAGCACCTCAAGGAGGAACTGGACACTATCCAGGGGACAATCCAGGAACAGTACAGGACATCAGGCCGTATTGATAATGAAATCAGCCAGCTCGAAGCGGCTTACAGCGAGCTCACAGCCCGGAAAGTGCTGAAGACCCAGGAGTATGAAGAGTTCCTCACTGTTCACCAGGATCTTAAGGGAGATTTCTCGACCTTTTATGAGAAGCACATTACCCCCCAGAACACCCTTGAGGAGATCACATATAAACTCGGAAGTATCGGATCAACGAAGAAAGGTACCGCCACCCGGCTCTCCGATGCACAGAAGCAGCTGCGCCTGGCAAAAGAGGCATACAACCGGCATTTCAATACCTATATGCCGGTTGACGGTGACGATTCTCTTCAGTTCCTGCAGACTCTGCAGCGTTTTGAGCGTACCGAACTGCCCTACTACCGTGACAAAATTCGAGCCGCCCGGGAGGAAGCGGAGCATCAGTTCAAGGAGCATTTCGTCTCCCGTCTCAACGAGTATCTCATAGATGCCAGAGAAAGTTTTTCCGAACTCAATACCATTCTCAGAAGCCTCACCTTTGGACAGGATCAATACAGTTTCTCCCTGCATGCACGTCCGGAGAAGAAGCATCTGCTGTCGGTGATCTCCGGTGCCGCCCAGATCAGGGAACTTGAGGGGACACTCTTTGAACAGATTATAGATCCCAATCAGCGCAGCAGCATAGAGAAACTCTTTGACAGCATCCTTGAAAACGACCTGGATTCCGCCGAGGTTCGGGAAATATGTGATTACCGCACCTACTTCACCTATGACATCCGTATCAAGCATACTGAAACGATTGACCCGAAAAGCGGCCGCCCCCTTGAGTCATCGCTAAGCCGCAGTCTCCGGGAGAAATCAGGTGGAGAGACCCAGACTCCCTATTATGTTGCAATAGCCGCCTCCTTCTTCCGTTTTTTCAAGGATGACGAGCATGCAGTCCGCCTGGTACTCTTTGACGAGGCCTTCAACAAGATGGATGATGACAGAATCGGGAATATGCTCAATTTCTTCAAGCGCATGGGCATACAGGTACTGACTGCCGTACCGACAGAGAAAATTGAAACCATCGCCCCCCATGTAGACAGGATCAACCTGGTCATCAGGAAAGACTACCGGGCCCTGGTACGGGAATACCGAATTCTTGATGAGGCTC
>SKJE01000077.1 GCA_007116075.1 Spirochaetia bacterium
CCTTTCTGGCCAAGGCGCTCTCAGAGGGATATCGTGAACGGGTATACCTTGCTACCAAACTGCCGAGCTGGTTGATAAAAACCAGGGAGGATATGGATCATTACCTTGATAAGCAGCTGGAGAAACTGAATACAGATTATATTGATTTCTATATGCTCCATGCACTGGACCGGGACCGTTGGGAAACCTACTGTAAAAACGATGTCTTTGGGTATCTTGATGCAATAAAAGCCTCGGGAAAAGTACGGCATGTGGGGTTTTCATTCCATGATGACCCGGAAAGCTTCCGGGATATTATCGAAGCATATCCCTGGGATTTCTGCCAGATCCAGTACAATATACTGGATACCCAGGTCCAGGCAGGATCAGAGGGACTTACCTACGCCTACGAGCGGGGAATCGGCATCATCGTCATGGAGCCGCTCCGGGGAGGCAGCCTGACCGCCCGTATCCCCGAAGAGGTTCAGCAGGTATGGGACAGCGCTCCGGTCAAGAGAACGCCGGCCCAATGGGCCCTTCGTTGGCTCTGGAATGATCCGCGGATCACCCTGGTGCTCAGCGGTATGACCACGGAAGAGCAGGTACAAGAGAACATCGATACAGCATCTGAGGCTCAGCCCGAGTCCCTCACCGAAGAAGAACTCCAGGCTGTGGAGGATGTTCGAACAGTGTATCTCAGGAAGATACAGGTACCCTGCACCGGCTGCAATTACTGCATGCCCTGCCCCCATGATGTAAACATACCCGGATCCTTCTCCATGTACAACGATGCCCATATGTTCAATGAGATTGAGGAAAACCGGCAGAAGTACCGCCAGATGCTCTCCGGCCATGAGGCGTCACGATGCACTGCCTGCGGCACCTGTGAGCCACTGTGCCCCCAGGGTATTGAGATCATTGAGTCCCTCAAGGGACCGGTTTCCCTGTTTGAATCGTGAAAGCAGCTAGAGTCCAAGAAGGAGAGTTGCTGTCGTAAAATAGATGAGCAGTCCCGTAATATCCACCATGGTGGTAATTGCGGGGCTCGCAACCACCGCCGGGTCCAGTTTCAACCGGGAAACAATCATCGGCAGCAGGGCTCCAATCAGTGTTGCTGATACAACCTGAATGCTTAATGACAGCGAAATGACAATTGCTATGTTTATCAGATCAAACCCGGGGGGAATCACGGAATTTCTAGAGAGAAACAGGACCCGGCCGAAGGCAAGAACCCCAAGTATCAAGGATATCATGAGCGCTATGCGCAGTTCCTTCCATACCACGCGAAAAATATCCTTGGCCTTCACATCACCCAGAGCCAGAGCTCTGATCACTACTGTTGCCGCCTGACTACCGGTGTTACCTCCGGTATCCATCATCATCGGCATATAGAGCGCAAGAATCATCAGGGAGGAGAGGGTATCCTCAAAATGGTGGAGTACCATCCCAGAAATAATTCCCATAAAAGCAAGAACCACTACCCAGAACACCCTGTTCCTGAAATGGGTAGTTACTGGAACTGAAAGATATCCTTCGCTGTCATGGGAACCGGAGATGGCCATGAACTTCTCAATATCCTCAGTGTATTCCGATTCAATGACATCCATGGCATCATCGTGGGTTACGATACCCAGCAGGATATTGTTCTCGTTGATAACGGGAACAGAGATCCGGTCATACTTTGCAATAGTCCGAGCGACCGATTCCTGGTCATCCGTCACATAGGCATAGATCATCTCCTTGGACATCACATCCTGGATGTACTTATCCGTCCTAGCAAGGATCAGGTCCTTCAGGGTAATAAACCCGATCAGCCGGTGCTCGCTGTCCACTACGTAAGCGTTGTAGATGGTCTCTTTGTCAGCCGCTTCCCGGCGGATCAGGTCTATCGCCTCACCTGCGGTTATGTTTGCAGGAAGGCTGACATACTCCGAGGTCATCACTGAACCGGCAGTTCCCTCCCGGTATGATGCCAGGTTCTGGATATCCGCCCGCTCCTTTTCAGCGAGGGCAGACATCAGTTTTTCAGCTACTTCCTCAGGCAGCCGTTTGATCAGGTCAACCCGGTCGTCATGGGACATGTAGGTGACCAGTGTAGCAAGTTCCCGACGGGAGATATGCTGGGCTACATCGGTCTGCATGGTGACTTCAAGATGAGAAAAAATCTCAGCCCTCAGCTGGGGGGAGACACCCCTGATGATATTCCATACATCATCATATTCAAAGTCCACCAGCAATCCCGCCATAGAGGCAGGGTGAAGCGTTTCACAAAGCGACTTCAGGACCTTTGTATCCTTGTTCTTGAGAGCTGTCTGGATTCTTTTTGTTGGGTTATAGCGAATCATGATTCACCTCCTTGTTCTCTAATACAGTCAGCTCTTTCTCTGCTGCTTCGGAGGGAATCACTGCCGGGCTAAACCGGCCTACCAGCGAATCCGGCACAGAAGGATATGACTGCAGACATACTTCTTGTGTGTTTCAGACGATTGATAGCATAATAAGGGATCTTCTAAGTTCGGCCTGCTCGGCTCGCTCATGTCTGTCTTCCTCCTTTACCGAAAATAGGTACCTTCCAGTTATGAAGATACTAGGCAACTTCTTCTTGAACCATAATATATAATGTGCACTTAGACAATACTTTCTACTGAAAAAACTATCGATAACCTATGGTACAATAGCATTGGAGGAAGCAGCAGATGCGGATCCATATCTGGTATTTCTCGGGTACCGGTAATACATGGTACATCTCAAACCACATTGCCAGAGCCCTGGCTCTTCGGGAAAGCAGGGTAACCCTGTCATCAATAGAGTCAGCTGACCCTCCTCAGGTAGAGCAGATGCTTGACGAATGCGATGTGATTGGTATCGGCTATCCGGTCTACGGCTCAGATCTTCCCAGCCCTATGAAACAATTCCTTCGCTCACTGCCAGTTCCCCCACATCCTGTAGATCTGTTTGTTTTCTGTACCCAGTGGCTCTTTTCCGGGGACGGCACCCAGGCAGCACTTGAGTTCCTGCCCTCCCGGCAGTATCGGGTTCGCTGGAGTGAACACCTGTTCATGCCCAACAACGTCTGCGTCTCCGCCCTGCGCCTGCCGTATACCAATGACCCGAAACGTATTGCCCGCCGCGGGGCACAGCAAATTCCCCGGATCAGCAGACTGGCTGATCATATCGTCTCGGGTTCTTCCTCTCATCGCGGGTTCGGGATACTGCCTGCCCTGCTCGGCTCCCTGCAGAGATCACCCTTCCGACGGTTTTTTTCATCCCTCCAGAACGACTTCACCATCGATCAATCGGTCTGCACAAGATGCGGACTTTGCAGTAAGATCTGCCCTGTCGAAAACCTCACCTTTGGTCATGACAAAATCGTGGTCCCCCAGGGAAGATGCATTTTGTGCCTCAGGTGCTACAATTTCTGTCCTGTCCAGGCTGTTGTGTACCGGGGACGCGGTCATATCTCCTCCAGGGGGATCCCCTACCGCGGACCGGACGATTTCAATCCCAGGGAAGAAAAAAAACGCTGGCATAAGTATTAACAATTTAGTAATATATAGCTCTATCATCGAACACGTGGAGGATGTATGAAGTATCTGATCATCCTGCTGCTTTTAACTATGGCAGCATTCCTTCCTGCCGGAGGAAGTAAAGAGGAAACCCAGGAGGACCTGAACAGTTCTCCAATATCGCAGGATCGGGATTTTGCGGTCATCCAGGGTTATAATCTTTCCACCGGGGATCCTGTAGGTCCCTCAATGCTTCAGGGTAATGATGTAACCCTTATCAATATTTGGGCCACTACTTGTCCCGCCTGCATCAGGAAACTGCCTGAACTTGCCCGGCTGGAGACACTGCTCCCGGACAAAGTCGGCATGCTGGGCATCACTCTGGACGGCGCGTCCCGGCGGGAGGACGCCCTCACCATGCTCTCCGACCAGGGAACAAGTTTTTTGAACATGGCTCCCCACGAAGCTATGTCCTCCCTGCTCTACCGGGTTGCCCCCTATATTCCAGCAACGGTGCTGGTGGACAGCAGCGGGAACATACTCAGCGGTCCTTCCTACGGATTAAAACCCGCTGAGGAATATCTTGAGGATATAAACTCCTTCCTGTAATGGACAACTCCCTGTCCGGGAAGTATCATACCCAACAGAAGGAGTGAAAAATGGGCAGTGTATTCACCCCACGGAACCTGCTGGTAGCGGGAGGGTTCATCCTCATAGCACTGGGTATATGGTCTGGCGAGGCCGGGATTGTCTTTGAAAAGGCCATCCGGGTCTGCCTTGAATGCATCGGGCTGGGTTAGCATCATGACCAGGACGCCGAAAATCATCAACCGGCTGATCATCCAGGTTGCAGCCCTCTTTGCCTATAATCCCTTTCTTCATAACTTCCTCACAGGGGAGCTCTATCGGGGAGGCTCAAAATATCTGTGTACCCCCGGGCTGAACTGCTACTCATGTCCGGCAGCGGCTGCATCCTGTCCGGTGGGTTCTCTCCAGGCAGTCCTCTCCGGAAGAAACACAATTACATCAACATATGTGGTCGGCTTTCTGCTGCTCTACGGTGCACTCTTCGGCAGGTTTATCTGCGGGTATCTCTGCCCCTTCGGACTCTACCAGGAAGCCCTCTACCGGATACCCGGCAGAAAGCTGATTCCCTCACGAAAGGTTCAGATGCTGGGATTATTAAGATATCCCATATTCTTCCTGCTTGTGGTGGGAGCCCCGCTGCTGGTGGTTGATACCTTCGGAAACGGAACCGCGGGATTCTGTGCTTGGATATGTCCTGCTGGAACTCTTGAGGCCGGTATTCCCCTCATGCTAACCCAGCAGTCCCTCCGCTCCCTGGCGGGCATACTCTTTCAGTGGAAACTGTTTGTGCTTATACTGCTCAGTGCCTTGTCGGTGGTACTCTACAGGCCTTTCTGCCGTTTTCTCTGTCCCCTTGGGCTCATTTACGGCTGGTTTAACAGGATCTCCTTGCACCAGATCAAGATCGACAGCAGCCGCTGCACCACCTGCGGCGCCTGCGTCAGTTCATGTAAGCTGCAGATCAGCATCCACACCAATCCGGGAAGCAGCGAGTGCATCCGGTGCGGAGACTGTGCGCGGGCCTGCCCTCATGGGGCAATCTCCATCGGCTTTGATATCCCCACCTCTCAAGCAAGAACAGTTACCAGGAATTGAGCGGGGCTTGCAGGATCCTCCGTATTCAGCTACGCTTTCCAAATCCTATGATTTCCGTCCAGAAAGAAAAATAAATCTTTACTCATGCAGAGTGTGGAGGGTATACTGAGCCGCAATGTTTGATAAACTGATTCGCTTTGTTGTGCATAGACCAATTATTGTACTCACCCCGATTGTGCTCATCACTCTGTTTTTTGGGTATCATGCAAGAGATATTCAATATGATACGGACATCCAGGCCCTGATACCATCCGGCGGCATGGCAGGAACATTTGTTGAACACTACGGTGAGGAACAAAACACCTTTGATTATTTTGTCTTAACCATAACATCCGACAACCCCTTTCAGGTCGAAGGCATCAAACAGTTCTTTCACACTATCGAGCAGCTTGCTGAGATGGATATATTTGATACCCCTATTTCCCCTTTTACCTTCACCACCTTTGAGCGGATCGGCACGAGAATCAGGCCGGCCAATCCCGCACCGGAGGGACGGTTTCCCCGGAACGACGAGGAACTTGAACTGTTTGCCCATCGGCTTAAGCAGGACCCCTTTGCCCAAAATCTGGTTATATCCCGAGACGGAAGAAGTCTTGCAGCCTACTTCCCCCAGCCCGTAAAAGTTGAGCAGTATGATATCTATGTAGATCATATTGAAGAGCTGATAGAACCGCTGGAAGCGTACTATGAGGTCCATAAGATCGGCACCATTTTTTACGCCTCCCAGGTTCAGAAATATCTTTTTGAAGACCTCACCCGGCTGCTCATGCTGGCCGTACTGTTTATGATCATACTTTTTTACAGCGGGTTTCGAGCTGTACGCTCCATTGTGCTGCCGATTCTCCTGGTTGCCCTCGGTACCATCTGGAGCTTAGGGGCTATGTCCCTCATGGGGTTTGCCATTACCGTTATTACCGTCTCACTTCCCCCGATTATCCTCGCCCTTGGAAGCTCCTATGCAATTCATATGCTGAATCAGCATATGAGAGACTCCATCCATGTCCTCAAAGCATCCAGGGACCGTACATGGATGGTGCCAGGCATCAAAAATATCGCTAAAACCATCAGTATTGCAGGAATGACCACCCTTATCGGATTTTCAAGTCTCCTGTTTTCCCAGATAGACCAGATCAGGGAGTTCGGCTTCGGGGCTATCGTTGGTATATCAACCAGCATGATCCTCTCCCTTACCTTTCTTCCCGCTTCTCTTGCACTGTTTCGCCACCCGAAATCGATATCCGGTGCACTTGTTCATGAAGGCCGGCTGACGCAACTGATGGAGCGGACAGGGAGACATGTGCTGCGGCGGCATCGTATCTATGTTGTTGCCAGCATACTCCTGCTCGTAGCCGGGGTAAGTCTCTATCCAAAGATTGAGCAGAAAACTGACTTTCTTGAATACTATCCGAAGGATGATCCCACCATCCTCAATACAGAATTTATTGTAGAGCAGTTCGGTAGTTTTCATCGAATCTTCCTGACTCTCAAAGCACCTGAAGGGGAGCACAACTATTTTCTCAATTCGGAGGTACTAAAAAGCGTATACGAGTTTGAGAAGAAGGTAGCAGCCATTCCCGATGTAGGATACCTGGCATCATTCCCTGGGTATATCGCTTTTATGAATGAAATCATGACCGATGACCGCTCTATTCCGGATTCCAGGGGTCTTATCCTTACGGTGAGCAGGATATTCAAGCTTGCATCGGTCCGTGGCATGGATGATGTGGGCTCCTTTGCAAACGATGATTATACCGAGCTTACCTATACGTTAAGGATCTATGACAGTGAGAACAACACATTTATCTATGATGAGGATCTCAAGCTGCGGCTGACCGAAATACAGGAGTATGCAAA
>SKJE01000145.1 GCA_007116075.1 Spirochaetia bacterium
AGTTATACCGACTCAGCGGACGGGAACTCCGATGCCACCTCGGTCGGCTTGAAGGTATGGGGAGGGATATCACTGTAGTAAAAAAAGCATTAATGGGCTGCATATTGCTCACGCTGATTCTTCTCCCTGCAGGGGCTGTAACCCTGCAGGGAGGAGGGGGCTTCGGTGGACAATATGATCTGACCCATAATACCTATCAGCATGTGGTGATCCTGTCCGGGGGCGTCTCATTGCCCCTCAATGCATACTGGGAAGTTGGGGCAGCCCTGCAGGGAAAAACCAGTTATGCTGCTCTTATTGACGGAGGACCGGAGGTGCTTCGGGGAGAACAGGCCGGAGCACTGCAGCTGACAGCGGGCAGGAAACTGTTATCTCATAACCTCTTTCATCTTGGAGTTCAGGCAGGCCTGTCCTTCTGGTATGCCTTGTATGAGCATACCGAACGAGCCCTGTTCTATCCTGAGGTGGAACTCGCTCCATACCTGGACCTTCGCCTTGAGCAGCATCCCTTCTCTATCAGAGCCGCGGTTCCCGTTGGGTTCTCATTACGGGGAGACGGTGCACACCGGATCACTTGGAGCGTTGAAACCAGTCTCAGCATCAGATTAGGAGGCCAGAGATGAAGTACCTCCTCATACTGCTGACAGTGCTCAGTACCCTCTCATGCCAATTGGACTCACTTGCTGACTATACCCCCAAGGGAAACCGGTATGCACTGGTGATCGGGGTACAGTACGAGGGATATGAATTTACTATTGATGATGAACATTATAATCTTAAACTGAGTTATACCGAAGCTGATGCAATTGCCCTGGGGAATGCGCTTGAGTCATATGGCTATGATGTTACAAAGCTGCTGTCATCTTCTGAGTCAGTGATTGAAAAAGATGCAATCCTTGATGCTTTGAAAGTTATATCACCAAAAAGCGAAGACCAGGTTATCTTCTTCTTTGCAGGACACGGTGAGATCATACGGGGAGAACACTATCTGCTTATGGAGCGGGAGACCGATAGCTCCTTTGGTTCCTGGGATGACTGGTATGAGAATGTTAAGAAGAACGATCTCTCCGCTACTGAACTATTAAGCGAGCTTGAACAACTCGGTGTTCCTGCTATCCTGCTTATTGATGCCTGTTATACCGGAGGATTCATCCCCGATGATCCCCACAGTCATGATCGCCTGGAGATTTGGTGGGATGAGGGTAATTCCTTTCCCAAGGCTGAATCCATCAGGAGGTCAATTGATACCTTCTTTTCTTTTCCAGATAAAACCTATGAACCGGAGAATATCTGGGTGATGAGCGCCTCAGGCAGCGGTGAATGGGCGATGGAAGGACTCGTTTTTGGAAAAGATGGGGAAGGAGGAGATCATGGTGCATTCACATATTTTATGCTTGAGGGACTTAAGAAAACTGATGGGTTTGCAGTTGGTGATGCAAACCGTGACGGTGTTCTCCTGCTCAGTGAGCTCTATGGGTCTATTATTGATGGCTTTAAGGATAACAAGTCGCTCTTTGGATCCGATCTTCATTATCCTAGACTTTCAGGCTCATCCCGGGATATCATCTTGGGTAAGTATCGATAAAAGCGTATTTGATATTCTTTAAGAAAACCACACTAACATGCCGCAGTTGTATATTCAGAACCTTTTCTTAAAAAAATCAGAACAGAATTTCTTACCCTTTTTGTAGAGGAAGAACACACTGCTTCTTTGCTTCAGCAATACCGTTCTTTGAGTCTGTTCACCTGTTGATCGATCAGCAGCATTTACCTGTAGAATCTCTGGCTCAATTGTGTTTCAAGGCTATATTTCTACAAGATTTAGCTGCAATTCGTTTTTCATGTATCTCCTTTTGATAATATATGTGCCCATATTACATGATGGTTTGTATTGATCTGTTTTGTTCATCCACAAACACCACTGAAGGCGAGAAGTCATCTGCTTCTTTCAGTGTTAGCTGCACATAAGCTACGATAATAACCTTGTCACCCCTTTGCACCAGCCTGGCAGCGGCTCCATTAAGGCATACCTCTCCCCGGCCACCTGATATGGCGTAGGTTGTCATTCGTTCCCCGTTGGTAATATTGAGCACATCCACTTTTTCATGTTCTCGTATATGTGCTGCAGCCATAAGTTCCGGATCAATGGAAATCGATCCCTCATATTCAATATTGGCATCGGTCACTACAGCTCTATGTATTTTTCCCTTCAGCATTTCAATGGTCATCTGTTCATCTCCAAAATAGCAATCAGTCCCTCGAGTACAAGATCAGGATGTAGTTTATCCCAAACCCCTCTATTCCGCATCATTCCCGCAAAGCCTCCAGTGCCCACGACAAGCGGTCTGACGCCGTCAAACAATTCTACACTCATCTGTGCAGTAAGTTCCTTCACAGCCCCGACAGCTCCATAAAAAATTCCTGCCTGTATACTCTCCTCTGTAGTCTGACCGCATGAAACTGCAGGAACAGTGATTGCTACAGTCGGCAGTTTTGCCGCCCGAGCTTCAAGCACCTGCATAGATATGCTTAATCCCGGAAGTATTGCACCACCGAGGTACTCTTTTTTCCCAGTAACCACATCCAGTGTAATGGCAGTGCCAAAATCTGCAATGATGATATTCTGATTCGGGTAGAGTTTTGTCGTCCCTACAGCATTTGCAATTCTATCTGCACCTACTGCTGTCGGATCTTTGTAGCGGATTTTCAATCCTGTTTTAATTCCAGGTTCGATCATGAGGGGGACAATATGAAAATATCTCCGGCAGCTGTTGACAAGGGCATGATTTATGTCAGGAACGACTGAACAGCAGGCAATATCAGAAACCATATTCGGATCATATCCGTTTTCCCGAATAACAGTTCTGAGAAAACAGCCGAGTTCATCTGTAGTCATACCCCCATGAGAAGATTTACGAAAATGAAAGACCGAATCTTTTTTACCTTCAGCAAATAATCCACCATATATTTGGGTATTACCGACATCAATAACCAGTCTCATATATTTTTATCTCCTTTCTTATATGCGAAGCACAGGTCATATAATAACTTTGCCATCTCTAATTTTGTTTTGCTCCTGCCAAGAAGCTGTCCTGAAGCATTATAAAATGATGCTTCATGCTTCATCTTGTCTATCATTTGCAGATCATTATGGACAACAACGTCACAACATCCCCTTTGAATTAACGCATCTATTGCTGCCCACTGCATTTCTCCTGAGCGAACATTGGTGAGTTTGTACCCGATAACCAGGGGCAGATGATTTGCCTCAGCAGTTCCGGCATACTCCTTTATAGAATCAATAATTTTCCTGTTCGGCTCGAATCTGACTGTATATCCAGCTTCTGAAGCAATCTTTCCTTCTGCACGTGGTGTAATGCTTGTTCCGTCTGCTGTGATAATTTCAACCGGCGAGAAATCACTTACTGCCGCCAGATGAATCACTGCATCGAGATGCTTTTGTCCTCCAAGAAATCTCCGCATCCGGGCATCCAAATCAGAAAAAGAGGTAAATGCTTCATGTGTATACCGGTGCTGAACCGTTTCTCCTCTGCACGGGAGTACCGAGGCCCTCCCGTGCAGCAGATGCACGACCGCTCCCTGATCCAAAAAATATGCTGCAATACAGGCTCCCGTGGCACCTGTGGAGGTGTTGGTAACAGTCCGTACACCGTCCAGGGCTTCACAGGTACCTCCTGCCGTTATAAGCACCTGTAGTGCCTTAGTGTTCATCCTGTTCCCCTGAGGCATACCAGCTGCTGACGAAATCTCGTACCTGCTGCGGGTCAAGCAGCTTTCCGCTGCCCGTTGTACCACAGGCCATCCTTCCTTCCTCTGTCGGTAGAATCCGGCAGCCCCAGGTACTCAGTACCTGAAGGTTTTCCTGCACTGCCGGATGGGCAAGCATGTTGCTGTTCATTGCCGGTGCTATCCACCAGGGAGATGAGAAGTTATTTGCCAGGAACAAAGCAGAGAGCAGATCTTCCGCGCGTCCGGTGCGCAGCCGAGCAATCACATCGGCTGATGCAGGGTACACAATCACCAGATCTGCCCAGGCTGCCATGGAAATATGAATAATATCACTAGGATTTGCGAACATATCGGTATTCAGAGGTTTCCGAGTGATTCCTTCAAGAGCCGAGGGTCCGATAAACTCCAAGGCCTTCTCGGTAGCCAGACAGTCAACATCGAAATCGTCCTGCACCAGCTTAGAGATCAGGTCCGCTGCTTTATAGGCAGCTATCGAACCGGTGACTGCAATAAGGATTTTCGTAGCCGCCTTGCTTTTCCCTAAATCCTTTGTGTTATGAACTGAATGTGGTAATTCTGACATTATCTATTAACCTCACTGATCCTATTTGTACAGCAGCAAGCAGTCGGCCTTCATCCTGCTGCAGATATTCTACCTTAAACCCCTTACCAGTAAGCTCCTGTGCAGCAGATTCAGCCGCTTGGTCACAGGGCTTTTGGGCATATGTTGACAGTACTTCGAACAATTGTGCCGCTTGCCTGCGCTCTATACTACTGAGAAGTTCATTTCTGGAACTGTATGCCAACCCGGAATCTTCACGGACCACAGGGCAGGATATGATTTCTGTATTCAGAAAAAAAGCTTCAGCCATCCCTTTAATAAGCTTATACTGCTGCCAGTCCTTTTCCCCAAAATAAGCTGCTTGCGCTCCGGTCAGCAAAAGAAGTTTCAATACAACAGTCAGCACTCCGGTAAAATGACCCGGACGGTTCTTTCCGCACAACTGACCGGAGAGATCAGTTTCCACGATGGTATAACGGTAGTTGTCCGGATACAGATCTTCATAGCTTGGGAGAAAGAGATAATCTGCTCCGATGTCTGTGAGTGTAGCGATATCCTTCTCAATCCTATCCGGATAATTCCGCAGGTCCTTCGGATCATTAAACTGGGTAGGATTCACAAAGATGCTGACTGCCAGAAGATCCTGCTCAGCTTTGGCTCTTTCCATGAGGCTCAGATGCCCCTTATGAAGAGCCCCCATGGTAGGTACAAAACCCACATTCAGGCCGGCTGCAGTGTGTTGCGTCATAGTTCGCTTCCATACAGTCGGATTCTGTATGCTTTTCATGAGTAGCTCTCTTTTGCAGATGGGAATGCTCTTGTTTTTGTTCCTTCTGCATACGTATTGAGCGCTTCGATGATGAGTTCGGCACCGGCAATATATGTTCGTACAAACTTTGGAATATGGCCAGTACTCATGCCCAGCAAATCCTGCAGAACCAGCACCTGCCCATCAACATCTGCTCCTGCACCAATACCAATTACTGGAATGGTCAGCTTATCTGCTATCTGTTTTGCAAGTTGTGCAGGTACACATTCAACTACAAGGGCAAAACATCCGATCTCTTGAAGTGTTTGAGCATCAGCCCGTATAGTTTCACCAGCATCATCAGTTTTTCCCTGAACCTTATAACCGCCGAGAAGGTGCACCGACTGGGGCATTAATCCCAGATGCCCCATTACCGGAACTCCCGACTGGATAATATGAGCGATTATCTCCTCCTGTCCGGCAAGTCCCTCAATTTTTACTGCATCACATCCTGCTTTCATAAGCACTTCAACCGTATCCATGGCATGATGAAGTCCCTTCCGACAGCTGAGAAAGGGCATATCGCTGATAATAAATGCATCAGGGGCCCCTCTCCTGACTGCCCTTGTATGCAGAGCAATCATTTCTGCATCGGCCTGGGTGGTGTCACGCAGTCCATGCATAACCATGGCTGCACTGTCTCCCACCAGCAGGCAGTCTATTGAAGACTGGGCTGCCAAAGAGGCGCTCCAGCTGTCATAACTGGTTACCATGGCTATGGGATTGTTGTTTCTCTTCATTGCTGAAAAATCATGAATGTTCAC
Source organism: Spirochaetia bacterium (assembly GCA_007116075.1). Lineage (GTDB taxonomy): Bacteria > Spirochaetota > Spirochaetia > PWKH01 > PWKH01 > PWKH01. Next base: position 5,885 of record SKJE01000145.1, read on the forward strand.
GTACATCCTCCTGTAAGCAGATTTACTGACATACACTGAAGCAACGAGGATCTTAGACCAGGTAAATAACAGGTTTGGTAAGCAGCATGACCCCGGGATACTATCCACCGAAGGGGAACTACATAAAAGGGGAAGATGGGAAACTTTTTTTTGTCTTTCCTGCAGAAAAACAGTTTCTGTAAAAAACCCGTTGGGTTGGAATGTAGCATTTTTGGGTACCTGTCTCACAAAGATCAAGTCCTAACGTATGCAAAAATACAGTTACGTCATGGTAGGTCGGTGTGCATTAAAGATCACCGCCTTTTTTCAAATACTATATTTCCCGCTTTATCTTTTCTTGTCAAGAGCCGGAGAATTCCGTAAGTATCCAATAAAAGTTGTATGGGGCTTCAGGAGGTAACAAATCAGTTATCGCAGAGAAACACTTATATCGTCCGGAAAGAACATGCAGATTTGAACATATGGGAACTATATGACGGTTGTGCCGCTAGACAAGTAAGAGATTGTTATGATACCCCGTTGTCCAGTACATACTGCTCAAGCAGAACCCTATACTCCTGTTGATCAGATGCATGCACCAGTTTAGCCCGCAGTTCAGCTGATCCGGGCAGTCCCTTGGTGTAGGCGCATACCTGCTTGCGCATCTCCCGGCACGCCTTTGGTTCTCCGTCGGCCTCAATTGCCCGCTCCAGATGTTCCATGGCGGTATGGTATATGGTCAGCCTGTCCGGTAAGGGAGAAAGTGTGCCCTGGGTAAGCAGCTCCTTTGCCCGGCTGAATATGAAGGGATTGCCCACCGCGGCCCGGCCGATCATGACTCCCTGCACACCGGTTTCCTCCAGCATCTGCTGTACCGTCTCGGGTGAGACCGCATCTCCTGACCCTATGACGGGAAGGGCTGCAGCCTGGACCAGTTGTTGTAATTGGGACCAGTCAGCCTTGCCGCTGTAGCCCTGGGAACGGGTACGAGGATGCAGGGTAAGCAGGGATGCCCCGGCTTCCTGGGCTGATTGGGCAAACTCAAGGTAGTTGA
>SKJE01000054.1 GCA_007116075.1 Spirochaetia bacterium
ACCATCGGCATTGATATCTCCGAAGAGCGTCTTGAACTGGCCCGATCCCTGGGACTTGCTGATCACCTGCTTCCGGCATCATCCCGGAATGTGGAGGAGATCCTCGAGCTCACGAACTCAATGGGATGTGAGCGGACCATCGACTGCTCAGGCAGCGACCAGGCGCGGCAGACCGCGATACGAGCAGCAAGGAAATGGGGAAAAATCTGTTTCATCGGTGAGGGCGGCACCTGCAGCTTCAGCCCCAGCCCCGATATTATCCATGACCAGAAAACCATTTACGGAAGCTGGGTGACATCCATCTGGAAAATGGAAGAACTCACAGAACGGCTGGTACGATGGAATATTCACCCCGAAGATCTGGTAACCCACCGGTTTCCCCTTGAACAGGCTTCTGAGGCTTATGCGCTTATGGCAAGCGGAAAATGCGGGAAAGTTGCCGTTGTATTTGATGAGGAACTGAAATGAGTCATTTTACCATATCGCCTGAGGCTGTAGATCATACAACCATACCAAAGGGTAAACTCCGTAGCGGGGACACCATCCCGATGATCGGGTTCGGCACCTTCGGCTCTGACCATGCCCGGCCCCGGGAGGTCGCAGAGGCGGTCCTCACCGCTCTCTCGGTCGGGTATCGCCATCTGGACTGTGCCTCGGTATACCGGAATGAGGTAACCATCGGAGAAATCCTTACCGAGGTGCTGGCTTCAGGATTAATCAAGCGGGAGGAACTCTGGATCACCTCAAAGGTATGGAACGACAAGCACGGCCCCGGTCAGGTAATCGCATCCTGTGAGCAGTCACTGAAGGATCTGCAGCTTGATTACCTGGATTTATACCTTGTGCACTGGCCCTTCCGGAACTACCACCCCCCGGGATGTGACAAAAGTTCCCGCAGCCCCGATGCTCATCCCTATCGACACGAAGAGTATATGGAGACCTGGGAGCAGCTGGAACAGCTGAAGCAGAGAGGTCTGGTGCGCAACATCGGTACATCAAACATGACCATCAGGAAGATGGAGCTTCTCCTGAAGGATGCATCCCACAAACCTGACTGCTGCGAGCTGGAACTGCATCCCCATTTCCAGCAGCCCGAGCTGTTCTCCTATCTTCAGGAGCATCAGATACAGCCGGTCGGGTTCTCCCCCCTGGGATCTCCCAACCGTCCCGAGCGGGACAGGGACCCGGGAGACACCAATCCCCTGGAGGATCCCGTAATCCTTGCCATAGCGGCGGAGCACCAGATCCATCCTGCCCTGGTATGCCTCAAGTGGGCTGTCCAGCGGGGACAAATCCCTATTCCCTTTTCGCTGAACCCTAGGAATATCAGGTCAAATTTGCTGGCGGTGACAGAAGATCCCCTCAGCCAGTCTGAGCTTGACATGATCACAGGGATCGATCGAAACTGCCGGCTTATCAAGGGCTATGTATTCCTCTGGGAGACAGCCCAAGGCTGGCAGGAACTCTGGGATGAGCCTGTAATGTAAATACCTGAACTATGCAGACCCATATCCTCCTGATGAGGATATGGGTTATGTTCAATAAAACAATCCAGCCGCTTTTTTCATACCCGGAGCTATCTTCACATCACCCCAATCTGTGATACAATGCTCTAGATTATTTAGATATTAACATCAAACCAACCACTTTGGATGAGATAAAGCAGGATACACTGCTGCACAATATGAAAAGGGGTAATCAATGAGAACAGTACTGAGAATGCTTCATGAAGCTTCAGAGAAATACCCGGAACGGGCGTATACAACAAAAAAAGGCGATGATGGATGGATCAACTGGACCTTCCCCAGAACCGATGCTGAATCAGATACCATTGCAGCTGCGCTGCTGGACATCGGTATCGGACATGGTTCAACGGTTTCCATCCTTTCTGAGGGAAGACCGGAATGGGTGATCGGTGAATACGGTGTGCTTAAGGCAGCCGCACTATCCGTACCCCTGTCCATCAAGCTCTCCCCGGAGGAGATTGCCTTTCGGATAGACCACTCGGAAAGTAAAGCATTTTTTGCTTCATCCAATACGATAGCTAAAGTTGCCGAAGCGTGGAACCATATGGAGCACAAACCGGTCATGCTCTACCTGGATGAAGACGATTCCCGAATGGAGCAGACAATCTCTGAACTGAAACTGGTCAGGGGAAAGACCCTCTACACCTGGAAGGATCTCATAGACAGAGGGACTGAGAAACTGGCTAAAGAACCAACTCTCATCAGTGATCTGGAACCGACCATAGACGAACAGGATGTGGTGAATATCTGCTACACATCGGGCACCACAGGGTATCCCAAGGGAATCATGCTCACCCACCTCAACTACTGGACCAATGCCCAGGATGCAGTGACTTTGTGCAATATTCCCGATGGAGAGTTTGAGACGCTGATCATGCTCCCCCTCGATCACTCCTTCGCCCATACTGTAGGGCTCTATGCGTCACTGCTGCGGGGCATAACCATGCACTTTGTTGACGCCCGGGGCAGTAACAGTGCCATTATCAGGAACATCCCGAAAAACCTGACAGAGACAAACCCATCATACCTGATGACTGTTCCCGCCCTGTCCGGGAATTTTATGAAGAAGATCATCAGCGGAGTAGCCCAGAAGGGAGCATTCATTAACGGCATATTCCAGTCAGGCATACGGGCAGGGATCAGGCTCAACGGAGACGGCTTCAATCCTGTGCCCCTCGGAACACGTCTGAAAAGCTATTTCCCCTACTGGCTTGCATCAGTCCTTGTATTTCCAAAGATCAGGAAGATTTTCGGGGATCGCATTCAGTTCTGTATTGGCGGGGGAGCTCTTTTGGAGATCAAGCAGCAGCAGTTTTTCGCAGCCCTGGGAGTACCTATCTACCAGGGATACGGCTTGACCGAAGCAGCACCGATCATCTGCAGTAACTCTGCAGATACACATAAATTCGGCACTTCTGGTATGGTTGCACCATCTATTACCTGCAAAATCATGAAAAGTGAATCTGAGGAGGCTGTCATCGGCGAACGCGGTGAGATCGTCATCAAGGGCGGCAACGTCATGAAGGGCTATTTCAAGAATCCCGAGGCTTCCAGGGAGGCTCTTCGTGACGGCTGGCTGTGGACCGGTGATTTGGGGTATATCGATCAGGACGGGTTTCTGGTGGTAACCGGGAGGGCTAAGGCGCTGCTCATCGCTCCGGATGGAGAGAAGTACTCCCCCGAGGAGGTCGAGGAAGCGGTAATAAACAACTCCCGGTTCATCAACCAGATCATGGTCTATAACGACCACAAAGTATTCACCTCCGCGCTGATCACCCTGCAGACAGAACATCTCAAGCAGGCCATCACTGAAGGGGATATGAAGACCGCCCGCCAGGTCCTGGAACTTGTTGAGAAGGACCTGCTGTCCTTCAAGGAGCGGGAACCCGGCAGAATTCCCCTGCAGTGGGTACCTGCAGCATTCGAAATCATTCCGAAGGATTTTTCCGAAGAGGATAAGCTTATCAACTCAACCATGAAGCTGGTGCGTCACAAAGTTACCGATCTCTACCAGGAGAGAATCAACAGCATGTATGAGGATAAGAACACCCTCAATGAGCGCAACCTTAAGGCCATTGAGGAGCTTTTTTCACTCCCCACGGAATAGAAGCGTAACAAGCTGAGGCCGTAATCCAAAAAAAAAGATTACGGCCTCAATCACCACTGTTTTTACAGTTTCGGGTGAAGCTGCTCTTCAAGCCAACTGACTATCTGACGTTCCACGCCTTCCAGTCTCCTCTCGAAGGATTCCTGGGTCCGATATCCGATATGGGGTGTAACGATAACCTGATCAAATTCAAGAAGCCGGTGATCCTTCTCCATGTTCGTCTTTTCCTTGGTATCAATCCCGGCTCCTGCAATGCATCCTTCCTTCAGAGCCCTGATGAGCCCCTCCATCTCAATGACAGATCCACGACCCACATTTATGACAAAGGCAGAGGGCTTCATTGTCGAAAGCAGTTCATAGGTGACCATCCCTTCAGTCTCTTCTGTCAGGGGGCAATGGATGGAGAGTATGTCAGACTCCCGAAAGAGCTGCTCCAGCTTCACATAGGTCACCCCCGCCTGGTACGCCTCCCCACTGGGAGTGAGATCATAGGCGATCACCCTGCAGCCGAAGGTATTGACAATCCTTGCTACGGTCACCCCCACGTCTCCAAGACCGATAATACCGATTGTCCTGCCGTGAAGTTCCTGACCCAGATAGGGCAGATCATGGAGGCCGGTCCTCATGGCATTATTAGCAATAATCATGGAACGTAGCAGGCTGATCATCATGGCTACAGCCAGCTCAGCCACCGCAAAGGCTGAGTACCCTCTAATCTGGGCAACCCTGATACCCCGGTTACTGCAGGTCTCAAGATCAACATGATCCTGACTTGAAAAGGCTACCACCAGCAGTTTCAGATGTTTTGTCTTCTCTATGACTGCCTGAGTTACCGGGAGGTCAGTGATCACTACCACGTCAGCCTCCCTTATTCTCAGTGCTGTCTCCTTCTGCGTACCCGGTCGATCAGTATAATAGATGAATTGATGTCCCAGCTGTTCAAACCGCTTTTTGAGCCCCTCCACCATATCATAAGAGACAGACAGGGGCTCTGCACATACTATGTTCATATACTCACCTCCAGCATATGGATTCATAAAAAGACCCCTCATTCTACCCCCATCCGGAGGTGAGAACAAGGGGTATGCATTCCCCCAAAATGATTCAAAGGGTGAATCAGCGGACTGCCTGTACCAGTGCGGCCAGTGCTTTCCGGTAGTCCGCTTCGGCCACAGATACCAGCAAGCTTAAGGGAGAATTACCGGCGGTTATGGATACTGTTTCAATACCCGATTTCCTCAGTGCAGCAGGCACCTGTTCAAAAAGTCCCGCCGTGACAGGAATCCCTTCACCAACCACACCAATCAGTGCCAGGGGGCCTGTGATTTCGCAGGCATCTGCTTCCAGCTCCTGCTCAATACGCTTAGCAGTTACCGAGCTGTCCCAATCGGCCTGTTTTGCATCTACATACAGGGCAATGGAGTCAAATCCACTCAATGTCACATCAGAGCGCAGTCCCATGTCGCTGAAAAGTTCGCGTACTTGTGCAGGGAATTCAGGATACCTGCTGAGCATGAACTTCTCAATAATGACCCGGTAGTAGGGCATCTTACCGGAAACCCCGACAATCGGCTGGGATGAAACATCGCGGTCGGAGGATATCTTCGTCCCGGGGGCTAGAGGATCATTGGTATTCTTGATCTGGATCGGAATACCCGCCTTGCGTACCGGAGCAATAGCCTCCTCATGGAATACGTTGGCACCGATCGATGCGAGTTCCCTGATCTCCCGATAGGTGATATTTCTCACCACCTGGGCATCTTCAACAATCCTCGGATCCGCCGTGAGCAGTCCCGACACATCGGTCCAGTTCTCATAGAGATCCGCACCAACTGAGCGGGCCGCAATTGCTCCCGAGATATCCGAACCTCCCCGGGTAAAGGTCTTCACCTTCCCTGAAGGATCAGATCCGTAAAACCCGCTCAGTACATAGATCGCATGGGGATCATTGAACCGTGCTGCGCAGCGTTCATAGGATGATTCATCTACCTGGCCGTCATCTGTGAGGCCTATCACTTCACTGGCATCAATAAACTGCGCACCCAATAACTCTGCGATCATCAGTCCGTTAAGGTACTCTCCCCGGCTGGCTGCAAAATCTGGGGTCTTTTCCCGGGGAATCTGCTCATAGATCCAGTCAAGTTCATCCTTCACCTGGCTGCCCGCCTGCAGCGATTGTGCTATGTCGAGAAAACGCTTGCGAATAATTCCGAAGGGCTTGTCGATCGACTCCCCCCTTTCAACGAGACGATGGCACTGATAGAGCAGATCCGTGATCTTCTCGTCCTCCTTGTGCTCCTTTCCGGGGGCTGAAACCACCACAATGCGGCGGCGCTCATCAGAAGCGATAATATCCTTCACCTTCTGTATCTGTTTCGCGTTCGCCAGGGACGTACCCCCGAACTTGCTGACCCATAATTCCTTAGCTGCCATGGAACATCTCCTTCATCACACGTGTGAGTTGCTGTTATCGTACGAATAATGCTTCCGGAAACTCAATGATCTTCTCACATCCGCTGTCAGTGACCAGGAAGGGTTCACTGCATTCAAAGCCGTAGGTATCAAGCCAGATACCCGGCATGAAGTGGATGGTCATACCCGGTTTCAGGATTGTCTTGTCTCCCGGCCTGAGGCTGACGGTATGCTCACCCCAGTCAGGGACAAAACTGAGACCAAAAGAGTACCCCACCCGGGAAGGTTTATCAATACCGGTACCGACAAGACAGGAACGCCACACAGCCTCAACTTCTTCAGCACTCATCCCCGGTCCGATTTCGGACAAGGTCTTCTGCAGTCCCTTCACGACTACATCAGCTACGTGCTGAAGATCCTGAGGCGGATCCCCGATAAACACAGTACGTGAGAGCGGGGCATGGTAGTGATGACGGGCAGAACCGAGTTCAAGAAGCACCACATCTCCCCGCTGGTACGCCCGCTGGGTATCAAAGGTCAGGTGAGCCGAGGAGGTACGTTCAGCACTGGGCATAATGGGAAAAATTGCCGGGCTGTCTCCGCCGAAGGATGGGGTTCCACGAATCTGCTGGGCTGATACCACAGCAGCCGCTTCCCGTTCCGCAACTCCCTCACGAATCGTGTCCAAGGCCAGGGACATTGCAGATGAGGTAATTTCGCCTGCTTCACGGATATACTGAATTTCCTGGTCCGTCTTAATCGTCTTCACCCATCCGACAAGATTATCTGCATCGACTATTGAGAGATAGGTCAGTTCCTTCATTAAGGTGTTATACATCTTGGGAGTGACCCAGTATCCGTCCATCTCCATGGCAAGCACATGTCCCTTCCCCCGGATAAGACCTGCGACAAACTCCATAGTATGGATATACCGGGACTGCACATACTCATCTTTATACCCGAATATATGGTCATCGGGCAGCCAGGTGGTCAGCCGGGCAGCATTGGAATCCTGCTGGCGACCGAACCAGAGGGGAACCGGATCCGTCAGAGAAACGATCAGTCCCTGATGTACATAGAAACTCCAGCCGTCAAACCCTGTGAGATAATTCATATGGCTCGGGTCCATGACCAGCAGCAGCTGTATACCCCGATGATCCATTGACTCCTGGACCAGACGGATTCTCCGCTGGTACTCCGCAGCGGGAAATGCAAGTTTGTTCATGCTGTCCACCTGCCTCTACCGTTGAACCCGTATTCCTGCGTTCTTCTTCCGGGCAATATCATAGGCCATCAGTGCAATCATCGTATCCTGGACACCGACTCCGGTCAGGTCGCAGATGGTCACCTGGTCATCATCTATCCGTCCCGACTGCCTGCCGTGAATGATCGCACCGAGTTCCTGAACAGGAGTCTCATCGGTAACAATATCTGCAGCTACGGCAGACCTCAGCTCACCGAGCCGGAAACACTGGGATTTCAGGTCGCAGGCTATGATGTCTGCACCCCGGAACACTTCAGGCAGCAGTTCCTGTTTATCCTCGGAATCACTGCCCATACTGGTTATATGCATCCCCGGCCGCACCCACTCAGGTTTGAAATAACCCTTCCGCGCAGGAGTGGTGGTCACGATGATACCGCTGTGTGCAGCAACCTCTTCTCCGATCTCAGCAGAGACCACCTCCACCTTCAGCCCTTTGGTCATGTCATCGACAAAGGCCGCTTTACGTTCATCCGAATCGATGCTGTACATGTAGATTTTCTTAAAGGGCCGTACCAGGAAGAGCGCTTCCATCTGGTAGCGTGCCTGGACGCCGCAGCCGAAGACACCGACCGTATCGACATTCCTCGGCGCCAGATACTTGGCGGCAATCGCTCCAGCCGCTGCAGTACGCACCTGGGTAAGATAACCGTTGTCAAGCAGTACCGCCTGAAGGAACCCGGTTTCTGCACTAATCACAAGCATCTGTCCGCTCTGGGAAGGCAGGCCTATCTCGTTATTGTGAAAGAACCCCGAAGCGATTTTTATCGCCATACCGGGCAGGCCCTTGATGAAGGCGCTCTTGATATCGACCTCACCATCCTTATCAGGCACAGGCAGCATCATGATAGGCGGAACCGTCGCCTGACCCGCCTCCAGGGCTGCAAAGCCCTGCTCCACCTGGGCAATGACCTGTTCATCCAGCTTCACATAGGAACGTAATTCCTTTTCTGACAGAATAATGACTGCATCATCTTTCATCTGTTTGCTTCTCCTCCTGCATCATCACCGTAAGATATTGTGATCGGTCCACATTTCGACCGGTAAGGGGAAGGACAACCCGCCTGCCGGAGATCTCAATTTTTCCAGACAGGATTGCCCCGATTCCAACGCAGGCCGCCCCTTCAGCGACCAGGCCGTGGTGCCGGAAGCAGAAATACATACCCCGGCTCACATCATCCTCATCCACGATGATATGTTCATCAACATACCGTGAGATCAGTTCCATGGTATACCTGTTCTCCCTGCCGATTCCCCCTAAGAGAGAGTCCGCCAGGGTATCCTGCTCTCTGAGAACAACCGGCTTTCCCGCCTTCAGGCTCTCAATCATAACAGGAGAACGTTCAATGGAGACACCGATCACCCTGATGGAGCTCTTCAGCTCCTTGGCTGCCATGGCAATTCCTGCCAGCAGTCCTCCTCCGGACAGGGGTACCAGCAGGGTATCTGCCTCTTTGTACTGCTGCAGGATCTCCAGGGCGATGGTCCCCTGCCCCGCAATAACTGCGGGATCATCAAAGGGAACCACCGGCGTGAGTTTCCGCTCTTCGGCAATACGGCAGTAGGCCTCTTCAGCCTCATCCTGGGATGATCCGACCACTACCGGTTCACCGCCGAGGCTCCGGATCGCCTCAATCCGGTACCGGGGGACCCGTTTGGATAAACACACCACAGCCGGAATCCCGCTCTCTGATGCAGCCAGGGACACCGCCCGTCCATGGTTCCCCGTGGAAAAGGTGATCACCCCCCGTTTCTGTTCCTCCGGACTAAGGGAGCGAATCCGGTTTGTCGCCCCCCGGATTTTAAAGGATCCGGTGGGCTGAAGCAGCTCCAGCTTCAGGTGCACTTCGGTTCCTGCCCCGCCTTTCCGGGAAAGCTCCGGGGCATGAATAAGAGGCGTTTTCCGGGCCACTGCATAGATCCGCCTGGCAGCTTCATATACTGCGGCAATATCGGGGGTCATACGCTTTTCCATCGTCCTACTCTTTCACCAGCATCATGTCGATGGGATAGTCATACAGCGGTTCATACCCGTCGTCGGTCATATAGATTGATGCATCGATCTCAAACCCCACGTTTTCATACCAGATGCCCGGTATCAGGTGTATGGCCATGTTGGGAACCAGAATGGTCTTGTCCCCGGGACGGAAACTGATGGTGTGCTCACCCCAGTCCGGCGGATAATTCACACCGATGGAGTACCCGAGGCGGGACTCCTTCACAATGGTGGAGTGGCTGATGGCTTCTCTCCATTTCGCCTCCACCTCCTCTGCGGTGACCCCCGGCCTGATCCAGTCCAGGGTTGCCTGAAGCCCCTCAGTGACGATATCTGCAGTCTCCTGCATAAGCTTAGGAGGGTTTTCACCAAGGAATATGGTTCGTGCAATGGGAGCATGGTAGTGCTTGTAGACCCCGCTCAGCTCAAGGAGCACCGCCTCATCCTTTACAAAGGGTGTATCACTCCATGTCAGGTGGGGTGTTTTGGTGGCTTCTCCCGCCATAATCAGGGGAACAATGGCAGGGTAATCTCCTCCGTACTGTTCAGTTCCCGCATACTGGGCCTGTACAATCCGGGCAGCGGCATCGCATTCCCGTACTCCCGGCTTGATGCTGTTCTTCGCTGCATCCATAACCTTTACGGCAATCTGACCGGCCCGTTTCATCATCTCGATCTCCTGGTCGGATTTCACCACCCGGATCCAGTTCACCAGGGCATTTGCATCAACAAAACTGGCGTTGGGCAGGCTCTTCTCAAGCTCAACATAGGAGCGATGGGTGAAATAAAACTGGTCCATCTCCACCCCGATGGTCTTACTCCCCCAGCGCCGTTCTTTGATGAGGCCCGCCACGAAGTGCATGGGATGCTTCACCAGTGACTGGACGTAATCATCGGCATACTCAAAGATATGCTCATCATCAAGATAGCTGGTGATCCTGGCACCGTTGGCATCCATTCCCCGGCCGATCCAGAGCGGCTGTTCCTCTTCCAGGGAGATCACAAGACACTGATGCACGTAGAAACTCCAACCGTCATACCCGGTCAGGTAATTCATATTCGCCGGATGGCTGATAATAAGCAGATCCATTCCCTTTTCCTGCATGGACTGCTTTGTTTTCTTAACCCGCTCCATATATTCCTGTTTTGTGAAGACTGACATGAAAAACCTCCTTCAATACTCACATATACTACATAAATCCGGAAAACCGGCGCTTAACCACCGCCGAATAAACAAAATCAATCATAGTCACAAAGTCAAACACCGGCAAGCCAACCGCCTCCTGAACTGCAGCTCCGTAGGGAGGAAGCAGGCTGCATTCCAGCAGGATTGCCCTGACCTCCGGATAATCCCTGGATAGATCCACAGCGCGCTGCACCACCGCAGCTTCCACAAGATCCGTATCCAGTTCGCCCAGCTCTCTCACTACCGCATCAGTAAAATGATCATGATCCTCCAGGCCGCGAATCCGCAGGGCGGGAAGCAGCTCTTCCGGCACACCGGCTCCGTGAAACAGCTCAGGGGTCAGTGAATGCTTATTGGCGGTAATCACACCGATCTCCCTATTTCTGCCGATGATCTGGCTGATAAAGGGGATCTGCATTAAACTTGAAAGAAACACGGGAATTCCGGCATTCCGGGCTATCTGCTGCTGGTATATCGCCATAAAGCCGCAGTCTCCCGTCACTGCCCGAACTCCCTCCCGCTGGAGAGCGGCCACCGCTTCGGTAACCGCATCCAGGAGTTCCATATCATGGCGGAAAATCCGTTCCACCGTAAATCCTTCCACCCGCTGGAACCTTACCGGATAGGAGTAGGTTGTGGCATTTGCCACGTCACCGGGTATGAAGGGGGCATAATTCTCCAATAGGACAATACCGATTGCCTCACCGTAGCTGACCTGTCCCACTTTCACCCGATACCGCATAACACTCCCCCTTAGTAGTTCCTACACATTTGATATGCTCGGCAGGAAGGTGGCAATCTGGGGAAACAAAATGATCAGTATCGTCGAGAACACCAGCATCAGCACAAAGGGCGGTGTTTTCCTGATTACCTCCACATAGGGCCTGCGGAATATCAGCTGGGCAGTAAAAATGTCGCACCCGAAGGGCGGCGTCGCAGAACCAATCGCCGACTGGAGCACTACCAGGGTACCCAGCAGGATCGGGTCGATGCCGGTACTCACTACGTAGGGCTGGAAAATCGGGCTGAGCACGTAGATCGCCACGATCGGGTCTACAAACATACAGGCCACAAAGTAGGCGATGACCACCACAATGATCAGCTGCAGCTGAGTTGGATCGGTCCCGATAATTATCGGCATGATCTGCTGGGGAATACGAAGGAAACTGATGACCCAGGAGAACACCTGCCCGGCACCGACCAGAATGAATACCACACCGGTAACGATACCTGCATCGAGGATCGCCTTTACCAGTTTCTGGAAGGTCAGGGTTCGGTAGATAAACCCCTCCAGGATCAGTGCATAGGCAACGCCTGCAGCTGCGGCTTCGGTCGGGCTGAAGATACCGCCGTAGATACCGCCGACAACAAGGATGGGAAAACCAAGGACCAGGAAGCCATCCTTGATGGCCTTCCAGCGAACAGCCCAGCTGGCCTTCTCGAGAATAGCAATTTTATTTATCTTGGAGTAGAAGAACACATAGGTTGAAAAGAGCAGGAAGATCAGGATACCGGGGCCAATTCCTGCTAAGAACAGCTTACCGATTGATGTGCTGGTAACAACTCCATAGACGATAAAACCGATGCTTGGAGGGATCAGCAGTGCCACGTCACTGGCATTAATAATTAACCCGAGGGTAAATGGACTTGAATAACCGGCCTTCAAGAGCATCGGCCGCATGGTTCCTCCGATGGCTGACACGGTTGCCTGGGTTGACCCGGACACCGCACCAAAAAGGGTGCAGCTTGCAGTAGTGGTGATAGCAAGTCCACCCGGGATATGGCCTACAAATACCCGGATCATATCTATGAGGCGAGTAGCAGCCTTTCCTGAGGTCATCAAGTTTGCCGCAAGAATGAACATCGGCACCGTAACCAGTGACGGAGGAACAAATCCGTTGATTATCTGCTGGATAACCACCTGCATATTGATCTGCGGCATGGCGATACCAAGAAAGAGCATCAGCGGGGCAAGCAGGGTCACCATGAAGGGAAATCCCAGCAGCAGCATCAGCACCATAGAAATCCACATAACATTCATACTACTTGCTCTCCTTCATAGTGATTTGCTCCAGCATGCTCTCCGATTCCTTGGTGGCCTCCGCGATCATGCTTTCCTCATCCTCATATTCACTCTGCTGCTCAGGTGACTGCCAGATATCCTTTTCCCGGATGTTCTTGATAAACGTCCTTACATACTGGAACCCGGCCATAAAAAACCCGATCGGGGCTGCTATGATAAAGTACCAGTAGGGCATCCTTAAAGAAGCCGTTGTGGTTCCCCGTACTCGTATATTCATCAGATACTGCAATGAAATATAGGCAAGGTAAAACATCACTATAGCGCTCACCGCAGAAATCACAAACATCATTGCCTTTTCCAGCTTCGGGGGGAATGCCTCCAGAAGTGCTCCCATGCGAATATGACGAGCCTTTCTCGCTGCATAACTTGTCCCGATAAACGTGATGATCATGACAAAAAACTGCGCCAGCTCTTCAGCAAAATAAATACTTCTGTAGATATTCCGAGCAGCTACATTTGCAATCAGCAGTACAGCCAGTGCCATCGTACTGATGGTAATTATTGAAACTTCAAAACGATCGACCACCAGAGAAAGTACTTTCCCGATCTTCCCAATTACGGTGATTTCTTCGCCTTTGGAATCGTTTTTTTGTTCGCTCATAGGTTTTTTTACCCTTATTTCGTGTATAGATTGTGCCCCGGGGGCGCACCCCCGGGGCAGTATCATCCGTCTAGAAATCTGTATGTACTACATCCCTAATGCAGCCATTGCGTTTTCAATGTCCTGCTGCAGTGCTTCAAGCATCTGTTCTGAATCGGGTCCGCCGATCTGCGGGAATACAGGATATACGTTATTCACAATCTGCTCCCTAAGATGGGCTTGCTGCTCATCGGTAAATTCAGAGAACTGAATTGACGGCCTGTTAGTCTCAATCTGTGCCCGCATGTCAGCATTCACATCCATGATCCATTCAGCTGAATCAACAATTGCCTGATCCCAGAACTCATGAATGAGGTCTCTGTATTCATCAGACAAACTCTCATAGAATGCCAGGTTTACAACAGGAATACCCAGGAAGGGCTCTGCCCAGAGCTGCACAAAGTAGTCGGTCACTTCATAGAATCCCATGGTGTAGTTGGCAAACATAGGCTGGCTCTGTGCATCAATCAGACCGGTCTGCAGTCCGCTGTAGATTTCACCATAAGCCAGTGGAGTGGGGTCTATGCCGTAGGCGCGGTAGTTTCTGCTCAGCATATCAGAGGGCATAATCCTGGTCTTCAGTCCAACTAGATCTGATGGTCCGCCAACGGGCGTCTTGGAGGTCAGCCACTGCCAGCCTTCGAAGTAGATACCCAGGGGTACCAGGTCATTCCGGCGGAACTTCTCATCCATCATGGGAAAGAAATCACCGTTTCGCACAACATGCTCAAGTACCTCAGCAATATTTTCCTTCGGCCATACATAGTGCAGGGCAAGGGCATTTACCTGAGATACAAAGGAACTCAGCCAGCCGTAGTCGGTAAAGACAAATTCCATAACCCCGTACTGGACCAGCTCAACAATATCTCTGGTATCACCAACAGTTCCATAGGGATACACAGTAATATCGAACATCCCATCTGTCTCTTCCCTCATGAAGTCGCCAAACTTCTCTGCCCACACGGTCATGAAGTCAGTGTCCGCTGCACCTTCAGCAGAAGCTAACCGCACCTCAAGTTTCTGCGGTCCCTCTGTTTCCTGCGCTCCCTGGGCAAACATACCCATCGGAACCAGCAGCAGTACTGCTGCTGCAATAACTAATAATTTCTTCATACTAAAATCCCCCTTAATAAATTTTGTATCTTTTTTTTCCATAGGTCAACCAAAGCTTCTTTTTTCTTTGCATCCACCTCCTTTTCTCTCCGTTCACCCCATAGGTGAATCCTATGAGTATCTCTCAAAGTATCTCATGGCTCCGCGAACCAAAAGCTCCACCCCTGTCGTAAGCGTAGCCTCATCAATGGTAAACTTCGGGTTGTGGTGGGGATAGGTACTTCCCGCCTCCTCCCGAGCTGTACCGAGGAACACCAGTACCGACGGCACCTGATCACAGAATGCTGAAAAGTCCTCACAGGCCATGGATGCATGTTCTGTAATGCAGGACTCTCCAAGCATCTCCTTGGCAACATCAAAGGCCATTGAAGTCATGGTCGGATGATTCACCACCGCATCATTTTCGTGCTGGATGTCAAAGGTGCATCCGCATCCATGAACAGTACATATGTCCGTGACAAGTTTCCTGAACCGCTCAGTGGGGTTATGCAGGTCCCCAGGACCGGCGGCATAAAGATACCGTATGGTCCCCTCCAGCACCACCTCATCGGGGATAATATTGTTCTTCGATCCCCCCTGGACCTTGCCGAACATAATTGCCGTAGCGTTCATCGGTGAGATGAGCCTCGTCTGGATCTGCTGTACCTGCTGTATCACGTTTGCAGCGGCAATAACCGGATCAACCGCACTCTCAGGATACCCCGTATGCCCTCCCCTGCCGGATATGGTGACAGAGAAGACATCCATGGAGGCGGTTACCGGTCCGGCCTTGATCCCGACCTTCCCGCTCTCGATGGGCGACCAGATATGCAGTGCCAGGGAAGCATCAACATGGGGATCTTCCAGCACCCCCTCATCTATCATCAGCTGGGCACCGGCTATCTCCTCATTGGGCTGGAAGACAAACTTGATCCTGCCTTCCAGTTCATCGGCCATCTCAGTAAGTATTTTTGCTGCAATAAGCATCATCGCCATATGGGCATCATGGCCGCAGGCATGCATCACGCCGGGATGCATTGAGGCAAAGGCAAAGGAGTTCTCCTCCTGGATCGGCAGGGCATCCATATCGGCACGCAGCAGAAGGACTGCTCCGTCCTTTCGGCGACCGTCAAGCATGGCTGCGACACCTGTACCGGCGATGCGTTCAGTTTCCAAGCCGAGGGACTGCAGGTATGTCTCAACCTTTTCAGCTGTCCTGAATTCCCGGAACCCCAGTTCCGGATACGCATGAAAATCTCTTCTCAGTGCAATCAGTTCTTCCCTGTATGTCTCTACGGCCCTGCGTATTTCCATGATACCTACACCAAATTCCTCTTTATTAACGTTTCGGCGATCTGCACTGCATTGAGGGCAGCCCCCTTGCGGACGTTATTTGAAACGCACCAGAGGTTGATGCCCGTCTCAATGGTGAGATCCTCCCGGATCCGGCCGACCATCGTAAGATCTTCATCATTGCTCATAAAAGGCGTAGGATACTCTTCTTGAGCTGGATTATCGATCACCTTGATCCCTTCAGCCCGGGAAAGCATATCCCTCACCTCGTCTGCTGAGATTTTTTTCTCAGTCTCGATATTGATAGACTCGGAGTGACCGTACCAGACTGGAATCCTGACACAGGTAGCAGATACCTCGATATCCGGGGAGAGCATTTTCTTGGTCTCGTTGACCATTTTATACTCCTCCTTGGTATATCCAGCTTCCTCGAACACATCAATATGGGGAATAGCGTTAAATGCGATCTGCTGGTTGTAGACCCGGGGAGCAGATACCTTTCCGTCCCGAAGCATTTCCCTCGCCTCTTCATCGAGCCCCAAAATGCCTTTCTGACCGGAACCGGACACTGCCTGGTATGTGGATACCACCACCCGCTTAATCTTAGCCGCATCATGGATCGGCTTGAGCGCCACCAGCATCTGGGTGGTAGAGCAGTTGGGATTGGCAATAATTCCCTTGTGCCAGTCAAGATCCTGGGGATTTACCTCGGGAACCACCAGCGGACAGTCCGGGTCCATACGCCAATGTGAACTGTTATCCACCACAATGGCTCCCTCCTCTACGGCAACGGGGGCCAGCACCTTGCTGGCATCCCCGCCTGCGGAGAAGATCGCAATATCGACTCCTGTAAAGGCTCCCTTCTTTGCCTCCTGCACTTCCCACTCTTTTCTCTGGAACGTGACTTGCTTGCCGACCTGGGATGCTACATCCAAGGGCACCAAGGTGCCAACGGGAAATGACCGGCGCTCCAGGGTAGATATCATTTCTGTACCGACAACCCCAAGCGCACCAACCACTGCAACAGTATACGTCTTAGCCATCTTCACTTCCCCCTAAGCAAGCTTTCCGTCTTCCAGGTCCTTTATCACTCCTGCAAGAATATCAATACCCTTCATCAACAGCTCTTCGGTGATGACTAATGGCGGAAGCATTCTTGCCACGTTATTGTGGTGTCCGCCGACCTCAATCATGACTCCCCGCTGGTGTGCATATTTCCGGACCTTCTTGGCCAGATCTGCAGAGGGTTTCTTTGTCTTCTTGTCCTCCACCATTTCAAGGCCCATCATGAGTCCGATGCCCCTGGCTTCACCAAGGATCTTTGAGGATTTCTCAAGTTCCTTCAGCTTTACCATGGCCTTCTTCCCCAGTTCAGCTGCCCGCTCGGGCACCTTGTTGTCAACCATCCAGTTGATCGCTGTAGATCCGGCAGCAAATGCCACCATATTGCCCCGGAAGGTTCCGATGGTTTTTCCCGGCGGCCATGTGTTCAGTTCCTCCCGATATGCAATAGCAGAGATGGGAAATCCGATTCCTCCGAGGGCCTTGCTCATGGTGACAATATCGGGAACGATGCCGGCATGTTCAAAGGCAAACATCTTACCGGTCCTGCCGAGGCCTGCCTGGATTTCATCACAGATCATCAGCACACCGTGCTTCTCGGTAATTTCACGAACTCTCTGGAGAAACCGCGGTGAAGGAATAATTGTTCCGCCCTCACCCTGGACCGACTCCAGAATGACTGCCGCAGGTTTTGAGAATCCTGAGTGGGAGTCCTCAAGGATTCGTTCAAGATAGTCCGCTGCCTGGTCTCCTACCTGCTCATCGGGACACCCGAAGGGGTTTCGGTAGGTATAGGGAAAGGGGATAAACTGGATGCCCGGCACCAGGGGTCCAAGTCCGTCCCGGTGACTGCTGTCGGTGGTCAGGGCAAGAGCCGCCCCGGTCATACCGTGATATGCTCCTTCAAAAGCTATAATGCCGAAGCGCTGGGTATTGAACTTCGCCAGCTTCAGGGCCTGTTCTACAGCGTCTGAACCGGTAGGACCGCCGAAAAAAATCCGGCTGAGCTCCTTGGGAAGCACGCTCCTGAGGGTTTTCACCATCCGCTGCCTGGTCTCTGTCGGTATATCCAGCGAGTGGGTCACCTTGTCTATCTGCTCATGGGATGCCTTCAGCACATCAGGATGTCCATGACCGACAGCCATGACACCGGCTCCCGCAAAGAAATCTATATAGACATTCCCATCCACATCCTCCAGGGTTGCTCCCTTGCCCCGGGCGATAGCCATAGGCATGCCGCGGGAATAGGAAACCACTGAACTTTCGGTTTCGGCCTGGTACTTCAGGATTTCCTGAGACTTCGGTCCCGGCGGTACAGTCTTGATAATCGGTGCACCTGGGATTGACAGTTCTTCAAACATCTTCTCTCTGTCCATTTCACACTCTCCTTATATATCTCATTATCCTCATCGGCTGGGCCTGAATGAGGATCGTGTGTTCTCCGCTACCCGCTCGGTAATCCTCCGGGCAGCCTGCATCAGCGGCTGGACCAGATCCATAATCCTGGCTTCTGTTAGCCGCATGGAAGGTCCTGATATCGATATGGTAGCAATTACCGTACCCTCAACATCAATAATGGGTGCGGCTACACTGTTCAGGTCATCGCTGAACTCAAGTATCTCCGTAGAATAACCCTTGCCCTGGGCCGACCGTACAGCCCTGATGAACTCTTCACGCTCCAGTATCGTGCGGGAGGTTCGCTCCCGCATGGGGATCTCACTGAGATACCCCCGAAGCTGTTCATCACTGTAGTGAGAGAGCAGCAGCTTCCCGGAAGCGCAGGAATTCACAGGATAGGAATAGGTAACATCAGGGTTGAGTATCACATGGTGGGCGCTTTTCACTTCGTCAATTGCCAGTACCATGTCCTCGGAGAGCACATTGAGATAGATATTTTCATGGGCTATCTGCTCCAGCTCATTCATCGCAGGTTTTGCCACATCCCGAAGGCTTTTATTGAGGGGCACTGTACTGGCAAGCTGGAAAAGCTTGAAGGTAAGCCCGTATCCCTGCTCCCATTTCTCCACATATCCCGCAGACACCAATGTCGCCAGCAGCCGGTGCACATTTGCCCTGGTCAGCTCGAGCCCCTTGCTGATTGATGACGGGGAGACCGGCTGATGAGCTGCGATGTATTCAAGCATATGGAACGCCTTCAGCACAGTCGTCGCCAGCACATAGCTTGATGTTTCATTATTTGTACGCTCGTTTAATTGGTGCAACATATGTTTATTCTTTTACGAAAATGAGTAAATGTCAAGGATTTTTTGTAACTTTTTATGACTTAATATATCTCTACGCGGATTATGTAATGTATATTACATGTTCATGCAAGTAATTACTTGTACCAGGGCGTAAAAAATCCCCGGTTCATTACCGGGGATTTATCAACAAAGATGTTGAGGTTTTATTTACGGAATCCAAGCATCAACAACGTGCTCGTTTGCATACATCCACTCACGGGCAGCATCGAGTACGCCTGCATCAGCCTCTTCGATAAACAGCATCAGGTCAGCGAGTTCCTCAACTGTAAAGAACATGTTTCTTAAGAACTGTGCCAGTTCAGGTTTATCTTCTTCCAGGTCCTTACGTCCCAGGATATGGATATTCTCTGCATCCCAGATCATTTTGTCCTCATCCTGTTCAAGGAACTTCAGGTCCCATCGGCCGAACTTCCAGTGGGGATCCCAGCCGGTTACTACAATCCATTCTTCACGATTGATAGCATCCTGCAGTGCCGCAGCCATTGCGGGACCGCTGGAGGGCAGCAGTTCAAGTTCCAGTCCATATGTTGGAATCAAGCTTTCTTCAGTGGTGATCATCACCCCTGCACCTGCATCGATACCAGTTATAACGCCGCCGAATTTATCAACGTGGTCATTGAGTTCAGAAATCTTATCGATGGTTACATATTCGGGAACAACGAGTCCGCTCAGAGTGCCTTCATAGACATGTCCGAGATCAAGAATATCATCACCATAGGTCTCATAGTAATCCCGGTGCAGAATCGGCAGCCAGCTTTCCATGAATGCGTCCATATCGCCCTGGGCAATAGAAGTATATCCAGGACCAACCTCAGCTGCAGTGATATTCACCTCGTAGCCCATCTTCTCTTCCAGTACAACCTTAGCCAAGTGTGTATATGCTACACCCTCCGCCCAGTTTACATATACCAGATTAGCTTCTTTTTCCGGTGCAGCCTGCTGTCCAGCAGCAAATACACCAGTAACAGAAATCAGCAGTATCATTGCAGATACAAGTACACGTTTCGTCAATTTCATATATATCCTCCTAAAAAAATTATTTCTTCTGTGTCGAGTTACCCAATGCCTGAGTAAGCCTGTCCAAATAAATCGCTAATATTACAATCGCCAGACCACTTTCAAATCCGACGTCTATTCTCAGCTGGGTAATACCCTTGAGCACCTCGTTACCAAGGCCTCCGGCACCGATCATGCCTGCTATCACCACCATGGACAATGAGAGCATAATGGTCTGGTTCACCCCCGCAAGGATGGTCGGCAGCGCAACCGGCAGTTCCGCCTTGATAAGCATCTGCCTCGGCGTAGCACCGAAGGAGAGCGCCGCCTCCTTGATCTCCAGCGGAACCTGGCGTATACCCAGATTCGTAAGCCTGACTGCCGGAGGCAGTGAGAAGATCAATGTGGCGATAACGCCCGGAACCGGGCCGAGTCGGAAAAAGAGTACTGCGGGTATCAGGTAGACAAAGGCCGGCAAGGTCTGCATAAAGTCAAGAATCGGCCTGACTACATTCTGTACCTTGTCGCTCTTTGAAGCCCAGATACCTACTGGTATACCGATAATCAGTGCAAATACCACCGCGGTGATCACCAGGGACAGCGTCTGCATTGTTTGTCTCCAGAGGTTCATCTGCATAATCAGCAGAAAACCTAAAAGACCAAATATACCCATGCCCCTACCGGCAATCCACCAGGCAAGGGCCGCAAAGGCAACTACCAATACCAGGGCTGGAACAGCCAAGAGAATTGACTGGAATCCACCCAGCAGCCCCCGAACGAGCATACTGATCGTATCAAATATGAATGCTGCATGCTCCCTCAGCCAGTTAATTATTCCTTCAAACCATTTTCCAATGGAAATAAAATCAAACATACTCATGCTTCATTCCTCACAACTTCTTCGGAACCATTGTCCAGTTCACTGAGCACCGTTGGGGAGGCTTCATCGTCGGTAAGCTTATTTACCTCTCCCATAATTGTAGCGCGATCGACCGCTCCCATCAGCTTGCCATTGTCATCCACCACCGCAATCGGGTACTGGGTCTCTATAGCTGTGGCAAGCAAATCATAAATTGAAGTCTCCTTCCGGGTGGTAAACAGATCGTTTCTGACAATCTTCATGATGTCCCGTTCTTTCTGCTTGCGCATCTCTACTGCATCCTCGATGGTCACGATTCCAAGAAGACGACGGTCTCCGTCGACAGCCAGCACTGAGGACACAGTGGACTTCTCCATGGTTCGTACTGCCGCACTGCATCCCTCCCGGGGGAGTGTAATAGTGGGATACCGATGCATAATAGTTGAGGCTGTAAGCACCTTAGTTCTGTCCACATTCTGGACAAATGCTTCAACGTAATCATCGGCCGGTTCGGAGAGAATCTGCTCGGGAGTACCGATCTGACGAATCTTTCCATCGGGTCCCAGCATCACAATCCGGTCACCTAAATTCAGGGCCTCATCAAGATCATGGGTGATGAAAACAATGGTTTTATGCAGTCTTGCTTGGATATCAAGCAGCTCATCCTGCATCTGGGATCGAATCAGGGGATCAAGGGCGCTGAAAGCTTCATCCATGAGTAGCACCTCAGGATCATTAGCCAGAGCTCGTGCAAGACCGACCCGCTGCTTCATGCCTCCGGAGAGTTCATGGGGATAGCTCTCTTCATATCCCTGCAGTCCGACCACACTGAGAGCATCCATGGCTTTCTTACGCCGCTGCTCCTTTTCCATACCCCCGACTTCCATACCAAATTCAACATTATCTACGACGGTTCGGTTCGGCAGCAGCCCGAAGTTCTGAAATACCATGGACATGGTTTTGCGCCGCATTTGCAGCAGCTCATGCTTATTCATCTCCATGATATTCTTTCCATCTACAAAAATATCGCCCCTCGTCGGTTCCACCAGCCTGTTGAGACATCGGATGAGCGTTGATTTTCCGCTCCCCGACAGTCCCATCACCACACAGATCTCCTTCTGCTCGATCTGAAAGGATACTCCATTGATAGCAACGGTATTTCCCGTCTTATCGAGAATCTCTTCCCTGGTCATACCCTTCTCAAGCATTGGAAATACTCGTTGTGGATTTGCACCGAATATCTTATACAGATCTCGTATCTCAATTGCCGCCATGTACATTGCTCCTATTAACTACTTTACCAGGTAATAACATACCCATACTCCTTCCCGATCCGGAAGGATCCCTCAGCAAAGGGGATATGGTGATGTGTGTTTTCACCTTCATTACCTAGGCGCCGATATCCCTAGGGCATCAGCGTGTGATTAGTAATCTAACTAATTATATGAGTAATGTCAAACGATCTGAGGTCTTTTTGGAGAAAACACTGGATGCTCCACACTGAAAAGGCACTATATCTATATATGCATATGTATTTCACATATACAGTTATGCAGCAAGAGAGGTAAAACCTTCAGTCTTCAAGAAATATTTGATCATTGAAGTATTTATTAGTTGACTAATGGTTAATGTGTCCCTCCAGGGACTGGACAAAGGAAGGAACTGACGCCTTTGCAACGTGCTCGAGAAGTATCTCACCTTCACTGTGTATGATGGTGATCTTCGCGAAGAGAAGCCCCTTGGCAACCTGCACCTGCTGCACCGCAGACCGTTCAATCATTTTGACTTCTGTCTTTGATACCGGATGAACCGCTATGAGATACAGATGTCTTCCTGTCACCACCGCCATCCACCGTCTGGACTCAAATACACCGGAGGTTACCCCGTAGATACGTTCATCCATATGAAGAATCTGCGGCAGGGCACGGATCTCCAACCGATAACGGTACAGATGATCAACTCCAAGCTCCTTGAGAACATCCTGCACGTCATGTTTCATCATATCATCCGCCTCCTCTTGTCATCTCTTGCATGACCGGTACAAGATATACTATCATGGGGTACAAAAAGATGAAACGTGCAATTATTATCGGAGGAGGGGTCGGACCTATGGCCGGCACTGACCTCCACAGGCAGATTATCCTCAATACCAGGACCGACGGGACTGACCAGGATCATATTGATGTGGTGCATCTTTCCTATGCATCAAGAATCTCTGATCGTACGAAGTTTCTGCTGCATACCGTAGAAGATCATCCCGGACTGGCCATGGCGGATGTTATTATCGGCGGTGCAGAGTTTGTTGCCCGGCAGGGCCAGAAAGCAGTTGCTGGGGTTCCCTGCAACACCTTCCATGCCCCGGAAATTTTTCAGCCCTACAGGGAGGAACTGCAGCGACGCAGCCCCGAGACTGATGTTGCACATATGCTGGAGGAGACTGCCCGCTATCTCAAGGAACATGTACCCGGCATCAGGAACATCGGGCTGCTTTCAACCACCGGTACAAGAAACAGCCGGGTCTGGCATACCCAAATGGAACAGTACGGCATAACGATTACCGAGATACCGGAAGAGCTGCAGCCGCGTCTCCATGAGAACATCTATCATCCTCTGTGGGGCATAAAAGCACTCAGCAAGGCAGGTGAGCGAGTCAGAACAGATTTTGACAGTTTCTGTCAGATGCTGCTGGAAGAAAAAGTCCAGGCCATTCTGCTGGGCTGCACCGAATTGCCCATGATATTCCCTGTACCGGAGTATCTTGGCGTTCCCCTAATTGATCCCATGGTACCCCTTGCGCGGTCACTTGTCCGCATGGCGAGTCCGAACCAGCTGCTGCCCCTTGCCTGACTATTCAGCCAGGTCGCGAACCCCCTCCAGGATGATGGTGGGACTGTAGGGATACTCCTGCACAGCATCCCTCCGGGTTACCCCGGAGAGGACCAGAACGGTATCTATTTCGCTCTCTATACCGGAAATGATGTCCGTATCCATTCTGTCCCCGATAATTGCCGTATCCTCCCGTTTACTGCCGAGCCGCTTCAGGGCATGACGCATCATAAGGGGATTAGGTTTGCCGACAAAGTAGGGTTCCCGTTGAGTTGCCAGGGAGATGGGTGCGATCAGTGCTCCCGTTGCGGGCATGATCCCCCGTTCGATTGGACCGGTCAAGTCTGGATTGGTCCCAATAAGCCGGGCTCCCTGTTTTACCAGGTTCACCGCATGGGTGACCGTTTCCAGGTTATAGTTTCTGGATTCCCCAACCACCACATAATCGGGATTGATGTCATTCATGCTGTATCCAGCTTCATAGAGCGCATTAATGAGTCCCGCCTCTCCAATGACATAGGCCGTACCTCGGGGAAGCTGGCTTGCCAGGAATGATGCCGTAGCCAAGGCGGAGGTATAGAAGTGCTGTTTATCGATTTCCAGTCCGAGGCGCTGCAGTTTCTGCTGCAGCTCCAACGGCGAGCGTTCACTGGAGTTGGTCAGGAAAAGATACCGTTTATTTTGGTCATGGAGCCAGGCTATAAACTCCTTGACTCCCTCAAGGAGCCTGTTCCCATGGTAAATGACTCCGTCCATATCACAAATGAATGCCTGTTTTGACCTGATTCGCTTCAGCAGATCCTGATGTTTTCCGTCCATGATCACTCCTCCTTTTCCAATTGCCGGACTACGTAATCAATTACCCAGTCCGGTGTAGATGCCCCGGCGGTGAGACCAATCACATCAAATTGCTTCATCTCCCGGGTGACCTCATCAGCCCCGGAGATGAGCCATGATGGTTTACCGAGCAGCCGGGAACGTTCAAAGAGCCTGACTGTATTTGCACTGTGCTTGCCCCCGACTACAATTACCGCATCGACTACACCAGTGAGTTCCTCCAGAGCCTGCTGCCGGGATTTCGTGGCAGGACAGATGGAATCAATCACCTCCAGATAGGTTATACCGTATGCTTTCCCGTGGAGTGCAAGCTCATCTCGTACTGCTTCATATTGTGATTTTGAAAAGGTGGTCTGGGCCAGCAGCAGTACCTTCCCGTGAAAGGGTATATCAGCTGCATCCCGGGGAACCTTCACGACATAGCACTTACCGGGCGGGTGGGCGTATCCCACCAGTGAAATCACCTCGCCATGACCGGCATCACCGGCAATCACAACGGTAGATCCTTCACTGGAATACTGCTCCACCAGCCGCTGGGAGCGGTGAACACGGATACAGGTTCCGTCCAGCAGGATGAATCCCCGGGAAAGGAATGCATCCCCCAGAGCTCTGGGTATGCCGTGTGCACGAACAACTGCTATACCCGGAGGAGCGTCCCCGGGAGAGTCTATCACACGCACACCCTGCTGCTGAGCAAAACGGAGAAACTCTTCATTATGGATTAAGGGACCGATTGTGTAGACCGGTAGTTTTTTTTCAGCTCCTAGACGAATACCCTCTTCAAGGAGATCGACACCCCGCTTTACACCGGAACAGAAACCCATCACCCGGGATCGAATAATTCTCATAGACTCCCTTATTATTCTATCTTCCAACTGATCATCAGTCCGTGTCCCACCGGCAGAACCGACGTAACGAACCGCTGGTCATCTCTGATCATCCTGTTGAACAGATCCACCGGGGCTTTCAGCCCTCTCCGGACATCCTTTTCAACCGGAAAGAGCACATCATCTGTTACAAGTATACCCCCCGGAATCAGGAGTGTATAGATATACTCAAGCACCTGGGGATACAGCTGTTTCGCCCCGTCCTGGAACACCATATCCAAGCTCGACGGTATGTTCCGTGCAAGAAGGGAGGTCACCTCCCTGATATCACCGCTCTTCTGTATAATACAGGATCCGACCCCGGACCGGGAAAACATCTCTGCGGCCTCCCTGCCGGTTCGTTCATGGTTGTCGACGGTGGTGACCGTTCCACCTGTATGCACGAGACCTGAAGCAATCCAGAGTGCGGAATATCCGATGCCGGTACCGAGTTCCAGTACCCGCTTCATCTGTTTCATCCGTACCAGAAGCGCCAAAAACCGTCCGATCTCCGGCTCCACAAAGGGCTGCAGGTCATCCCTGCCCCGATGTTCCCTATCCAGCTCCTCAAGGAGGGGCACTTCACAGGGAATCTGCTTCATGAGATATGCTCTGTAGCTGTCCATACTCTCCCTATAACGTATAACAGCCGGTCTGAAAAGACCGGCTGCGCCATTGAAAAAAGATACATTCCTATTTTTTTCGCTGTTTCCGTTTTCCCTTCAGTTTCCTCTGGGCCTCAGGAACATCAAGCTCTTTCCTGGGAGCCTGGGATACTGGCTGAGCCTGCGTCTCCGCAGTTCCGGCTGCTTCCAGGGCAACCTCATGATCTTCCACATAATCCTTACCAAGTTTCTTCGCAAGCTTTTTCTTTGCCCGCTTCATCCATCCGACAAGGACAGGAGAAGCTACAAAGATGGAAGAATAGGTACCGACCACAACACCGACGATCAGGTTCAAGGCAAAATCACGGATCATACCGGTACCGAAGATAAACAGTGCTGTCACAGCCAGCAAAGTGGTCATTGAAGTAATCAAGGTCCTGCTGAGTGACTGGGTGATGCTTGTGTCAACAACTCTGGCAAAGGATGACTGCTTATGGATAGAAACATTCTCTCGAATCCGGTCAAAGATAACAATGGTATCATTGAGGGAGTAACCGATGATTGTAAGGATAGCCGCTATGGTTGCGGTATTCACCTCTATCTGGAATGCCCCGATAAAGGCCAGCATGAACAGAAGGTCATGGGCCAGGGCGGAGATTGAGGAGACCGCAAAACCGAGACGGAACCTGAACCAGACATATAACAGGATCAGCAGCAGGGCAACAATGGTTAACAGTGCCGACTGCCGCGCAAGAGCCTCTGAGAATCTCGGGCCTACATAGTCCGACTGCTTCAGCACCATGGTATTAGCCCCGAATTCACCCTCAATAAGTCCTGCAATACGTGCTTCAAGCTGGTCCTTCTGTCCTCCCGTGGTATCCTCCACCCGGACGAGAAACTCCTGGTTTACAGGATTTCCCATCTGCTGCACCTGTACCGCACCTAAATCTTCGAGTACCCTGCGGATATCCTGAATCTCCACGGCAGCCGTACCGGTCTGGCGAAAATTAAGATACACCGGATCATCGGTGAGTTCATAGGGAAGACCGAGGCCTGTCACAAGGGTGTCAGCAGCCGCAGTACCGTCACCGGTGACCTGGGCCTGCACCCCGGAAAGTTCCTGAATACCGGAAGCCAGCTGCTGCAGGCTTGCGTATTCCCCAGGCGGAAAGGTTCTGGAAACCGTTCCTTCCGCTTCACGTACTTCAACCCGGACAACACCGCCGCTCACATGCAGCAAGGCCTGGTCGGCACCCGAATAGGTAACCTCCAATCCAACCGGCGCAACCTGAAACCGCTGGCTCAAGCCAGCCTGAAAGTCGATACCAAGGTTAAACCCGCCCTGGGTTGCCGTAGCTATAAACCCGGCAACAATCAGAAGCGATGTCAGGGCAATCATATAAAATCGTGCTTTGCTGAAACGAATGATCTTGTTCATTACGCCCTCCAACTGATACGAAGCGTCTTGATCTTGAGCTTCTGGACTAAAAAGTCAAAGATCAAGCGGGATACAAAGAGTGCACAGAACATGGAGGTAACAATTCCTACCGCCAGGGTATTAGCAAATCCCTGAATCGGTCCGGTTCCCAGCTGGGAAAGCACCAGCGCGGCTATGAAGGTTGTAATATTTGCATCCATGATCGTCCAGAATGCCTTGCGGAATCCTGCGGAAACTGCAGCCTCCGGGCTCTTCCCAAGACGATACTCCTCTTTGATACGCTCAAAGATGATGACATTTGCATCGACGGCAATACCTACCGTAAGGATAAGTCCGGCAATACTGGTCAAGGTCAGGGTCAGGTTGAAGGCTGAAAGTACCGAAATCAGGATCAGCAGGTTCAATACCAGAGCAAAGTCTGCAATGACACCTGCCCTCCTGTAATAGATCGCCATAAATATGAGCACCAGGGCAAACCCGACGGCAATAGCCCTCAGTCCCTGTCGTACTGAATCTTCACCCAGTGATGCACCGACAGCCTGCTGGTTTATCACCTCAAGCTCTATAGGCAGTGCAGCGGTTCTCAGCACAATTGCCAGGTCCCTCGCTTCATCTTGATCAAATCCACGTATCTGGACATTTTCCCGGATCGGCTCTGAAATCGTCGCCATGGAGCGGACCCGGTCATCCATAACGACAGCCATGGTCTCGTTCACATTGTTCGATGTAAGGGAATAAAACCGCTCCCCACCTTCAACGGTAAGCCGAAAGTTCACAACCGGCCGCCCGGTCAGGGGATCTTCTCCCACCGTGGCCTCTTCTATATAGATACCGTCCAGGCCAATTTCATCCCGGACGACAACAAAACGCTGGAGTTCATCAATACCGTATGCATCCCTAGTATAGTACCCAAAGACTTTAAACCCTGAATCTACAAAATCTGGAGTCCTGACCCGCCCGTCGGGAGTATACATCTCTCCCGGATTCTGGGCAAAGTACTGGGCAAGCTCTTCACTTTGCTCACGGTTTACGATCCTGAAATTCAGGGATCCCCGACCCATGAGAAAGGTATTGACCCGCTCCGGATCGGCAGCTCCGGCGATTTCCACCGCGATCTGGGTATCTCCCTGGCGACGAATCATCGGTTCTGATATACCGAACCGGTCAATTCGGTTGTTGAGAATCTCAATACTCTGCTGAACCGCCTCGTCAATCTCAGCTGAGCCCGGACTGCGCTGGTGTCGCTGTATATAGTTCTCCTCGAAGGATTCGGTATCCGCCTCAAGCAGGATACTCAATCCACCGGAAAGGTCCAGTCCAAGCTGCAGTACCTGCTCGCTGTTGCTCTTCAGGTTCAGGAGACTTGAACGGTAGTACTGTTCAATTGCCTGGAAAAAGGCCTGCTCGTCAGGGTAAGCCCTCATGACCTCAGTAACCGTCCAGCTCCTCGGCACATCACGACCGCTGTTGCGGTACTGATCCCTTGCAAGGGAAGTGAGGTAACTCATTGTTTCGGGAATCTGCGCTCCCGAATCCTCTTCTACTAAGCCCGTCAACAGGGCAAGATCTCTTGTAGCCTGCCCTCTGGCATATTCTCTGATTTGCTCCCGGGACCCCGTTACGAGATCCTTGGTTTCCTGGGGTACTCCAACATACCACTGGATCGTAGGATACAGAAAGACCCCACAGACCACCAGCACAAGAAGCACGATGAACAAACGCCCACGTTTTGACATACTTCTACTCCAACTCTGAGATTAAGGTTAATACGTTACTGCTGCTTCGTCTCGTCTTCCTCCGGCTGGTCTTCCGCCGGTTCTTCCTGGACAGGTTCAGCCTTCTGGGCCTTCCCCTTGGACGTACTCTGCTTCTTTCCACCTGTTTTCTTGGCGGCTGTCTTCTGAGGCTCCTGCTTCGTCTCAGGTTCACCCTGGGACTGGGCATTGAGCACACTCGCAATAGCCCCTTTTGAGAACTCTATCTTGGTAGTGTCGTCAACCTTTACCACGATAGTTGCTTCACGTACCGATAATACCGTACCGCGAATCCCACCGATGGAAACAACCTTGTCTCCTTTTTTCAGGGCACTGAGCATCTCTTTGGTCTGACGCTCCTTTTTCTTCTGCGGCCGAATAATCAGAAAATAAAAAATCGCAATAATCAGACCAAATGTAATGAAGGTCGTGACCATAGATCCTGCCTGCCCGCCGCCTCCGGCTGGAGCGGCCATAAGTACAGGCAACGCCGTTAACTGGGATATCATACAGTTTTACTCCTCGCACATGTATGCTAAATAATGTATCGTGAAAAGTACCATGTTAAGAAGGTGTAGTCAAGGATACTAAACTTACAGCACTACACCCGGATGACCGTATTAATCTCTTCTGGTACGGCGGAAATGCCAAGCAGCCGCTTCATCTCATCCGTTCCGGTAATCCCCGCACCGGTCAATTCGTTATACGCGGAGATCACCAACTGCATATCGGGTTCACTCTGGTCATACATCGCCGCCGAACAGGCGGAGCGAAACAGCCCTTTTTCCAGCAGCTGCCGGGATGAAAGCTTTCCATAGGCCTTTTTTGCCCTGCTGTCCACCACGGCCGCATTTCCCTGGTATCCGACGCACCAAATAAAATCTTCTCTTCGAAGCATCATTCCATCCTTACCTAACGAAGTTTCATCTGCAGGTTCACCCCTAACGCAAAGGAGCGGTCAGCCCCGTCAAGCAGGTCAAGCCCGGCAATATCTGCTGAAATACGCAGTTGTTCCCCCAATCCGATAGGATTGAGCCGGAGTCCTGCATTGATAATCCCCCGATCAGGGTCAGTTCCGCTGGCATCATTACTGTAGGAGACATTTCCTACATCAAACACAAGACTTACGTACTCCTTTAATACCGAAGGAAAGAGCAGGGTATCAAAGCCGACAGAGAAATCTATATCAAATTTCATATCTTTTTGAAAGGTATAGCCGATGAGCACCGTAGTGAGCGCCGACTGATCAAAGAAAGAGCTCTTGAACGTTGAGGTCAGATACGCCTGGGCTGCCCATTCTGTCTCGTTCCCGATATCAAGTGACTGACCCAGCAATCCAACGGCGATCATGGTGTTTCCGGTGTCCAGAAATCTCCACTTAGCTCCTGTCAGCACGTCAAAGGTTCCTTCAAAGGTATCAAGGGCAATCGTTGTCTCAAAGTTGCGAAACAGTGCAAAATTCACGTAGGGCACATGGGCAAGCTTTCCCTTTGTAGCAATCATAGTATACCCGGTGGAAAGAGCGAACTCGCTGTCGTCCCAGAAGAGGTCAGCACTGGGCGTTACAATGTGTCCGGTAGTTCCACTGATGGTCGTTCCATGAATTCCCTGTTCACCTGCCACCATTGATATATTCCCGAAAACCGAGAAAACCCCGCAGATCAATATGATCACGGTCACGATTACTGTTCTTCTGTTCATAACGCTTAATCCTCCATTACTCATAGTATAATGAAGCTTTCCATTGTTGACAACGCACAAAAATACCCGGGAATACATCCCGGGTATTTATTATGCAGAGTATGGGCTTACATCATGCCGCCCATACCTCCCATGCCTCCCATGCCGCCCATACCGCCGCCGGGAGCTGCTGGCTCGTCCTCCGGTATATCGGTTATGGAGCACTCAGTGGTAAGCAGCAGTGCTGCTATGGAAGCTGCATTCTGAAGAGCGCTTCTGGTCACCATAGCGGGATCAATGATGCCTTCCTTAGCCAGGTTTACCCAGTCCATCTTGGTAGCATCAAACCCGATTCCCTCTTTCTCTTTCTTGGCCCGTTCTGCAATAACAGCACCGTCAAGACCTGCATTCTCTGCAATCTGCCGGATGGGTTCTTCGAGGGCTCTGCGGACGATCTTATATCCAACCCGTTCCTCATCAGTGAGGGTCGCCGGGTCCTTCTTTTCAAGGGTAGCTGCAACTCTGATCAGGGTCACTCCACCGCCGGGGATTACCCCCTCTTCAATTGCAGCCCTGGTCGCAGACAGCGCATCCTCAACCCGGTGCTTCTTTTCCTTAAGTTCAACCTCAGTAGCTGCACCTACGTTGATAACAGCAACACCGCCGGCAAGCTTAGCAAGCCGTTCCTGGAGCTTCTCCCGATCGTAATCGGAGGTGGTGTCCTTGATCTGTGCCTTGATCTGGGAAATCCGGTCCTTCAAGTCAGCGGGCTTACCTGCACCGTTGATGATGGTGGTATTTTCCTTCCCAATCTTTATGGACTTCGCCCGGCCGAGCTGGGTCAGGTCGGTATTCTCAAGCTTCAATCCAAGATCTTCAGAAATAACCTGGCCGCCTGTAAGGATTGCAATATCCTCCAGCATAGCCTTTCTTCTGTCACCGAAGCCGGGGGCCTTCACTGCCACTGCGTTGAGGGTTCCCCGAAGTGTATTCACTACCAGTGTAGCAAGTGCTTCGCCCTCTACATCCTCGGCAATAATCAGGATCGGCTTGTTTGACTGGGCTACCTTCTCAAGCACAGGAAGCAGATCCTTCATGCTGGAAATCTTCTTATCATAGATCAGGATGAAGGGATCATCCAGTACAGCGGTCATGGTTTCCCGGTTGGTTGCAAAATAGGGAGAGAGATACCCGCGGTCAAACTGCATACCCTCTACAAACTCGGTAGTGGTATCTATTGTCTTGGACTCTTCAACGGTGATGACTCCGTCCTTACCAACCTTCTCCATTGCATTGGCAATCTCGTCACCAATTTCACGGTCATTGTTGGCTGAGATCGTCGCAACCTGGGCGATCTCTTCCTTGTCATTGATATCCTTGGAAAGCTTGCCGATTTCTGCAACCGCATCCGCAACGGCCTTGTCGATGCCCCGCTTGATACCCATGGGATTGATCCCTGCGGCAACACTCTTCATACCCTCTTTCACGATGGAATAGGCAAGAACCGTAGCGGTGGTAGTACCGTCACCGGCTACATCGTTTGTCTTCGTGGCCACTTCCTTGAGCAGTTGGGCACCCATGTTTTCAAAGGGGTCTTCGAGTTCGATTTCCTTTGCAACTGTCACGCCGTCCTTGGTTACCGTGGGGGCACCAAACTTCTTATCGATAAGAACATTCCGTCCCTTCGGTCCAAGGGTCACCTTGACTGCCTTGGAAATCTTCTCAACACCAGATACAAGAGCTCGTCTTGCTTCCTCGTTGAATTTCAGCTGTTTCGCCATGTTTTCAACCTCTCCTATAGCATTATTTTAATGTTAACTGACAAATATGTGAGAATACTGCATATGTCACAAAGTAAAGATACAAATTTTTTGTCCCATCATCAATATAAAACTTAAAAAATTTTTTATTCCCCAGGATTTCCCCTCAGACCAAGCTCATCCGCAGCCTCACCCATGCCTGTGATAGTCCAGGTGATCACCTCATTGAGCTCCATCCCGAGCATCTGTGCTCCCTTTTCTATGATTGAACGGTCTACCCCTGCTGAAAAGGCCTTGGTATTCCATTTCTTCTTTACCGATTTCGCCTTCATATCCAGGATGCTTTTCGATGGACGGACAAGAGCACTGGCCGACACCAGTCCTGTCAGCTCATCTACGGTAAACAGGGTCTTCTCAAGCCGAGTCTCCGGCTTCACATCCGTACAGATTGACCACCCGTGACTCAGCACCGCCCTTATATACTCCTCCGGCCAGCCGGCACCCTGCAGGATCTCTCGGGCATGCTGCAGATGCTCATCCGGATACTGCTCGTAGTCAATATCATGGCAGAGTCCGATTACCCGCCAGGGCTGTTCATCCTCACCGAACTGCCTGGCGAAATACCCCATAGCCGCCTCAACCGCCAGGGCGTGGCGTATCAACTGCTGGGACTGCACATGCTTCTGGAGCAGTTCCCATGCTGAAATGCGGTCAATAATCTGCATCTGTACCTCCTTCAAGATCGGCTGCATCAGCCCCATGCTGACACTATACGGAAATTCGGCTAAGAATCCAAGTCATCATCGCTTATTCGAAGAATCTCCCCGGAATAGAGGTGCTCCACCCCATGGGAAGACTCAAGCATCAGTGCCCCGTCTGAAGCAATTCCAGTTATCCTGCCCTGAATAACCCCTCGCTTCCCCCCGGTCATGAAATCAATTGTCCGACCAATACCGTAGAGATGCTCTTCAGTCATGGAAGGGGTACGTTCATGGAGAGCAGTGCTCAGGGCCCTGCTCACCTCCCGGGCAAGCTGATCCAGGTCATAGGTTGTATTGGTAATCTCCTCCAGGCAGACCGGAGGCCTGCGCATCCCATCTGGAAAGCGCTGTCTGTGTACATTCAACCCAATCCCGATCAGGACGCTTCGGGATTTTCCCTCGCAGAGCACTCCGCAGAGTTTACGTTCCCCGTAGAGCAGATCATTAGGCCACTTCACCTTCAGCATCCCTCCGGCTCCGCGGGAATGAAGCACCCCTTTGAGTGCCGTCCCTGCGGCGAGGGGAATGAGCTGCAGAGGCAAAGACACCTCTTCAGACGGAAAGACCCAAGTACACAGGAGATGCTTCCCCGGGTCGTCAACCCAGATTCTCCCCGCAGTACGTCCCCGGCCGCTGCGCTGGGTATCACTGCGCAGGGCAAGAGAGATCCCAGTATGCCCTCTGGAGATCAGGAATGCGCTCTCCATAGTGGAGCCGCAGCTAGGTGTATAGTAATGGTCCACCCTAGCGCCTGCTCCTGCAGGACAGCTGCCCCGGGTGTATATGATGTCCACAGGCACCTCCTGTACGTTGTTCTGAAGTTTTTTCACCGATTTGCTCTTGCTTTATCATGCCGATAATCGTATGTTTATACAACACTGAAAGTATAAATATGCATATATTTGGAGGGCGTAGCATGAGGGAACGCCAAAGCAGACTCAGCAAAATCAAGGAACTGATAAAAAATAACCGCATCGACAGCCAGGAGATTCTTCTTGAGTACCTTTCCCGTGCAGGGTTTGTGGTGACCCAGGCTACACTTTCCCGGGACTTGAAGATGCTCAAGGTAGGCAAGATCTCCGACGGCTGGTCCGGATACTATTACGCCCTGCCGGAGAAGGAGCTGATCTCGGAGTCCGAGAAAAGCTATATCCAGGATGTACGCCGGGGGGTCATCTCCATCGAATTCAGCAGCAACATCGGGGTCATTAAAACCAGGCAGGGCCATGCGGACAGTGTAGCCCTTGCCCTCGATATTCTTGCCATTCCGGAGATTCTCGGCTCGGTAGCCGGAGATGATACGATTTTCATCATCCTCCGGGAGGGTATGACCAAGGAAGACCTGATTGAAAGCTTCCGTAAGAGAATTCCCGAAGTAGAAACCTGATCATCGTTGTTGACACGTCCCTCCCGGTACTGCATAACTACAAGTACAGGAGGAACAGGAATGAGTACAACATACCGCAATCTGCACGAAACCCGGCATTTCAAGCTGCTCAAGGAGCAGCGGATCCCGTCCCTGCGTGAGCTGCTCTCACCGGAACGTATTAAGGGCGCTTCAGTCCCCATGGCTGCCGGATTAACCTACCACTACAGTGCTATCCCTGTGGATCACACCCAGCTTGGTCTCCTCCAGGGGCTTGCTGACGAGATGGAGGTAACCTCATCCTACCAGCAGCTGCTGGACGGGGAGATCATGAATACCGGGGAGTCGAGAATGGTACTCCACCATCTTACCCGGGGCCAGCTCGGGAAAGATATCTACGAGGACGGAGTACTGAAGAAGGAATTCTACCAGCAGCAGCTCTCCCGAATCCAGGATTTTGCCAGGAAAGTCCATAACGGTACCATCTGCGGTTCAACAGGAAAACCCTTTGATACGGTGGTGCAGATCGGTATTGGAGGATCGGACCTCGGACCCCGGGCGCTCTATCTTTCCCTCCGGGGATACGCCGCCAGCGAAGGCCGCACCCCGGCGATGCGAGCCCAGTTCATTTCCAATGTAGATCCTGACGATGCTGCTCAGGTCCTCGAAGACATAGACTGCGAAAAAACACTCTTCATCCTCGTCTCCAAGAGCGGCACAACCCAGGAAACCCTCACCAACCGGGAGCTGGTGTTCCACCACATAGAGCAGGCTCATATTCCCGGTCTGGACCCCGCTGCCCACATGGTAGCTGTCACCAGCAGGACCAGTCCCCTGGCACAGGATTCCCGGGTTCTTGACGCCTTCTACATCGACGACTACATCGGCGGCAGATACTCTTCCACCAGTGCCGTGGGCACACTGGTGCTCAGCCTCGCCTACGGGGCTGAACTGGTCCTGGATATCCTTGCCGGTGCCCATGAGGCGGATGCCCTCGCGCTGGAACAGGATATCACCAAAAATGCGGCCCTGCTGGATGCACTCATCGGGGTCTACCTCCGCTCTGTAAGAGGATACCCGACCACTGCAGTGCTTCCCTATTCCCAGGCACTGAGCAGGTTTGCCGCCCATCTGCAGCAGCTCGACATGGAGAGCAACGGTAAATCGGTAAACCGCTTTGGGGAGACGGTACCCTACCCCACCGGTCCGGTCATTTTCGGTGAACCGGGCACCAACGGGCAGCACTCATTCTACCAGCTGCTGCACCAGGGGACCGATATCATTCCGCTTCAATTTATTGGATTCAGGCAGAGCCAGTACCGCCGGGACCTGAAAACCGACGGATCCACAAGCCAGCAGAAACTACAGGCAAACCTTGCCGCCCAGATTACTGCCTTCGCTTTGGGCAGGAGCAGCGAACAGCCGAATAAGCATTTTCCCGGAGAACGTCCGTCAAGTCTTATTATTGGACAGCAGCTCACTCCCCGTTCACTGGGAGCCCTGCTTGCCCACTTTGAGAATAAGGTGATGTTTCAGGGATTTCTCTGGAATCTGAATTCCTTTGACCAGGAGGGAGTGCAGCTGGGAAAAGTGCTCTCCCAGCAGCTGCTGGAGGGATCCAGTCCCGACCCCGTTCTCAAGGCCTTCTACGACCTGCTGGTATAGCGACGAGGGCACAAAAAAAAATCCCCCCAGGGAAAAGGAGGTATAAAACCCTGGGGGGTAACATCAAAAGGAGGTCGATGAAAAAAAGTCTCTTTCTTTCAATATCCTAAACATCAGGCATATTAAAAGGTTACAAAACGTTTTTTTC
Organism: Spirochaetia bacterium; assembly: GCA_007116075.1. Taxonomy (GTDB): domain Bacteria; phylum Spirochaetota; class Spirochaetia; order PWKH01; family PWKH01; genus PWKH01. The sequence goes on from SKJE01000054.1 coordinate 36,484, forward strand.
ACGTACTGCTTCATGCAGTATTGTTTGTATCTGCAATATACAAAAAAACCTAGGAAAGAATCAAGTGGTATCGATTACATTTTTTAAGTTTCATTCATTTCTCATATGCACCGGCTGTCTGGTATTCTCCAGCACGTCCCTCCAGAGACTTCCCTCAGTGTTCACCTTGTTGCGCGCAGAGACAGCTACCTTAATGGGAATATGAACAAACTTGTTATTCACCAGGCTGATCAGTGTCTGGGTCTTACCGGTCATTGCCGCATGCACCGCGTGGGCACCCAGCCGGGAACAGTAGATTGAGTCGTTGGGGTTTGCCGGAGCACTCCTGATGATGTAGCTGGGATCAATATACTTCATATTCACTTCAATCTTCTCGGCTCTGAAAAACTTCGTGATCTCATCCCGCAGATAGGTACCGATATCCACATATTTGGCGTTGCCTGAAGCATCCTTCTCCGCAGGCTTGTCCTTTAACAGGTGCTGACCCGCCCCTTCAGCTACAAGGATAACCGCATGGCTGCGGTCCGAGATACGCCGTTTCAAGTTACTCAGCAGTCCCTTCGGCCCCTCCATCTCAAAGGGGTCCTCGGGAATCATGCAGAAGTTTACATCACTCATGGCAAGAGCGGTATGGGCGGCAATAAATCCTGAGTCCCGACCCATCACTTTCACCAACCCGATACCGTTGATGCTGTCATGGGCTTCCACATGGGCTCCCCGTACGACCTGGACCGCCATGGAGACGGCGGAGTCAAACCCGAAGGAGCTCTGGATAAATGAAAGGTCATTATCTATGGTTTTCGGAATCCCGATCACAGCAATCTTCAGTCCCCGCTTCTTGATTTCATCACCTATCTCATCAGATCCGCGCAATGTTCCGTCCCCGCCGACCGTAAAGAGCATATTGATATTCATCCGCTCCAGGGAGTCCACAATTTCCTCTACACGGTCTCCCCCTCCCCGGGCTGCACCGAGGATAGTGCCGCCCTTGACCTGGATGTCATCCACCACATCCGGATCAAGGGGAATGGGAGGGAAATTCGCCTCCGGCAGCAGTCCCCGATACCCATACTGGATACCGCTGATCCTTCTCACTCCGTAGCTGTACCAAAGACAGCGCACCAACGCCCGAATCACGTTGTTCAGGCCCGGACAGAGACCACCGCAGGTAGCTATCGCCGCATGGACATGGGAGGGATTGAAGTAGATATTCTCCCGGGGGCCCGCAAGCTGGAGCACATCATCCATGATCAGTTCAGTCTGTTCTCCGACCATTTTTGCATCGATATCAAAAAAGACGTACTCGTCATCCTTTACATAGGCGGCAGTAGCTTCTCCCTTCTCTGTGGACATCTTAATGGGGGACTTAATCTTAGCCTCCCCAAGCTTCGGCACCTGAAAATCAAAATTCTTATTACTTCCCATGAAGGGCCTCCCTGATATCATCAGCAAACTGCTGAAAAGCTAGATGGGCATCTGCTTTGACGGTACGCTGAAAATGATTATAATGATTTATTACAGTAAATCCAAGTTCTGTCAAGATTGCACCGTTACGGGATGCCCCGCCCCGGCGACGATAGATCACCGGGGATCCCAGGGCATCCTCAAGGGTGCTCACCATGCGGTGCGCCTTGGTATAGGAGATGCCAAGGGATTGTGCCGCCCGGAGGATAGAGCCGAGTCTGCTGATTTCCTCCAGCAGCCACAGGACTCCAATACCTAGGAACTTCTTCCCCTGGTCATCGGTGATGTAAATCTTCAGCTTTAATTCCATAGCTCTCCGGCGGCCCGGTAGAGAATCTCGTAGAGTTCCTCAAGTCGGTCCACATCGACACTGGAAAAAGCTATCCGTAGATAATCATGCTGTATGGCAATAGTGCCGACCTGGTAGGCATCCAGAAGATAAATCCTCAACTGTTCAGCATCCCCCCGGGTGGCAAAGGTCATAAAGTACCCCGAATTGAAGGGCAGCGGGACAAGGTTCTTATCTTCGCTGTGGGCTGCAAGGATCTCCTTTACCTTCACATACCGCTTTTCCAGCAGATCAAAGGCATACTGCTTCTCCTCCAGATAGGTGCTGCTGGTCAACCCTTTGAGCAGCAGACTCTGAGCTGGTTTGCTGGCGTTGGAGATGGATGAGCGGATCGCACCCATGGTCTTTTTTTCCATGGCTTCATACTGCTCAGGAGTCACATCCTTTCCACCATAGGTAATAAATCCTATCCTAAAGCCCCAGACCAGTTCCTCCTTGGTCGCTCCGTCAACCTTGACAGCCAGAATATGTTCATGGGCATCGGCCAGAAGAGCAAAAAGGGACTGGGGATAGGTATCCTCCTCAAAGAAAAGGCCGAAGTAGGCATCATCGGTGATAACGAGGATCTTGGTACCCGCCTCCGCATGCCGCTTCAGCACATGAACGATCTGCTCGGCCTCATCCTTAGTTGGAGAATACCCCGAAGGATTATTGGGAAAGTTCAGGATCAGTGCCGCCTTTCCTCCCTGAAGAGCCTCAAGCGCGTCATCTATTGCCTTGATATTCATCCCGTCCTTTTCAGGAGTATAGAAGGGAAAACTCTTCAGTGTTGATTCCCTGCGCTCCTCAAAAATCAACCGGTAGTTACCCCAGAACATATCGGGCACCAGGATGGTGTCCCCCTTGTCAAGGAAGAGATCCGCCGTGATCGATATCCCGTGGGTAAGGCCTGCACAGACCAGAGGAAGAGAGGTCTGCTTTCCCTCCATATCGGGATTCTTACGAACCATCTCTTTTTTCCACACCTCCCGCAGGGCTTTCTCCCCTCCAGTGGGCGCATAGGGAAACACCTCAGAGGGCGTCATCCCGGAAAAATCCCGGTAGATCGATTTCAGGTACAAGGGCTCATTGCCCTCGGTCGCCATACCCACCGTTGCGGTAAGCCGTTTGGCCTTTTCCTTCGCTTCAGCAGACTGGGAAATAATACCCTTCGGGAAATAGAACCGCTTTCCCAAATCCGACAACAATTCCGGTATGACTGATCCGGTCAGTTTCTCATTCAGCTCTTTGGCTATCTGATGCATGCAATAACCCCCACGTCAGTATTGATATTGTTCTCCGCCAGTATACCAGCGGATGTGATAAATTCATACTCCCGCCGCAGCTAATTACGCTGTTCCAGCAGCGAGAGAAATGTCTGTTCGTCAACAATCTCGGCACCGAGTTCCCGAGCCTTCTCTAGTTTGCTTCCCGCCTTCTTTCCCGCCAGCAGGTGGGTCACCTGCTTCGACACCGCCGAGACAACCTTCCCTCCCTGCTGTTCAATAAGCTCTTCAGCACGGGTTCGCGGCGTAAAGGCCTCAAAGCTGCCGGTGACGCACCATGTCTGAGCAGTGAAGATCCCAGAAGCAGATTCCCTCCGGCTCTGGGAGAACTGGAGTCCTGATTGGCTCAGCCTCCGGATCCGCTTAACCATCTCCGGATTCCGGAGAGCCTCTCCCAGGGATGCGGCCATGGAGACTCCAAAGCCCTTAATCTCACACAGCTGCTGTTCCTCGTGCCGTTGGGCCAGGTCAAGCAGGAGCTCAATATCACCGTATCCGTGATTTACCAGCAGCTGGGACGCTTTTTTCCCGATCTCCCCAATTCCCAGGGATGCGAGCACCTGAACAAAGGGTCTCTCCTTGCTCTTCTCTATTGATGCTGTTACGGCATTTATTTTCTTCTCACCAAACCCGGCTACTCCAGAGAGCACCCGGTCATAGGGCAGCTCATAGAGATCAGCGGTATCCTTCAGCACCCCGAGTTCAATGAGGGTCCTGATGGTCTCCGGACCCACCCCGTCTATATCCATCTGCTGACGGGCACAGAAAAACCTGATCCGTCCAAATACCTGGTCGGGACATGCCGGGTTTGGACAGAAATGGTGGGCTCCCCGCTGTTCAAGAAAGGCGGAGCAGGAGGGACACTGCTTCGGGAGCTCCCAGTGGGGGGCTGCATCGGGCTGTTTATCAATGACCCGCTCAACCGCGGGGATCACATCTCCCCGTTTGGAGATCGCCACCCGGTCTCCCTCTGCAGCTTCCAGCACCCTGATATAATCCTGGTTGTGTAAAGTGACATTGGAAACCACTGAACCGCCGATCTGCACTGGCTCCACCCGCGCTACGGGAGTCACCCGACCGGTACGCCCGATCTGCACTTCTATTGCATTGATCACCGTCTCAGCCTCGGGAGACTCAAATTTGAAAGCCAGGGCCCATCGGGGATGATGTCCCGTATAGCCCAGCTGCTCCCGCACGTCAAGCTCATTTACCTTGAACACCAGACCGTCAATTTCATAGTCCCGCTGGCTCCGGGCTTCCGTCAGCTCCCGGATATACTCCTCCATCTTCCCGGTGTCGAGACGGCTCCAATGGGAAAATCCCTGATCATCCCATTCACGGCGGCTCACCGGCTCTTGGGAGAACAGCGCAATATAACGGCTCAGGGGCAGACCGAGCCGGGAAAGATACCTGAGCATCTCGTCATGGGTGTCCAGGGCAAATCCTTCCGGATACCCTTCGTAGACGCAGAGCTGCAGGGGAACCCGGGCGGTCTCGCTGCTCTTGACCCGTCTCAGGGAACCTGCGGCAAGGTTCCTCGGATTTGCATAGACCGTTTCCCCCTCCCGGGCAATCTTCTCAAAGTCGCTTTTAGCAAGGAATATCTCTCCGCGTACCGCAATAGTGACCGGTTCAGTCAGCCTGAGGGGGACTTGACGGATGGTCCTTACATTCCCCGTGACATCATTGCCCGCAAACCCGTTGCCCCGGGTCACCGCCCGGTCAAGCACTCCCTCCCGGTAATAGAGCACAATAGCCGCTCCGTCAATTTTTTCCTCCGCGGCAAAGGAGAGGTGTCTCCCTGCCCTTCGGGCAGTCCTGTCCATCCACCCCTGGAGATCAGGAAGGCTGTAGGCTTTATCAAGGCTGAGTACCGGTATGGTGTGCTCTGTTTCCGGCAGTTCACCGGAGAGGTCAGATCCGACCCTGAGGGAGGGAGAATCGCTTCTTTTCAGCTCCGGATGGGCTTGTTCAAGTTCAATCAGCCGGTCAAAGAGCCGATCATACTCCCGGTCACTCACCAGGGATGTTTGTTCAACATAGTAGGCGTGCTGGAGACGCTGCAGGTCACGTACCAGCCGATCATATTCCTGTTCCAGGTATTCACTCATATTCTGACTCCTCCCTGTCTATTGTACTCTATTTTATTGCAGTTTCAATCCTATACATGGTACGCTGTATGCATGGCACAAAAGTCACGTTACATCAGCGGCATGTACCGGCCGAATATGCTCTACGGAACGATTATCCGCTCCCCCATCAACCGGGGAAGGATTACCTCTATCGATATTCCCCCTATGGGGGATGATGTGGTGGTGGTCAGGGCATCGGATATCCCCGGGTCCAATGGGCTGAGGATTCTCAAGGAAACCCTGCCGCTGCTCACTGGAGAAACAATTCATTATCTCGGCCAGCCGATCCTTGCGGTCTTTGCTCCCACCTTGGAGGATGCAAAGGTACACGCCTCGTCCGTGGCCATCCAGTTTGACACCATCCCTCCGGATATGGAGGACCGGGGTATCTTCACCGACAGAACGGTAACTCATGGCGACATTGACAAAGCCCTTATGGACCATCCCCGGGTCGTTGAACGCTCCTACCTGACGAGAGAGCTAGAGAGCAGCTACACAGCACCAACCGGTGCGCTCTCCTATCCTGAGGATGACCGTGTTATTATACATGCCTCAACCCAATGGCCCTTCCACGTCCGGGACAGCGTTGCTGAGGTCTGCGGGCTCCAGAAGCGCAGGATTTCGGTCTACACAACTCCCTACTCACCAAACTACGGTGAGAAGCTGGTATATCCGTCTATGTATGCATGCCTGACAGCCCTGGCATCCATCAAGTCAGGACGCCCTGCCCGCCTGATTTCCCGGTTCCCGGCCCTCAGTCCCCGGATCACCGTCTTAAGGAAAACCGCACTGGATGAATCCGGGATTCCCTGTGCCGAGGATATCCTGGTCACCGCTGATGTGGGTGCATATCCGCTTTTTGCCGAAGAGATAACCGAACACCTGCGGTGCGGGGTAATGGGATATATTCCTCTGGACCACTACCGGATCCGGGTTAAAACCCTCCACTCTCCCCACCCGCCCCGGTACCATTTTGACGGTTTCGGATACCCTTCAGCCCTCTTCAGTTCCGAAAGTCATATTTCGGAAATCTGCTATGACCAGGAGGTAAACCCTGCCCAGTGGCGGTTAAACCAGTACACATCACAGCAGCTGCACCTGCTCAACGGCGCATCCATGGGAGAGACACCCCTGGAAGAGGTGATCCAGCGGGTAGTGAAGGAGTCAGCCTTCAACCGAAAGTTTGCAGTATGTAAGATTAACCAGGTGCAGCGCAGCAGTCACGCCTCCTTCAGAGGGTACCTGCGGGGCATCGGGATTGCCTCAGGATTTGCCCCGAACGGCTTCTCCAGAAACTATCCCTGGGAAAAACTGTATTCAGTCCAGGTCCGTCTGGATGAGAACAACCGCCTTTCCATCCATACCAGTCTCTGTAATTCCGGGGCTTCCTACACATGGCGCAGAACCTCCTCAGAAATACTTGGGATTCCCGAGGAGAATATCGAGGTAGTGTACGGCGGCACCAGGGAACTACCAAATTCCGGACCCCATATCCTCTCCCGGGATATTTCGATTATTACTCCCCTGATCCGCCGATGCTGCGAATCCATCAAGAGTCAGCGGTTCAAGGAACCCCTGCCGATCATTGTAAAGCGGGGCTTCAAGGCGAAGAGCCATGAACCGATACAGGAGTTCCATCGATTCAAGCCCTTCACCACCGCCTGCTGGGGGGCGGTGGTGGTGGAGCTTGAAGTGGACAGTGTCTCCTTTATGCCGGAATTCAGGGGTATCTGGTGTGCAATCGACTGCGGGAGACTCTTCAACGAGGAGGTCCTCAGAAACAATCTGCGTACCAAACTCCTGAAAATCCTCCATCTCGCGGTAGGAGGGAGAATCACTCCCGACTACATGCCGAAAGTCGAAATTCAGTTTGTCGACCGGGGCAGTTCCGTACCGCTGTCAGGCAGCCAGGTGCTGGTGGGCCTATTCTATGCAGCCTTCACCTCAGCCCTCTCCCAGGCTTTAGACCGCTCCATCACGGAGCTTCCCATCACTCCCCCGGACATCCTGGCACAACTGGAGGATCTATGAACATTACCTGTACCATCAACGGAAAACAGGCAGTATACCAGGTCTCCTCGGATATGCCCCTGCTCGACCTGCTTATCGACAACGCCCATATCACATCACTGCGGCCGGGATGCCGGAAGGGACACTGCGGCAGCTGTATCGTGCTCATTGATGACCGGCCGGCCCTTTCCTGCCTGGTCCCTGTATTCGACATCCGGGGCAGAGATATCATCACCTTTGAACGGTTCCAGCGAACCCGGGACTCCACGGATATCAGGAAGGGTTTTGAGCAGGCGGAGGCGGTTCCCTGTTCCTACTGCTACCCATCAAAGACCCTTATCACCCACGGAATCATCAGCAGAAACGTAAATCCGGAACCCGATGAGATCCTGGCAGCCTTTGCCCTCCATGCATGCACCTGTCTCGAACCGGACCAGGTAGTCCGGGGTGTACTCCAGGCAGGGTCCTATCGGGGTCGAAGGAGGAAGTATGCCCGCAGTAAATAGATCCCCGGTTGTCTACACTCCTTCAACCGTATCGGAACTTCTTGAGCTCAGGACCCGCATGCCCCAGGCAACCATCTGGGCAGGGGGAACGGCACTCATGAGCCGCTACTATTTCTATCCCTACCCCCTCTCCCGTGATATCATCTCCCTGGGAAAGGTTGCGGAGCTCTCCCGGATTACCCGGACCGAGCGCTACCTCGATATCGGCTCCACCGCCACTATTGAACAGATCCTTACCGTGGGGCACCACATTCTCCCACCCCTGCTTGCCAGGGCACTGAGACAGATAGGGCCGCCCACCCTCACCTCCCGGGCAACAATCGGGGGAAATCTCTGCATACCTGATCTTCGACTCAACCTGAGTGCTTCTCTCTCCCTTTTTCAGGTGCAGGTGGAACTCCGGGGGGGCAAGCGCTTCGGCCAGCAGAGCAGATGGATCCCCCTCAACCGGCTCTACCAGAAGGAAGGGGGGCTTCTGATCCAAGACCATGAAGTGCTTACCCGCATCCGCATCACCTTCGATGAAGGAGACTTCCAGCAGTTTCAGCAGATCGGATTTCCCTACCGCTACCCCGAAGAGGCGGTGCTCTTCTCTCTCTTTGCCCGGCACAGTCAGTCCTCGGTATCGGACTACCGGCTAGCATTCACCTTTCCCCGTATCGGGATTTTCCGGGACCGGGACATTGAGTCGGCTGTGACCAACCAGAGCCTTCCACTGATGCACGGAGATATTGCTGAGATCTCTGATCTGCTGCGCAGGAGCCTCCATCATTTCAGCTCCAGGATTGCACCGATCCAGTACGCCCGCTCAATCCGCGCCTTTGAACGATCCCTGACCCTGCTGAATACCAGAAGCGTCTCCCGGTAATCGTCTGCTCTTTACAAGCACCGTCGCAGATGAGTATAGTACCAGCGAGGTTGCATAGATATGAGTGAATTCGTCCATCTCCATAACCATACTGAATTCTCCCTGCTTGACGGAGCCGCCCCGGTAAATAAACTGGTGGAGCGGGCCAAGGAACTGGGTATGAAGCATCTGGCTATTACAGATCACGGCAACATGTTCGGTGTGCTGCGGTTCTATAAGGCCTGCAGGGCTGCTGAAATTAACCCGATTATCGGCTGCGAATTCTATGTGGCTCCCCAGTCCCGGCTTATCAAGACCGGTACTGAAGGGATCAATACCTACCACCACATGGTGCTGCTGGCCAAGAATAAGCAGGGATACAAGAATCTCCTGCTGCTCTCATCCCTGGCCTACACCGAAGGATTCTACTACAAACCCCGGATCGACGATGAGCTGCTCAGAGAGCATCATGAAGGACTGATCTGCACCAGCGCCTGTCTTGCCGGCGAGATACCCTCCCTGATTCTCCAGCGCAACTATGGGGCGGCAAAGCAGAAGGCCCTTCAGTATCGGGAACTCTTCGGGGAGGACCACTTTTATCTTGAACTGCAGGATCACGGAATCCCCGAACAGAAAACGGTGAATCTCTCCCTTATTGAGCTCTCCCGGGAAACCGGCATTCCCCTCATTGCAGCCAATGATATTCATTATATCAACAGGGAGGATGCATCCGCCCAGGATATCATGATCTGTATCGGCACCAACAGGAAGCTTAACGATGAAAAGCGGATGAAGTTCGAAACAGACCAGTTCTACCTGAAGAGCGCCGAGGAGATGGCCCAGACCTTCAGCGAAGTTCCCGAAGCCCTAGAGAACACCGTGAAGATTGCCGAGATGTGTAATCTCACCATAGACCTTCCTGGACCGCTGCTGCCGGATTACACCATTCCCGAGGAATTCAAGACCCCCGACGACTACCTGCGTCACCTTGCCCATGAGGGGCTCAAGCACCGCTATGAGACAGTCACCGATGAAATCAGCAGGCGGTGCGACTTCGAACTTGAAGTTATTATCTCCATGGGATTCACCGGCTACTTCCTGATTGTATGGGACTTCATCCGGTGGGCCAGGGAACAGGATATACCCGTCGGACCCGGCAGGGGCTCCGGAGCGGGGTCCATCGTTGCCTATTCCCTGACCATCACCGACATAGACCCCCTGAAATATGACCTGCTCTTTGAGCGGTTTCTCAATCCTGAACGGGTAAGCATGCCTGACTTCGATATCGATTTCTGCTTCGAGCGGCGCCAGGAGGTGATCGACTATGTGAACCGGCGCTACGGCAGTGACCGGGTCGGCCAGATCATCACCTTCGGCACCCTGAAGGCAAAGGCCGCCATCAGGGATGTGGCCAGAGTGCTTGACATCCCCTACGCCGAGGCGGACCAGATCGCCAAACTCATCCCCAAGGATCCCTCCATCACCATAGAGAAAGCTATGGAGCAGGAATCAAAACTCCGGGAACTCTATGGACAGGGAGGTATATACCGGGAACTCATCGATGCCAGCAAAAAGCTGCAGGGACACAGCAGGAATGCCTCCACCCATGCTGCCGGGGTGGTGATTGGGAAGGATATCCTCACCGAGTACGTGCCGCTCTACCGGGATCCGAAAACCGGGTCGGTATCGACCCAGTTCACCATGGACCAGCTTGAAGAGTGCGGCCTGGTGAAGATGGACTTTCTCGGTCTGAAGACGCTCACCCTTATCAGGAATACAGAGAAGATGATCCGCAGACAGGGCAAGCCCTTCGACATCAACCACATCCCCGAGGATGATCGGGCAACCTTCGCCATGCTCTCCGAGGGTAAAAGCGCCTGTGTATTCCAGTTTGAGGGTTCAGGTATGCAGGGGATCCTCAAGGAAGCCAAGCCTGACACTATCGAGGACCTGATAGCCTTGAATGCCCTCTACCGGCCGGGGCCGATGGCGAATATTCCACAGTTTATTGCATCGAAAAACGGAACTACTTCTATCACCTATCCCCATCCAGACCTGGAGGAGGTACTCAAGCCCACCTACGGAGTCATTGTCTACCAGGAGCAGGTGATGATGGCCGCCCAGATTATCGGCGGATTTTCCCTGGGCAGGGCGGATATCCTGCGCCGGGCTATGGGAAAAAAGCAACTCAAGGAGATGGCCCAGATGAAGGAGGAATTCCTTCAGGGTGCGTTGAAGAAGGGATACTCAAGGGAGTTTGCTTCCCAGATTTTTGAGATGCTGGAGCCCTTTGCAGGGTACGGATTCAACAAGTCCCATGCTGCGGCATACTCCATCCTGGCATACCAGACCGCCTATCTGAAGGCAAACTACCCGGTTGAGTTCATGGCAGCCAATCTCACCAACGAAATCAACGACCCCGACAAACTGGCCCTCTACATTGCAGAAACCCAGAGTATGGGCATAGAGGTACTTCCGCCGGACATCAATATATCCGAACAGGACTTCACCGCAAAGGACGGGAGAGTGGTCTATGGGCTCAGGGGAATCAAGCATGTCGGTACCGGTGTCGTAGAGGCTATCGTTACCGAGCGGGAAGAGCACGGTCCCTATAGTTCCATGGTTGATGTACTCAACCGGCTTGATCTGCGCCAGATCAACAGGAAGGTACTGGAGGCCCTGATCCAGTGCGGAGCCTTCGACTCGCTGGGGGAGCACCGGGCGACGCTGCTGCTCAATCTGGAACGGGCAACCGAATATGTTGCAAGCAAGAAAGAGGCCGAGCGCTACGGCCAGAGCTCCCTCTTCGATCTTGAAGAGGAGGAATCCCTCGGCAATTTTGAGATGCACCAGACTCCGGATTTTGACCTCAAGGAAAAGCTGCAGTTTGAACGGAACCTGCTGGGATTCTACTTTTCCGGTCACCCCATGGATAAGTACCGCCAGCAGTGGGAGCAGGCTGTCCGGATGGACCTGTCCCAGCCTGATACCCTCTCTGCAAGCAGGCCTGGAAATCTGCTGGCCATGGTGCAGCAGGTCCGCTCCATAGTAACCAAGAAGGGTGATCCCATGGCCTTCGTCATTGTCGAGGACTTCCGGGGATCCATTGAGCTGATTTTTTTCCCCAAACTATGGCAGACCTGCCGCCACCTGGTGGAACCGGAGGCGGTGCTGGGCTTCAAGGGAAAGGTTGACCGCTCTAAGGGAGAAGTGAAGTTTCTCGTGGACGAGGTGGTCCAGCCTGAGGAGCTGCAGCCTGAAAATGTCACCCAGTTTCATATCAGGTGCAGCCGGGAATTATGCTCCCATGAACTCATAAATAGGATGCGGGAAATCCTGATTGACCATCCCGGTCCCTGCAGGGTATATATGCATCTTGCAGATGAAGTGAAAGAAGAAGAGACGGTAATCCGGGCATCAACTCAGCTGCTTGTGGAGTATTCAGAGGCCCTTACCCAGCTGCTGAAGACCATACCAGCAGTAACTGAAGTCTGGTACGGATAGCCCACCCGAAAAAAATATGGTATACTCAATCTTGAGAGGTGAATGATGCAGGCAGCAGCACAGATTATTAGTTTTATTGTTTCCATATACTCATTTCTGATCGTCATCAGAATTCTCTTCACCTGGGTCAGTCTCGGACAGGATCAGTTCGGCGGATTGTACCAGACCCTCTGTTCCCTCACTGATCCGGTACTCAATATGTTCCGGAATATCAGCTGGATGCGCCGGGGGAGCATCGACTTTTCTCCCCTGGCCGCACTGGTCACCCTGGGTATTCTCAACACCATCTTCACGACCCTCGCCCGACAGGGACGTATTACCTTGGGCATTATCCTGGGCATCATACTCCAGGGCATCTGGTCTGTGGTCGCCTTTTTCCTGCTGATGTTCATCATTCTGCTTATTGTCCGGCTTATCATGGATTTTTCCGAGTCAGCCTCGGCATCACAGTACCGGCCGCTGGTGGACTCGTTAACCAGGTGGCCTATCGATCTTGCCCACAGTCTCTTTTTTTCAGGAAAGAGCATCTCCATCCGGCAGGGAATCTACGGAGGATTGCTGCTGACCATCGGAATGCGCTTTATCGGGGGCATTATCATCAACTGGCTGATCCGGCTGCTCCTGAGCCTGCCTATTTAGTTGGATCATGTTTCTCAAGGAACTTAACCAGAGTATTACAACCCTGAAGGGAATTGGTGAACGCACCGCCGAGGCCTATGCCAAGCTCGGTATCAGGACATGGTCTGACCTGCTCACCCACCTGCCGAGAAGTTATGAGGACAGGACGGTCACCAGGCCCTTTGCCAAGGGATATGACGGTTCTCCTGTGCTGACGGTTATGGATGTGGTTGCCCATGAACAGATCAGGTATCGGAAAGGCTTTGCCCTGAAAGTCATTGTAAAAGACGATACCGGACCGGCTGCCCTGCTCTGCTACGGCAGGAACTTCCTGAAAAGCACCTTGGAAGTGGGAAGGAGATTGTATTTCTACGGCCAGGGGAAACTCCAGTATGGAGAGCTCCAGTTCAGCGCCTTTGAGACCGCCCCCTGGGAGGAGGGAGTGCCTCCGCCGGCGGAGTTTTCCCGGATCCTGCCGGTATATCCCCTCACAGAGGGACTTACCCAGAGACGGCTCAGGAGGGATATTGCAGCACTGCTTCGAAGCAGTGCCCGCCACCTCAGTGAGGAGCTGCCCCAGGATATACGTTCCCGCCATGATCTCATGGGTATCACCCAGGCAGTCAAACGGATCCATTTCCCCCCTGACCTCAAGGCAATTGAACGTGCCCGGCACACCCTGGTCTTCGGGGAATTTTTCTACCTCAACCTCCTGATACGCCGACGGGCTCTGAAGCGAAAGGAGGAGCGCAGGAAGACTGTCACCTATCCCAGGGGACTCTATGAACGTCTGAAGCACGCTCTACCCTTCCCCCTCACCGAGGGACAGCAGAGAACCCTTGGTGAAATCCTGGAGGATCTGGAGGGAGATACCCCTGCGGCCCGGCTGATCCAAGGGGATGTCGGATCCGGAAAGACCCTCACCGCCCTGCTTTCTGCTGTCGTGCTGATTGAAGCGGGCAGGCAGGCTGCATTCATGGTGCCCACGGAACTGCTTGCCAGGCAGCACGCAGAGGAGGCAGCCCGACTCCTGGAACCTTTAGGTATCAATACTGCGCTGCTCCATGGGGGACTGAAACCCTCTGAGCGGAAACTGCTTGTGAAGGCCCTCTCCTCAGGAGATATAGACCTGCTCATCGGCACCCATGCCCTCTTCAGCAGGGATGTCTCCTTCCGGGATCTTGGACTGGTGATTATTGATGAACAGCACCGTTTCGGGGTGCTCCAGCGTGTCGCCCTGAGCAGGAAGGGATCCACCCCGGATATGCTCTATATGACCGCAACACCTATTCCCCGGACACTGACCATGACCGTTTTCGGGGACCTGGACGTATCCACCATTGACACAATGCCTCCGGGAAGAAAGCCGGTGATCACCCATCTCGCATCAGAACAGAGCCGCATGCGGGTCTACCAGGCGGTCCGTCGGGAGCTCGAGCGGGGAAGACAGGCCTATTTTGTGTATCCCCGGATCGGCCAGGGAGTTGAGGAGGCCCTCAAGGATGCCACATCCATGTACCGGTACCTCACAGAAGAGGTGTATCCCGGCATGCCGGCAGGTCTGGTGCACTCCAAGGTTCCCCAGGATGAGCAGGAGCGGACCATGGCCGCCTTTAAAAAGGGATCAATCTTATATCTTGTGGCCACCAGCGTCGTTGAAGTCGGAGTCCATGTGCCCCATGCTACCTGTATGGTCATTGAGCACGCAGAACGGTTCGGTCTTTCAGCCCTGCACCAGCTGCGGGGGCGGGTCGGCAGGGGATCCGACCAGGCTTATGCCTTTTTCATCTACTCCCGGGAGCTGACCGACCAGGGAAAACAGCGACTGAAGGTCATGAAGGAGACAACCGACGGATTCCGGATAGCCGAAGAGGATTTGAAAATCCGGGGGCCCGGGGATATATCGGGAACCCGGCAGTCCGGATTCATCCAGCTCACCTTCGGCGATTTGGTAAGGGATCTCAAGGTGCTGCACACGACCCGCAAGGAGGCGGACCGAATCATTGATGAGGATCCTGGACTGCTCTCGCCGTCGTACTCGATCTGCCGGGAGGTGCTCGAACGATCGGCAGACTTTACTGAAGAGCTTTTTGACGGCTAGATCAGTGCACTCATAACCAGCACACCGGTCTCAAGCTGTCGGTCATCAAAGTCGAAGGTACTGCTGTGCAGCTTTGGATGATCCTCCCCGATACCCAGCAGCAGCATACATCCCGGCACCCGCTCAAGATAAAAGGCAAAGTCCTCAGCCACCATGGAATGCTTCTCCAGCCGGATCACCCGCTTCTTGCCCACAGTTTTCTCGGCTGCATCAGCAGCCCGGGAAGTCTCTTGGGGATGATTGCGCACCGGAAAACGGTACCGTTGATGATAGGTGATGGTGCTGCGGGTACCCCAGTGCTGGTCAACCTGGTCGATCAGGGAGTACACGGAAGCGCGTATCATGTCCCCGACAGTTTCATCGAGGATACGCACGGTCCCCTTGATCAATACTGACTGGGGAATCACGTTGGTACTTGATCCTCCCTGGATCCCGCAGGGAGACACCACCGACTGATTCCGGGAGCGCATCTCGCGATGCAGCTCATCAAGGCGGAGCACCAGATCCGCTGCCGCAGGAAGCGGGTTGAGTCCCTCCGAGGGCACCGCTCCGTGGCAGGAGATGCCCTCCAGGTTTATTTCAAAGGTATGGGCCGCTGCAGTAAGCACGCCCTCCTTGATGCCGATACTGCCCGCAGGCAGTCCCGGCCAGCTGTGGAATGCATAGACCCGGTCAAGGCCGTCACACACCCCGGCCTCGGTGAGGTCTGCGCCTGCACACACCTCCTCCTCCCCGGGCTGGAAGATAAACCGCACCGTCGGGCGCTGCCGGTGATCAACCCGTGAGACCAGGGCTGCGGTGAGGGCGAGGATGGCCATATGACCGTCATGACCGCAGGCATGCATCATCCCCGGCACCGTTGATGTATAGGGGAGATCAGTCTGCTCATCCAGCGGCAGGGCGTCCATATCTGAACGGAGGCCGACAGTCCCATCGAGATCCCCGGGCAGTTCAAAGACCAGATCCGTCCCGATCAGCGGATCAAAAAGATACGCCTGCTCCAGAACCCCCATGTCACCAAGCCACTTCAGCAGCCGGGAGCGGGTCTGCTCCTCCTTGAGGGCAATTTCAGGATACCGGTGCAGCTCCCTTCTCAGGGCAGTCCCATATTCAAGGAGTTCGCTGAGCAGACACTGCAGTTCATCTCGGGATATCTTCATGGCCGTTGATACTATCATAAACCCAGGCAAGATAAAACTGCACAGATTGATTTCCTCGACGCTTAAGGGTATGGTCACT
>SKJE01000050.1 GCA_007116075.1 Spirochaetia bacterium
AGCACTACATAGAGCAGAATTGCGACACGGGAACTGACAGCAGTTGGACGCTGGGTCAGAACAGACTTCCTCAGTGAACCCTCAGAACTCTGGCTGCGGCTGAGACGGTTATAGAACAGCAGGAGCGTCAGGGTGAAGACAAGCGATATGAGTGCAAATACTGATGCTGAACTGTAGTCCAGGGAGGTACGGGCCTGGCGATAGATCTCAACCTCCAGGGTGGTGAACTGCGGACCCCCGCCGAGGACCAGGATAATGGCAAAGCTGGTGAAGCAGAAGAGAAACACCAGTGATGATGCCGATATAATTGCAGGGAGAAGCCGGGGCAGGGTGACAGAAAAGAACACCCTGACCCTGCGCGCCCCGAGAGAATAAGCCGCCTGTTCATAATGGTCCGAAAGCCCCTCCCAGTATGATCCTACCGAACGCAGGATGATAGGGAAATTGTAGAAACTGTGGGCAAGGACAATAGCAGTGAAGGAGTACATGATCCGCAGAGGCGGCCGGTCCAGGGAGAAGAGATTCATGAGCATCCGGTTCAGCACCCCCTGGTTTCCGTAGAAAATAACGAATCCCAGTACGATGAGAATCGGAGGGAGCACAAAGGGAATTGTTGAGACAGCCCGCAGCAGTTTCTTGCCGGGAAACTGGTAGTGGGCAAGCAGATACGCCCCGGGCAGGCCGATAACCACCGATCCCAGAGTACTGAAGAAAGCCTGGCGGATCGTGAACCAGGCGATCCGCCAGGTATAGCCGCTGGTGATGCGGCTGATGAATTCAGCAGAGCTCCAGCCTTCAGGACTCCTGAAGGCCTGGAGGAGGACAACCCCGACAGGTAGGTAGAACAGGGGAACAAGGAGTATCATGCCGATCCCGAGGACCGGCAGGGTTGTCCGGCGGTACTGATATCGGTTCATGTCAGTAGCTCATCACCTCGACCCACTGGTCAATCCATCTGCTTCCGTGCTCTTCAATCTCATAGGTGTCAAGCAGCAGGGATGTCTCGGGGATGGGGGCGTAGTCAAAGGAGTCCGGCAGCCGGGCATCCTCCCTGGCCGGATACATCCAGTTTGTCTGGGGAATCACCTCCTGGAATGACCTTCCCAGTATGAAATCTACGAACTGCCGGGCCTCTTCCTGACGCTCGGTGCCCTTTACAATTCCGATACCTTCAATTTGAGCGTAATGGCCTTCATGAAAGATGGCCGCCTGGAACCGGGTGGTATCTTCATACTCCACATGATAGGGAGGACTGGTGGTGTAGCTCAGTACAAGGGGTGCTTCACCTTGGGTAAATGCGCCGTAACCAGAGCCCCACCCATCGGTGATCGTAAGGATAGAAGGCTTGAGTCGTTCCCAGTAGTCCAGGTACTCATCCCCGTAGACTGCAATAGTCCAGAAGAGAAAGCCTAATCCAGGGGAGGAGGTACGGGGATCCATGAGGATCAGCTGGTTCTCATATTCCTCCCGGGTCAGATCTTCCAAGGTTGCTGGGGGATCGGAAATGACAGAACTGTCGTAAATAATGGAGAAAAATCCGTGATCAAAGGGAAGCAGCCGGTATTCACTGTCCAGGTGCAGGGATCGGGGAACCGCATCCAGTTCCGGAGAGCGGTAGGGTTCCAGGATATCAGCATCTATTGCCCGAGCCAGGGAATTGTTGTCAATGCCAATGACCACGTCCGCCCGGGGACGGTCCCGTTCCAGAATGGTGCGCTGCAGCACCTGTCCTGCATCTCCTGCAGAAATCATAGTAACCGGTATCCCGGTCTCCCGGGTAAATGATTCAACGGCTATCGGTCCTGGACCCCAGTCAGAGGCAAAGGAATCATAGGCATATACTACCAGTTCGTCCTGTCTGCTTTCATATTCCCGCAAGCCCGCCCCGGAGAGGGGAAGCAGGATAACAAGCAACAGCGTCATTGTAATAATTGTTCGAGTCATACATCACTCCTGTTAAAAAAAAATGTAACTTAAGGAATGGTACGGGCTGCTGAACTGGAAGGTGGAAGGACGTCTCCCTACGCTGGCATTACCCAGATCAGGTTCAACGGGTATAATCTCAGGTTCCAGGCTTCAAAAGCCGTTCACCACCCCTAAGTCATCTACAATTTAAACGGTTTGGGCCGTTCTTGTCAAGTATACCCCTGTCAGATCTTCTGCTCCGCTGTATGGGAATAGAGGTGAACATCCCGCTGGGGAAAGGGGATGGTGATGTCAGCCTCGTCGAAGGCCTTCTTGACCGCCTCATTGAGGAAATAGGTGCCGGTGAGGAAATTCACCCGTTCAACCCAGACCCTCACTGTAATATCGATTGAACTGTCATTATGGGCGGATACCCCGATCATCGGGGCAGGGTCCTTGAGGAATATCTCGTTCTCCTCAATGAGTCCAGAAATAATCTCCTTAGCCTGGTCAATACTGTCGTCGTAGGAGATGCCGAATACAAATTCCAGTCTCCTGGTCGGGTTCCGGGAGAAATTGGTGATGGTGTTATTGGCAAGATTACCATTGGGAATGATCACCTGCCGATTGTCCGGGGTGTTAAGGGTGGTATAGAGCACCTTGATGTCAATCACAGATCCAAGGATACCCTGGGCATCGATAAAATCTCCCACGCTGAAGGGCCGAAACATGAGAATCAGCACGCCCCCTGCAAAGTTTGAGAGGCTTCCCTGGAGGGCAAGACCGATCGCAAGACCTGCTGCACCGAGAATTGCAATAAAGGAGGTGATCTGTATACCAAGGGTTGAAGCCATCGTGAGCAGGAGCATGATGTTCAGGAGTGTGGAGATGATTGAACTCAAGAAAGACTTGAGGGTAGAGTCGATCTCCTTTCGGACACTGGCCTTAATGACCAGGCGGTTTACCCATCGGATGATCATACGACCGATGATGAAAATTGCTGCTACAGCGATAATCCGGAGTCCGTAGGCTGCTGCCATTTCTAGGTATTGTTCTGGAATGTCCATATATATCCCCCTATGGTTGTGATTATACGAAGAGTTTCGACTCTGAGCAAGGGTTCAGCTTCATTCACAAAGGGAAGTGGAGGGAAAAACTGCTTCCGTATCCCTCCCTGCTTGTCACTTCCACCCGTCCCCGATGCTGCAGCATGATATGCCTGACGATGGAGAGCCCCAGTCCTGTGCCGCCCTTGGTCCTGCTTCGTGCCTTGTCCACACGATAGAAGCGTTCAAATATCCGCTGGATATCCTTGGGGGGGATACCGTATCCTTTGTCGGTCACGGTAATGATCAGCTCACCCTGGGACGGGGGGGAGAGGCTTATGGTAATCGGGGTTGAGGGTTCACTGTACTTCATGGCGTTCTCAATGAGATTGATGAATGCCTGTTCAATCAGGTGTCCGTTTCCCCGCACCGATGTCTGGAGATCTCCCTCAATGGTGAGCTCCCGGTCAATCTGCCGGGTCTTCTCCCTGCAGATAACCAGGGCATCCTGGATCAGTGGGACCAATCTCACGGGTGTATGGTGTTCCTCCAGGCGGTCAATTTGTTCCAACTGGGAAAGGGTGAGCAGGTCATCAATGATTGCCTGGAGCCGAAGGGTCTGGCGGTGGATAATCTCCAGAAACCGTTTTGACCTTGCCTGGTCAACCTCACCATTGGCCTCAAGAAGCGTTTCTGAGAATCCCTTGATGGAGGTGATCGGTGTTTTCAGTTCATGGGATACATTGGCGACAAAGTCCCTCCGCACCCGCTCAAGATGCATCAAGGTGGTAATATCATTAAAGACCAGTACCAAAAACCCCCTGCTGCCGGGAAGCCTGGTTACACTCACCTGGTATACCTGGGATTGATGAATGATCTCCCCGGTGCGACGCACTTCGTCATCTGCGGTGGAATTGATCATATCCATCAGCTTCTGGGTGTCCAGAACAGTGGTAATGTCACATTCCAGAGTAGGGGCAAAGGCCCTCTGGGCTGAAGGATTGGCATCAATAATGCGCCGACGGGCATCAAGGACGATGACCGCCTCGCTCATGCTGTTGAGCACCGCCTGCAGTTCATCCCGCTGGCGTCGGATTGATCTGATCTGCCGCTGCAGGGAATCAGCCATGGTATCAAGGGAGTTCGAGAGGGCATGAACCTCAAGCAGGGATGATCCAGTCGATTCAGGGGCGGAAAAATCAAGGGCCGCATAGCGCTCGGATCGCTCTGCAAGATCCCTCAGGGGTCGTTCGATCCGGGATATCACCAGCCAGAGTGCAGTCAGGGCAATAATCAGTATAATGATCAGGGCGGCAGAAAAGTGCATGGTGACACTTCTCAGTGAAGCGGTAAGCTCCGTCAGGGGCAGGGCTGTCCGCAGCACCCCGGTACCGAAGGGCAGGGCGTAATAGATCATGTCGTACCCGACGGAATCGCTGTATCTAATCGCCGAGGCGGGCGTTCCCGCCAGTGCCGGGGCAACCTCCTCCCGGGAGCCATGGTGATCCATGGTGGCGGGATCCCGATTGCTCTCTGCGGTCACTGTGCCCTCGTCATCTATAAGGGTGATCCTCAGCTGGGTATCATCACTGAGCTTTTTGATATACCCCTGCAGTTCCTCCGGATTTTCAAGCAGCTCTTCAGAAATGGAATTCACCAGCAGCTGGGCATGGGCTTCCATGATCCCTATGCTGCTGAGTATGATATGGTTCCTGGTGGATCTCAGGGTAATACCCCCGAGAAGGACCATCGTGACGAGAACAAACAGAACGATGCCCGGATAGAGCACCCTGCGCAGGGGCTGGGGATTCATGAATGCTCCCGCTCCTCAGCCATCCGGTACCCAATGCCCCGAACGGTCTCTATGCAGTTTCCAAGTGAGCCGAGTTTCTTCCTGACCGCAAGGATCTGCACATCCACAGACCGTTCTGTTACGGGGTAATCCGCTCCCTTTACCGCTTCAATAATCTGTCCCCGGGAGAACACCCACCCGGGGTTGCGCATGAAGAATTCCAGGAGGGTAAACTCCGTGGCACTCAGATCAAGGGGGGTTCCCTGGATTTCACAGCGGTAGCGCTTGGTGTCAAGGGTGATGCCGTGAAGCTGGAGCTGTGCCGGAGGGGAGTTCGGGGCGTCCGCCCGCTTTCTCCGGCGCAGCACAGCCCGGATTCGGGCAGTCAGCACCCGGGGGGAGAAGGGCTTTGTAATATAGTCATCGGCTCCCATCTCAAGGCCGATAATAATGTCCGTATCGTCGCTCTTTGCCGTTGCCATGAGGATCGGAATATCGTAGCCCGAAAGGGCACGACATACCTCAAGCCCGTCAATGCCGGGGAGCATCAGGTCCAGGACAATTAAATCCGGCCTGAAGCGCTGAGCCTTGGCCAGCGCTTCCTCTCCGGTCTCGGCGGTAAGTATTGAGTATCCCTCCTTGATCAGGTGGTACTCCATGAGCTCTAGAATATCTGTTTCATCGTCAACAATCAGTATCTGCTGGTTCTGCATAATCCCTTCCTTATACCAGAATACCCACAGAATGTAACATCACCATGAGCTGTTCATGAAAAAATGATGAAAATTATGTTACCCCATGTCTTGCATTATCCCATTGTTCATAGTCCTTCCGGTCAATAATCTCTGCCGTACGAAGCACCGCCGTACAGATCTCCCTGTAGGTTGTATACAGGGGAGTAATTCCGAGTCGGATATTATCCGGTTCCCGGAAGTCAGGAATTACCATGGGGAAACGGGTATCCTTCGGCTCTAGTAACGATCTGCAGATCCGGTACGCCTCTCTGTGGCGCAGGGTGATGTGGGAACCCCGGCTTGCGCTGTCCAGGGGAGAGCCGATTGAAATCCCTCGAGGTTCAAGCAGTTCTGTGACCAGGGAGATCAGGTACTCGCTGAGCGACAGGGATACTGACCTGATAGTCTCAATCCCCGCCTCCTGAAACAGCTTGAGGGAACATTCCAGCGGAGCGAGGGAAAGCACCGGCGGAGTACCCGCAAGAAACTTTCTCATCCCCTCTGCCGGCGTATAGGAGAGTTGGAAATCGAAGGGATGGGCCTCTCCGAACCATCCCCAGATAGGGGAGCTCACCATCTCCTGAAGTGACCTTGCACAGTAGAGAAAGGCCGGTGCGCCGGGTCCCCCATTGAGATACTTGTAGGAGCAGCCGACGGCAAAGTCGCTTCCCGTGTCTGAAAGATGTACAGGTAGGGCCCCGACAGAGTGGCTCAGATCCCACAGCACCAGGGCTCCCCGCTGATGGGCTATGGCGTTGATCTGCTGCATATCATAGAGAGATCCGCTCTTAAATGCGGTATGGGAAAGCACCACCAGTGCTGTGTCCTCATCGATCAGTTCCCGGAGCTGCTGCTCCGGCAGGGTTATCCCATCCTTGCTGTGAGCGAGATGCAGTTCATGACCGGAGTCGATGTCTTTCAGAATACCTTGAATAATATAGAGATCCGTAGGGAAATTGAGGTCGTCCGAGACCACTTTGCGCCGACCGGCATTGAGCTTGAGCCCTGCCCGGATGAGCTTGTAGAGGTTCACCGAGGTTGAGTCGCAGAAGATCAGTTCCTCCGGATCGGCTCCAACCAGCGGTGAGAGCAGCCGGGTCAGTCGGGAGGAGAGGGTATACCACCCTTCATTCCAGCTCCGGATCAGACGGGTTCCCCACTGATGGGAGATCACCTCATTCATATATGATGCAGTGTCCCCGGGAAGCCTTCCAAGTGAATTGCCGTCCAGATACACCGTATCGTCCGCGATGACAAACCTGCTGCGGAACCTTGACAGGGGATGCTGTTCATCCAGTCTACCGGCGTGATCAAGGTATGACTTGTTCATAAGAGAAAGTATATCATAGATGG
>SKJE01000182.1 GCA_007116075.1 Spirochaetia bacterium
GGTGGAGGTCTAGGGGGTATCGTTGTTGTTTTAAGAAAATTTAAATGTATCTATTGAATCAACTACGGTTGATTATTAATCTACCGGCAAGCATGATACCAGCCAATCACTTTTCCCGATTTAGTCATGATATTGAGTGCTTGGACATGTGTCTCGTATGGGATATTTCATTCAATGACATCCCTCGCTCATGAAGATCAAGAATGAGCTTTACCTTGAACTTTCCGGTAATGTTGACCACCTCAGAATTTCATACCGGAACCGAACTGTTCCGATAAGGATATTCTGAGGCATGTTGTTCAATAAGTGGTGCTGTATATGCGAACGATAGTGCTTACGCGCGCGAATATTCAAATTCCGTAAAACCCACTTCAATACCCCAATCTCAACCCAAGACATTGCCAAACATCTATCATATAATCCTGATTATCTCGGCAGGATCTTTTTAACGACAGTTCCATACAACTATTACCCAGTACCCCAATGACTACCGGGTAAGAACATCAGTGAAGTTGCCCGTGTTTGGGGTTTTACTGATGATACCTATTTCCGAATGGTTTTTTAAGAAGAAGGAAGGGTTGTCACCTGGTAAGTTTAGACGATTGTATTCCCATATGTATGTAAATACGATATAACTGCTAGGACAAAATACCGCCTGTCTTCTAAGACATTTTGATTATTTGTTCATGTTTTAGTGATAATTGGTGCAGTACATGTAACAGTATCCTACTTTTAAAAAAGAGAACATAGTACTATATCATACAAAAGGGATTAACAATCGGAACAAGAAAATAATTGTCTGTCTAACAAAGATGTGTACGTAATGATAAATGACCTTGAATGCAGATTTCCCCCTGCAGAGTATAGAAGGAGATCAAATTGAATACAGGCAACGTATCTACTCGACGAGCAGTAGCAGGTCTTATTATTAGTCTTTCAGGATTTTCCATCACTGTGAATGTGCTACCCTCATTAGTCACAGGTTTCTCGGAAATACTATCTGTTGACCCTAGCATGTTTGGAGTAATTTTTTCACTCCAATTTCTCTTCTATACCATAGCAACTACCACTGTTGGTTATTTATCCAGTAAAGGATTCCGATCCCTGGAACCCCTGCTGCTGATTGCTTTATGTGTCTCTGCGCTCTGTCTTGCCCTCATTGGTCATGTTCCAACATTTTGGGCATTGGCCTTGGTGATGATGTGTATAGGAACCTGCGGAGGTTTAGTGGAAGCAAACGGAACAACGCTGCTCGCCCATTATGACACCAGCAAGGGAGGAAAGCTGGTGCATCTGTCTCAGTTCTTCTACAGTATAGGGGCCTTCACAGCTCCGCTGGTCATTGCGTTTCTGCTTTATCAGGGACAGCCGATAACGATAATTGGATACAGCACCGGTGGATTGACCTTTGTAGTGTTTCTGGTGGTATTCGCATTACTCAATCACCCGACCAAAACAGATAAACCTAGGGAAGTTCAGAATGAATCGGAGGAAGTCCGCGGATTCAGTTGGAGCTTTCTGTTGTTTCTTGCATTGATGTTCCTCTACGTAATTGTTGAGATATCAACTGTGAGCTGGATTCCCTACTACATGGAACAGCGATTATCTATCCCCTCCGCAAATGCATCGATATTTTTAACAGCATTCTGGATGGGCCTTGGTATCAGCCGACTCATCTATACATTTATCAATACACATAGGCTCCTACTGCACATAGGGCTATGCATCGTCGGAATTATAATTTCTCTATTTTTCGTTCAAGCAGGAATCTTTTCTTATGAGTTTCTGCTGATCTTCATACTTCTCATGGGTTTCTCCTGCGGTCCCATCTGGCCTCTGCTTATAGAATTGTGCAAACAGACATTTCACAGCAAACACCATATCATGTATCTGATAAGTGCGGGGAGCGTCGGAGCATTGGTTGGCCCCTTTCTCACCTCATTGATTTACCGCCAGGTTGGAATAGGGTCCATGCTGTTTATTCTGCTGTCTTACACTCTGCTGATGGGCTGTTCCCTACTGGTACTGGCAGCAAAGCTATCACGCAGGGAACGTCCATCTTATTGAATTCACATACATCGTGGCTGAAGCAACGGGGTTAGTGCATGCTTCACAAATGCCTCTGGGACCGCGCCCAAAAGCTCAAGACTTAACCCTATCACAGCATGCACTGGTTTGAGGCAATTCCTCATCTCTTTATGAGTGCTGGCCTTCCTACCAAAAACTGCCCGATTGAGCTTCGACGATTTCAAGTATAGAGTGACCCGAAGTTTTGATGCTTCCGGATGAAATCAACTGGGAGGAGTGGGATGTTGCAGCAATTTCCGGCCGCTCTGGAAAAGTAGCAGAATTATTCACCACCGTAAAAAATTCTTACCTATTTCCTATTCACCAAAATTTCATAGGACTCTATCTCAATTCAGGAATTCTCATCACAAAGAGAAATATAACAGGATCTGCACAATGGAATATTCAGCTGACAGTAACCATCCACTCCACTCATTACTGCTATAAATGCAGTTGCTTTTCAGATGCAAGTCTAAGACTAATAGCCTCCCATCAGCATATTGAACATTCATATACATAAATATGTATGCCATTTTGTAGTCATTGAACAACTATATTCATATTCATGAATATTATGTTGCCAATATGAGTTATGTATGATAATTTTCATGTATATGAATATTGAGGTGACATATGAACTATCCTATAGCATCAGCTTCCGATATTGGTAATGTGATTAAAACGGAACGTAAACGTCAGGGTGTACTCCAGCGGGATGTGGCCGAAATGAGCGGAGTCAGTCTCCATTTCCTGTCAAATCTCGAAAACGGAAAACCAGCGGTCGAACTGCAGAAGGTGCTCCAGGTTTTTCTCACCCTAGGAATTTCGATGCAGGTGACCACCAGACAGCCTGAAACAGGGAAATCATAATGCTTAATGTGTTTTTCGAGGATTGTTTGGTCGGTTCAATAGAAAATAACAGTTACGGGCGTATGGTATTTGAGTATGCTTCCGAATGGCTTTCTGGAAATCACCAGTTTCCCCTATCTCAAAGCCTGCCCTTAGACGGCAGTTTCTCAAAAGGCCTGCAGGACCATAATTACTTCGCCAATCTGCTTCCGGAAGGGAACGCAAGAATCAGCATCTGCCGTGAACTCGGTATCCACCCGGACAATGATTTCTCCCTCCTGAAGGAAATTGGGGGTGACTGTGCGGGAGCCATTCAGGTTATACCGGAGGATACCCCTGGACACTCAGAAGTCTCCTACAAGCCAATTTCCCATGAATCACTCGTAAAAGCTGCAAGATCTTTTCGGAGAACTGGATACGGCAGTCCTTCAGGAATTCATCACAGGTTGTCTCTTGCTGGAGCACAGGATAAATGGCCTGCATATGTTGACTCCTCGTACATATATCTGCCGGTCCAAAGCTCTCCTAGCTCACATATTGTAAAGTTCTCCAACAGACAGTATAAAAATCTTCCATCAAATGAAGCCTTCAGTACCTACATTGCAGGACGACTCGGCTTGCGTGCTGTTGAGGTAAGAGCATTTGATGGGTACTCCATGAGTGAACGGTTTGATCGCGCTCGTAGCAATAAAGGAGCATTGAAACGAATTCACCAGGAGGATTTTTGCCAAGTCCTCGGATATGCCCCCACCTCAAAATATGAGTCAGAGGGCGGGCCCCGGTTTTATCATTGCATGTCAATGCTCAGAAAGGTGAGCTCATCCCCCGCTGAGGATATTCTGAGTCTTATCAGATGGCAGATAACAAATATACTTATCGGTAATGCAGACGGGCATGCGAAGAACATCGCCTTGCTCTATACTCCGGATGGGCCGAGGCTTTCTCCTTTTTACGACATTGTATGCACAAGAGTATATTCTGATATCACCGCAAACTCCGCTTTTTCTGTTGGAGGAGTCTTTGACCCAGGACACATCAGAAAACAAGATTGGGAAGCATGGGCAGAAGAATTGGGGATGCGCCCTTCGTTAATAATACGCCTAGTAGAAGAGACTGCCTCAATTCTTACCAACCAGCTGGACAGTTTCCTCCAGGATTACTGCAGTCAATGGGGAACAAGCCCAATTATTGATCAGATTGCCCGTGTCATCCGAAAACAGATCCGACGAACAAAAACGTTAATGACATAAAGTGAGCATAGTCAGGTCGATCCACATGGCAACACTCGAGTCAAGGTGATAAAAGCAAGTCTAACGATGAAGCAGTGATCCGGATCCATAGGAGATGCACTGAAACTAATCGAATGGCTTTGATTCGTTTTACATTCGTAACCGACGCCTTAATCATCACACGCCATTTCCCATAAAGAGTTAATTATAGTTGGTACGCAAAACCAGCTATAGGCGTTTCAATTTGGCTTCGAAATCACCTAGAATCTTGCGCTGATATGCCTTGGATTTGATTACCGTATATCCCTGGCTATTCTATACGCGTCCTTCTATAGTATCCCTCCGGCATTAGTGAGATCAAGAATCAGCTCCAATGCCCAGAGAATGGGAATGGCAGCATCCGTACATAGCTTTCTCAGGTTCTTGTCATTTGAAACACAGATGAAACCCTACCGTTCAGCAGTAAGAAAGCAGAATTGGATCGGATTAGCTTTACTCAAGCAAAATCCTCCCACTCGACAATCCGTTCCATCATCTGCTGGGATGACATATTCAGCATCTCTGCTGCTCGGGATATGGAAACCTTCTCCTCCTCCACAGCTTGGCGGACAAGACGGCTCAAGCGGTTCGCATAGAAATCAAAGGGTTTTAGTCCGAAGGGTTCCTCTTTAAAGGACAGTTTCTTATTGTATTTGACTTCATAGAGCTGCTGCAATCGAAGCCAGATCATGTCATCTACGATTCCCTTCTGCTTCAAGCGGTAGAGGACGGTATTGTAGCTGACCTTGAAGATGCTCTTGATCTTCATAATCCGCTCTACAAAGGGCATGCCAGCAGCTTCATTCCATTCTGAGTCAAATCCCTGCTCAGGCATGAGGAAATATCCAGCGAACAGATCCGCGTCCCTCTCTTGGGATGAATCTTCGCAACGTATCTTCCCATCGTAATCCGACCGGTGCATCAGAAGATGGCCGAGTTCGTGGGCGGTACTGAATATTTGGCGCTCTATGCTGATTCGTTCCCAGATATTGATAATTATTCTTCTTCACCGATGGATAAACCATTGAAGGCGTCTGAAGAGTAGGACAGGGCCAAGATCTTGATTCCACAACTCTCAAATAAGCCGCAGATATCGTGAATGGGTTCATCGGCTTTCAGACCAATAATATTTCTCGCTTCTTCTGCATATTGGACCGGAGTCAGTTTTTTAGAGGATTCCGCGAGCTTATGGAGCTTATACTCTTCTCGATCCGACAACAAAGCTTCAAGGAAGGCAAAATCATTCAGCCACTTAGAGACCTGGTCGAGGATCTGCTCTCGTCTGTTCATCCTGCTTCTTGCCCAGAAACGTCCCGAGGAGAGTTCTCCGATAGGCTTTACAAGATCCTGCAGCCGACAGTCCAGGGCTTTGCTTATGGCCAGCAGGGTGTTGGTCCTCGGCAACCCCTTCTTCCTTTCAATATTCTTGATAGCTGGAAGGGATACGCCCGACAGCTCGGAGAGATCTTGCTGGGTAAATTTCTTCTTGCTTCTGTAGCGCTTCATGTTGGATGAGAGAATATCGGTATTCATATCATCACTTCGTGTCTTATATATACCTTTAAATGAGATATTTAAAAATAGTATATATAAGGCTTCCAGAATAATCAAAGACTCGGCCCTTCAAACTTTTTAAAGTCCTTTAAGCACCGAGATATGGCCAGGAGAACCTGTTTCTGATGGTTTTCGTGTCCTGCAAAATATGCTTTAAACTGTGTCCCACGTATTTTACCCCTCATAACTTCTTCAATAACCTGCTCAACCCTCTCATCAGTCATATTCCGCAGCGATGCATAGAGGGAGACCACATCTACACGACCATCCAATATGCCGGTCAGTTAATGCCTCAATCTACCTGCGATGTTTTACCAAAGCCTTGATCCCTGGCACTTCAGTCCTCAATTCCATAAGCGCACAGCTTTCACCCAGAACCGCCACCTCATAGAATTCGTAGATAGACCGTATATATACCGGGACTGAATTCTGTTCTTGCCAAGGCCTGATAGTGACATCGTCATGAAAAGTCTCTTTCAGATGCCGTTCAAGAGGATACATCAATGATCCATCTTTTCAAATAACACATATATTTTCAAATTAACATGCTTATTGTTATATTGAAATCTTGTATGTTATATTAACCTTCGTCTATCTTAAAGCATCACATCACTATAAATGTCTACCATCTTAACCCCTGCAGGTTTCCCCTTGCCCACGAACTCGGTGAACTGCAAATGGCCTTGAAAAACGACCAGCACACTTGGCTGGCCAGATAATGTTTGTACATTATAAACCAGGAGGCAATACATGATTGGAGAACGTCTCGAACAGACTCGGGGGTGCTTCCGATCTTTCGCCGGAAGCCCAGCCGGATGAGTAAAGAACCGGCAGCGTGAGGGCTATGTTCCTAAACAATAATTTGTGTACGGGTAGTTTTTCTGACATCTGGAGCATGATGAGTTTGTCAGGGGAGGTATGCATCAAGGAGTTTACGCAGCTTTTCAATATTCTCTTCATTCACCGGACCCTTCAGGTATCCTGCGGTGATACCTCCAGGCAGAACAAGAGCCAGGCTGGGCTGATCATCCAAGGGGATACCTGCAGATCGGGCAA
>SKJE01000017.1 GCA_007116075.1 Spirochaetia bacterium
CAAGGACTTTCCTGTCGATGTCTATCATACCCCTCCGGTAGGAGAGCTCACTGGAGAGATAGGATAAGGTGTAATCAATGTCCTCCATAGCACTGGAGTCCTCAAAGAAATGGGTCAGCGGTTGGGTCACCCTGATGAAGGGGGTGACACTCCAGCTGAGTTTACTGTAGTCATTGGTAGGAAACCGGTAGGCAAATTCATCCAGTCCCAGGGTAATCTCAGTCCTTTGGTCTCCCTGGAGATTATAGATAAACCGGGGAGCAGCGGAGAAGGAGAAACGGGTGTAAGGTGGATTCACTGTTACGTTATTACCATTTGTAATAGTATATGATTCCGGCACCCAGATGGTCCCGATATTTGATACGTTTTGGATGTAGAAGGAGGGGGAACGCACATAGTCTATCTGGGACCGCTGGGTCTCTGACTGTTCCCGTTCCAGTTCGAGGATATATGCATCTATGCTGTTGTTTCTTGCCCCCTGGATAAGGTTCTCCAGGGCTGTTGCCGGAGTCAGGACAAGCAGAAGTACAAGCACGATGCCGAGGCGTAGCATAGTTCTGTTCATATCTCTAAGGTATGCAATATACATGCCATGAAAGCAAGGGGGTTTTTTCATGATTCGCCCGTTTACCTGAGTATTTCTTACTCAGTATAGCATCAGGTGTGAATTTTGTGCACACTTTGTACACGACAGTTCGGCCGATATGAGTTATCGGCCGAACCAAAGATAGTAATTTTTTTCCGGTTTTTATCCAGATCTGTTAGATGTCTCGTTTACCGCTGCCGCACGAAGTCCTTCACGCGTTCAAGTATAAACAGCACTTCCTCTTGGCTGGAGGGCTTTCTATCTTCAGGATCCATGAAAAACTCATAGGGTTTAACATCAAGAACCTGTGAAAACTTCTCCAAGGTCTTCACGGAAGGAAAACTCCTGCCAACCTCGATTTCCCCGACAAACCCTGCTGATATAGAGCAAAGTTCTGCCAGACGTGCCTGCGACAGTCCTTTCGACTTTCGAAACCTCTTCAGATTACCAATAAAAACTCTCTGCAACTCAGGAACATACTTACCCATGTATTTAATATAAGACCAAATGGTAAAAAAGGGTATATGCTATTGGAGAGTTTTTACTCTTTTTTTATTATTTCTGCCATTTATTCAGTAATAACTGAATAAGGGAGTCAAAGAGTAATAACCATCTAAGATATGGATAATATGATGAATATACCTATCAATGAGGGCAGATGACGATCATCTTGCCGTTGAGGCCCCTGTTTTTTTTCCTCATGAACTGGTCATATTGTAGTATATTCCGGGTTGATAACATAATGACATTATTCTCCCTTTTGGAACACTTTTACCAGATCAGACCAGACACCCTTGACCATGAGTAATGACTGATATATCTCATCAAACCTTTTTTCATGATAGATATGGCTGAGTTCATTCCTCAATTCAATCATGAGCATCAATGTCTCGTACTGACCATACGTAAATAATTCAAGCTCACAGCATTTTTTTATTACCAGCTTCGGGCTTTTTGCATCTATTGCATGCATATCCCATAAAAACCGTTTCAACGTTTTCCAGTAGAACTCAATGCAGTACTCAAATTTCTGAATCTGTCCGTTCTTGATGCTGTCCTGTACTATTTCATCATATTGTTCCAGATGAATATCCAGTGATGCTTGATAGCCCTCGACCGCTTTTTCCAACTGGGCAATTTGTCTTTTCAGCCGCTCTTCCATAATTCAATCTCCTCTAGAGCCACATTTCGAAATTCCTCATCAACAGTATCAAAACGAATTATGTCTACTCCCCAGGGGACTATACTCTCTTCAACTGCATGAAGTACTTTATGTTTCTTCACCAGAAATATCATTGCATCAATACCTTCTACGCCAATATCATAATCAGCCCCCCATCGATATGTCCCAAAAGCCCGAGAACCAAATAGAAAGATAGTGCAGTCGGTATCTGAAAATTCCCTCAATACAATTTTTTTTAGAACAGCATAGTATTTACGCTCGTACCAAGGATCTATTTGAGCTGTCTTCTGTTCATATTCAGATAGTTCCATTGCTATAGTGTACACGATTCACGGAGTCTTAACAAATACATATAAGCAACATAGACTAATCTGATACAAAGATAAAAAACTGCTGCTGATATTATACTTGACAAATAAACCCATCTGTCTCACAATAAATACACAGCATTAATTGAGAAATCATTGTGCGATACTTCTCCTTCTAAGAAGTTCTCCTCAATCGACCGCCGCTTGTGTCTTGACTGTATAAGCGGCGGTCAACTTCCCCGTCAGGTATCTTTGACGATAGCATCATCCAATGGGTATATTAAGTGTACCTGATGCATATAAGGAAGGACTCCAATGCCAAATGATGACAACTCTGAATCCCAGGGAAAATGGGACGCACGGAAGCAGGACAAGGACCGGAAAACCGAACCGGGCATTCACCTGAACGACCTGTTCAGTAAGGACAACTGGAAGAAGTATCATTTTTCCCTCTGGTATTTTCTTATGATGATTGTGATCCTGTTTGTGATCAACAACTTCATAAGTACACCTCAGCACCCTCAGCAGGCAATCGAATACAATGTATTTAAGCTGATGATTGAAGAGGGAGATATCCGACGGGTAGAAATCCAAGATCGTGAGCTCATTGGATATACCTTAACCTCTGAACAGATTTCCCGGCTCCAGCAGGACGGTTTTGGGGACCAGCAGCGGATCACCAGCTACTCAACCTATCGGCTCGATGATCCCTCACTGGTTCCTCTCCTGGATCAAAAGGGGGTTGAGTACTACGCCGTACCACCCCAGGAACCTGGATTGATAGCGACACTGTTCAGCTGGCTCTTTCCCCTGATCATTCTGGTGGTTTTTTGGAGATTTCTCTTTGCACGGATGAACAAGTCCGGCCAGGGGGTTATGGCCTTCGGCCAGAATAAGGCGAAGATTGTCGCCGAAGGGGATACGGGGGTACGTTTCTCCGATGTGGCGGGGGTTGATGAAAGCAAGTATGAACTTGAGGAGGTGGTTGATTTCCTCAAACTTCCCGAGCGCTACGTTGAGATCGGAGGTAAGATACCCAAGGGGCTTCTCCTAGTGGGTCCTCCCGGAACAGGAAAGACCCTGCTGGCCCGGGCTGTTGCCGGAGAGGCCGGGGTTCCCTTTTTCCGCATGAGCGGTGCAGACTTTGTAGAGATGTTTGTCGGCGTGGGAGCCGCCCGGGTACGGGATCTTTTTCGGCAAGCCCGGGAAAAATCCCCCTGCATTATTTTCATCGATGAGATTGATGCAATCGGGAAAACCCGGGGTGCGGGTATCGGCGGGAATGATGAACGTGAACAGACACTTAACCAGCTCCTGGTTGAAATGGACGGGTTTGATGCCCGGGCAGGGGTGATCATCATCGGGGCAACCAACCGTCCCGAGATCCTGGACCCCGCACTGCTGCGTCCTGGCCGGTTTGACCGGCAGGTGCTTATCCCGAAGCCTGATCTTTCAGGACGGGAGCATATTCTCAAGATTCATGCCAGGCAGGTTAAAATGGACCCGAAGATTGATCTTCGCAAGGTGGCCCAGGCAACCGCAGGACTTGCCGGGGCGGACCTTGCCAACATTATCAACGAGGCGGCCCTGCTTGCAGTCCGGGACAAACGTAAAAAGGTGAACCAATCGGACCTCTCCGAGGCGATTGAGAAAACCTTTGCAGGGCTGCAGCGGAAGAATCGGGTGATGAATGTGAAAGAGCGGGAACGAATTGCGAACCATGAGACAGGCCATGCATTGACCGCCTATTTTACGGAAGGGTCCGACCCGGTTACCAAGATATCGATCATTCCCCGGGGTATCGGAGCCCTGGGATATACCCTGCAGCTGCCCACGGAGGACCGTTTTATCATGTCCCAGACGGAGCTGCTGAGTTTGGTGGACGTACTTATGGGAGGACGGGCTGCCGAAGAGCTGATCTACTCGGAAGTATCCACCGGAGCTGCCAACGACATCAGCCGCGCCAGCGATCTGGTAAGGCGCATGATCACTGAGTTCGGCATGAGCGAGAAATTCCGCAATATCTCACTTCCTTCCGGGAATGCCCAGGATCAGATGCTCGGATTTCCCCAGAGAGGTATGAGAGAATATTCTGAAGCGACCCAGCAGTATATTGACGATGAGACCTCAAACATTGTAAACAGTCGGTACCAGCTGGTGCTTGAACGGCTGAAGGAACATAAGCCCCTGCTGGAGCAGATTGCAGCGCTGCTCCTTGAACAGGAGGTCATCGACGGTGAGGAATTCAAGCACCTGATTGAATCACATCTGAGCGAAAAGGTAGAATCATGATAACTGCTCCCATAACCAGTAGTAAATTGCTGGACCATGTTAAGGGCCTGAGCGAAGACGGCCTTACCATATTTCTCCTGGAAAACCAGAGTGTCCGGGGCGCCCTGCTTCACGGAACCCTGATGATTAACCAGATGCGGGAGAACCATAAGACAGGTATTCTGGAAACCCTTGCCCTGGGGCACGGGTATCTCGCAGCGGGCTTAATGACCTCCATGATCAAGGGGGATGACCGGATTGCCCTGCACCTGGAGTGCGGCGGCCCCGTGGGGGGTATGCTTGCTGAGGCCAGTGCCCACGGCGATATCAGGGGGTATTTGAAGAACAATCCCATTGAAATCACTGAACCCCCGAAGAGCTTAGACCTCTCTCCATATATCGGGCCGGGTTTCCTGACGGTGACCAAATTCATCCAGGAAGCCAGACAGCCCTACTCAGGACAGATCATGCTGGAACACGGCTCGATAGCCAAGGACCTGGCGGAATATTTCCTTCATTCTGAGCAGGCCAAGACGTTATTCTTTCTGAGTATCCAGTTTGACCGGGATGGGGATGCAGTGGGCGCCGGAGGACTGTTCCTCCAGGCTTTGCCCGGGGCTAATGAGGGCGCTCTTGAACGGGTCAGTGACAGGGCTCTCTCCATGGTCTCCCTGGGTGAATATTTTTCCCAGGGAGGAGAGCGGGACCAGCTGATCGCCCGGACTTTCCGGGATCCTGAGATTCTTGCCCACCGGCCCGCCCAGTTCTTCTGTCACTGCACCAAGGGTTACTTCGGAGAGTTTCTCTCATCTATGGATGAATCCGCCCGCAGTGACATCAGGGAGAAGGGGCCCTTTCCCCTTAAGATAAGCTGTCACAACTGCGGCAGTGAGTATGCATTTTCCAAGGATGAAATCCAGACACTGTTCGCTTAATAAGGACCTGATATGAATCACCTGTACACGTATTTTGCCCAGACCCAAGCCTCCCTTTCAGACCTCGCTGCCCGGGAGGCCGAAAAGATGGAGGCCCGGCAGATCACCCAGCGCACCGGCGGTGTGGAGTTCAAGGGTACTCTTGAAACTGGCTACCGGTTCTGTCTCTGGAGCAGAACCGCCAGCCGGCTGCTGCTGCTGCTTAATCGTGCAGACAGCGTTGAGGAGTCAAAGGATATCTTCGCCCTTTCGGCGGATGTACCTTGGGAGGAGCATATCCACCCCTCCTCCACCATTGCGGTGCGCTGCACCAGCAGGAATGCCTCCTGGGTAACCAATACCCATGCGACAGCACTAGTAGCCAAGGATGCCATAGCCGACCGGATGCGGGAGATTACCGGCACCAGGCCTGATGTGGACGCCAAGAACCCTGATCTCCAGATACATGTCCATGTAGAGGGAAGGGAGGCATATATCTATCTTGACTTAAGCGGAATAAGTCTCCATAAGCGGGGCTACCACCAGCGGTCGGGAAAGGCATCCCTCAAGGAGCATCTTGCTGCGTCAATCCTGATACGCTCCGGATGGGATCAGTTTGAAGGCCCCCTCCTGGACCCCTTCTGCGGCTCGGCTACCATATCAATTGAGGCTGCCCTGATGAAGCTCAATATTGCCCCGGGACTCTACCACCAGGACCGTTTCGGGTTTCTCTCCTGGATGCAGCATGACCCAGTGCTCTGGAGAAATCTCCTCAAGCAGGCTGATGACCTGAAGCGCACCTCCGCCGGCCAGCTTCCGCTGATTGCCGCGTGGGACAATGATCCCAAGGCCCTGGATGCCGCCCGGGCGAATATCAATGAGGCGGGTCTTCGGGGAAGGATCCTGGTTCAGTTCAAGGACGCCAAGCGTATCAGCCAGCGGGACTTGGAACCCTTTGAAGATAAGCGGGGCATGATTGTCACCGACATGCCCTACGGGGTTCGCACAGGCACTGATGAAGATCTTCCCGAACTCTATGCACAGTTTGGGAAGGTCCTCACCTCCCAGTTCAAGGGGTGGTATGCATCGATACTGACCCAGGATCCGGATCTGCTCAGCAGTCTCAGACTGAAGCCCTCCCGGACCAACTCCATCATGAACGGTCCTCTGGAATGCATCCTTGGACGCTACGAACTCTTTGAGGACCGGGACCGCGAGCGGATGGCTGAAAAGAGGCAGGCTCCTGAAGAGCTCTCATCGGGAGCACAGATGTTTGCCAACCGGCTCATGAAAAACTGGAAGCAGCTCCGCAAGTACCTAAAAGCATCAGGAGTCACCAGCTACCGCATCTATGATGCTGATATGCCGGAATACTCCGCGGCAATCGATATCTATGAAAAAACCTGGATCCATCTCCAGGAATATGCCCCTCCGAAGACCGTGGACCCTGAGGGAGCCGAGAGGAG
>SKJE01000012.1 GCA_007116075.1 Spirochaetia bacterium
CATAGATAATCTGAAAAGCAACGGCAACGGCTTTGACGTACAGCTGAGTGCTGGAATCTCCTATTCGCTATAATTGAAATCTGCCTGGGAACCATATAAAGAGGATTCCCAGGCAGCACTTTTACCAGGATGCTGCAATTCCTGCAGCCACTTGAACATCCCAAGCGGGGGAAGAAATGACATTACCCTTATTGGTTACCCGAACCACATCAAGTTGAAGATGGGCTGAAAGATTCCTGGTAAAACTCATCTCTCCGGCCAATCCAATATTCATCATATGTTCTACAGTGCCTGTAGGGGCAGGACCAAGATCAGTGTTAAATCCATCCTCATTCATATCGATATCTATGTCTTGTTCATTTCCTATGGCACCGTTGAGCACATACTCAAAGTATGTCTGAACATTATAATCTGTCATATTCGAAAAACCGAGATTTCCCCAGAAGCTCAAGGTATTACCGCCGTGGGGATGGCCGAGAAACTGCTCAAATGCATGAAATTTGGATCCAATCACAAACTGTCTCCTGAGCACCCTGAAATCTACTTTATCCCGTAGATACATATAGGGATAGGTATAGGCAACCTCGCCCTGATGATAGAGATACCCCTCATCAATCGGGAACACAGTCAGATATCCTCCCAGATGGGCCATCGCATCAGGTTGTCCATATCCTTCCAAGGGCGCACGGGCCTGATCCAGAACAAACTGATAATACATATTGAGCCAGGGAGACGGTGCTATATCCAGTTCCGCTGATGCTATTGCATTGAAAAGGGACTTATTATTCAAATTATGGAAAACATATGCAGGATTAAAAAACATAAAGTTTGAAGGACTCTCTTCGGTGTACATGACATTTTCTGTTACAGCCAAGGAAAGCCAATTGAAAAGACGGAATTCTAGCCTGTGCCCAAGAAACATCTTTATACCATCGGGCGGCTTCTCACCTTCATCTTTATACTCTGCATGATTGAAAAACAGATAAGTTGCTTCAAATTTTATCCGGTCATGAAACGACGTGAATCGGAGCATATCATGGAAGTCGAGATGATTATGAATAACAAGGTTGCTCCTCCTGCTATGTCCCCAGCGCATGAGGTCCCTGCCGAATGCAATATTCCAATCCCTTCCTCCTACAGCAACAAAGGCTCTATAGGGCGTCTCGAAATCAAGATGTTCGAGCCCAAATACATTTGTTGTTAAGAAATGGTTGTAGAGAAGGCTGGAATCAGCTTCATCATTATCATTCCCAAACCGGTTCTTCCGGTACTCCAGATCCCCGTAGAGGTAGAACCTGCCGCTCAGGGATAGTTCCAGGGCGAGCTTCATGACGCTTTTACGGTCCGTATATCCGTAAACCCAATCGGTCTCATCTGGAAAATCATCCTGGTTGGTATGAAGATATACTTCAAAGGCAGTCTCTGCACCAATATTCATCTTCGATCTGTCTCCGAAGGTGAAGAGATAATCCCGCTCATGTGCCAGTTCACTGATGATGTACTGATAACCTCGCTGTCCTGCAGTTGATAAGGATTCCGGCTGCATACGGGCCATGTACATATCCCATTCATCAATGCTCCAGGGGCGGGACCCTGAAGGAAGGGAACGCTGTGATTCCACGTAGAGCATATCGATGATGTCATAGATATCAGCATCTAAGGGAATGACCTTTGAACCGTCTGCGTAAGCAGCACTACTCAGGAACACCAGCATGGCAAGTACAACCATGACGATTTTCTTTGTTACATCCATTCAAGCAACCTTAAAAAGAAGATCTACAGAAGTAAAAACACTTCCGTAGATCCTAACATGACAGGGAAAGTTCTGCTACTCAATATCGAGTAATTCAACCTCAAAGGTGAGTACTTCATTGGGACCGATATAGGGAGGAATCCCTTGGCTGCCGTAGGCAAGGTCAGGATGCAGGTAAAACATAAAAGTGCTGCCAACGTTCATCAGCTGGAGTCCTTCGGTCCAACCGGGGATTACACCGGCGAGGGGAAAGCTTACCGGTTCACCATGATCATGGGAACTGTCAAACACAGATCCGTCAAGCAGCGTCCCGGTATAATGGACCGTCACTACAGCATCAACGGTCGGCATAGCCCCGCTGCCCTCTTCAATCACCTCATACTGAAGCCCGGATTCAGTGGTTCTGACCTCGTCCCGCCGGGCATTCTCGGCAAGAAATTCCTCAGCAGCTAACAGATTCATTGCGGCAGATTCCTCTTCCAGCTCACGCATGTCTGCCATCATCTTCTGCTGATACTCCTCCAGAGCTGCATTCATCTGCTCCACCGTGAGAGCAGGTTCTACATCCCCGTACGCTTCAGCAACAGCCTGGGCAAAGTATTCCACATCAAGCTCAATGCCCTGCTGGATAAAACTCATTGCTGATAAATACCCAAAGGAGTAGCTGAACCGCTCAAGCAGGGTTTCAGGGATCTCCTTTGTCACTTCACCTGACTCCTGGAGCAGCGCTCCCGGATCTTCCTCCTTGGACCCTGATGCAAATATCAGCGAAGATGAGATTAACAGCAGTAAAAGAATCGATACTATAGATCTATTCATAAAAACCATCCTTCAATTAAGTTCTATAAGTTGTGTTCCATGATACACCATCTTGACAGCAAGGCAAAGTGCCGGGGGTCACACATGCGCTCAGGACAGCCTTGTTTTTTACGATGACTATACTTATAATCTGTATCAATGCGACGGTTTATCTTCATCTTTGGATCGCTGGTAGTGGTGTACTTACTCGGCGTGAATATTTATATATCAGATATGCACAGCCGTAGTCCGGAGGTGAGGGAGGGAGATATTGAACTCACCCGGGATGACTTAATTTCAAATAACCATGCGCTCTGGCTGCATGGAGATTGGGAGTGGTATCCCAAGGAGTATCTCTCCCTTGAGAACCTCCGCCATAGGGAACCCCAGTATATGCAGGGGGCAGCCCCTTGGACCAATTCGTTTTCCGGCGAGCAGCTGGGCTCATTTGGGTTCGGCACGTACCGGCTGCATGTAGTTGTACCCGCTCCTGGACGCTACAGCCTCTTCATACCATGGGTAAACACAGCCTACCGGCTCTATGTTGATGGAATTCTCATGGAATCGGTAGGGCACCCGGGAACGAGCAGTACCGACCATATCCCCCGCTACAGACCGATACAGGCCTCCTTTACAGTTATAGACCGCAGTGCGGATATCCTGCTCCACGTAGGCAATTTCAACCATTTTGAAGGGGGACTGGTCAAGCCATTCTTGTTCGGCAGCCACCAGCAGGTTTCAAGTATTGTGACTCTTCAGCATGCCACCAATACCTTTATTATCGGGGCAATGCTTATGGCCGCTTCAATTATACTGATGTTCTACGGGAAGACCCATCGGGAATATAGATTACTCTATATTGCATTAATAGCGTTCATCCTTGCCCTGCGTACAGCCCTCAGCATCTCCATGGTCGTCTACCGGTTGTTCCCCAACTTTCCCTGGGAGCTGGGACTGCGCCTGGAGTATCTCACAGTGCCCTTGGCTGCCTTCAGTTTTCTCGGATTCTTCCGCCACACCTATTATGATCGGTTCTCACACCCCGTTGTCTGGGCAACACAACTTTCATCGCTGCTGCTGGCACTCACCTTCCTTGCTGCCCCCATATTGGTACTCCCGGTATTCATGATTGCCTCCTACATCATGATGGCCGTTGCAATATGCACTTGGCTCGTCCAGACAGTCAGGCACCGCCACTGGGGCACTTTCACAGACCGGGTTATCACATTGGGGACGATGCTGTTTATTATTGGAGCCGCAGCTGATATCATAAACTATAATCAGCCGATGTCCTATTTCTTTCCCATAGAGTTCTCCACCATCACCCTGATCTACTTCGTCTATATCATCATGTATCTCAACACCAAGCAATTCCTGGATACCCTTGATTACTCCCGCCAGCTGACCGAAGATCTCGAAGTGAAGGTACAGCAGCGGACCACTGAACTGGAAGCAATAAACAGGAAAATACTGCTGCTTGCCACCAAGGATGATCTCACTGGTTTGTGGAACCGGACTGAGCTGCAGCGGAGAAGCGAAGATGAGACATACAGACATAACAGGTATTTTAATTCCAACAATCCCTATTTCTCTGTCATCTACATCGATCTGGATAACTTCAAGTATTTCAATGATACCTACACCCATGAGATAGGCGATCTTGTACTCAAGGAATTCTCCCGGCTGATTATATCCTGTTCAAGAAAGTCCGACTCCCATTTCCGCATCGGCGGTGATGAGTTTGTCATGTTCCTGCCCAGAACTGACGGTACCGGAGCAATCCGTATCGCCCGGAGAATTTTATCTGGAGTGATTGAACTTAATAGGACCTTCGAGCGGTTTATTGAAGAAAAGCAGGGAAAGCATGTGAGCATTCCCGAGGAAAAACAGCTCACCTGCTCTATCGGCATAGCAATTCATGGGGAAGAGGATCTGCATATTGAACGGCTTATCCAAT
Source organism: Spirochaetia bacterium (assembly GCA_007116075.1). Lineage (GTDB taxonomy): Bacteria > Spirochaetota > Spirochaetia > PWKH01 > PWKH01 > PWKH01. Next base: position 4,509 of record SKJE01000012.1, read on the forward strand.
ATGCAGACACTGCCTTGCTCCAGGCCAAGCTCTCCGGTAAGAACCAGTACCGTATCTACCGGCAGCAGGACCTGGAACAGGAGTAACTGTCAGTCAGTACTTTCATTCATCGATTTCGGGAGCAGAAGATTCAGGAAAATACCGATTAACGTTGCCAGGGCTACCCCGGAAAGATCAAATACCAGTCCTTCTGTTATGGGGAACAGCAGCTGACCGCCGCCGATACCCACTACAAGGATGACCGAGCTGATGGTTAAATTCCGTTTGCAGGCATAGTCCACTCCGCTTTCAACTACCGTCCTGATACCGGCACTTGCGATAATCCCAAAGAGCATCATGGAGACACCGCCCATGACTGGTCCCGGTATAGTCTGGATGATGGCCCCGACCTTCGGGATGAATGAGAGCACCGCAGCGATGACTGCAGCACCGCCGATAACCCAGACACTGTAAACTTTGCTGATTGCCATAACACCGATATTCTCACCGTATGTGGTATTGGGAGGACCGCCGAAGAGAGAAGCAAAGGCTGTTGCAACCCCGTCGCCTGCAAGGGTTCTATGAAGACCGGGATCTTTGTAGAAATCCTTTCCGACAACCTTTCCTGCAACCATAATATCTCCCAGGTGCTCAGCCATGGTTGCCAGACTCACGATCAGGAATGTCACGACAGGAACGACTGCGAACTTCGGTGCCTGGAACACGGTAAGTCCGAACCAGTTAGCCGACTGGACAGATGAAAATTCAATGAGCTGGAAGCTCTCAAACATCGATCCCATAAGCAGGGTGAACAGGTATCCGCCGATGATGGATATTAAAATCGGTATAACGGTAAAAAATCCACGAAGGATGAGTGAGGAGACCACTGCAATCCCCAGGGTAACGGCGGCTATGAGCACATGGGAAAGCGAGTAGTTCCCCGCCGCGTCATACATCGACTGGTTCATTGCCACCGGAGCAAGGTTGAGCCCGATGACCATAATTACGCTTCCTATCACCACCGGAGGCAGGACTTTATCAAGCCAGGAGATTCCAGTCTTTGTGATAATCAGGGCAACCAGGCAGTAGAACAGGCCGGTAATAAAGGCAGCACCCATGGCGTATTCCACCCCGAATCCTGCGCTGATGGCGATGATCGGTCCAATGAAGGCAAAGGAAGAGCCGAGAAAAGCAGGCACTTTACCCTTGGTGATAACAATATAGATCAGGGTTCCAATTCCTGCCGTAAAGAGGGCAGTTGAGGGATTGAGACCAGTAAGCAAGGGAACCAGAACCGTAGCTCCGAACATTGCAAATACATGCTGAAAACTCAATGGAATCCATCGCTTCAGCTCCGGTCTTTCATTAATTCCAATCGGGGTGTGTGACATAGTTCCTCCTCTCATCACAATATGTGTTCATACATAAAAAAAGCTTTCCCGCTGTGAATATCAACAGCAGAAAAGCCTTCCATACAGGTAATTCATACCCGCAAACATCAGCGGCGGTGTCTTAAAGGTCAGATATATGCTTTCAGGGTATGCAGTCATCCAGTATGTTCCTTGCAGAATTGTATGTAAATTGTCCTGTATATATCAGATTTGGGTTTATCGTGTCAACTATATTTATAAATTTCTCAATGCTCTTTTTCCTTTTAATACCTTGAGTTCTTTGATATAGTTATCCTTGAAATTTGTTTGAGGGGAGTACAATTCATGACGCTTCAGGAAGTAGTATCCTGTGTAAAGGGCAATGTTGTCTGCGGCGGAGAGCATCTTGCCAGGGATGTAGAACTTGGTTTTGCCTCCGATCTTATGAGCGATGTGCTTACGCTGCTGAATGATGATCTACTGCTCATTACCGGACTTGCCAATATTCAGTCAATCAGGACTGCAGAGATGTCTGATATCCATCAGATCCTTTATGTAAGAAATAAACAGCCCACCAGGGATATGGTTGAACTTGCCCAGCAGCAGGACATCACACTGATGACAACCCCATGTTCCATGTTCAAGGCAAGCGCCCTGCTTCACCAGGCTGGACTCAAGCCGGTCTACTGAGGGATACCATGGAGACAACACGTGATCTTACTGCCGGGGACTTCTCCAATGCGGGATATGTTTCCAGCCAGATAAAGCAGATTCTCAAGCAGCTTAATATTCCCCCTAAGGTGATTAAGCGGATCGTCATAGCCCTCTATGAGGCTGAAGTAAATGTGGTGGC
>SKJE01000179.1 GCA_007116075.1 Spirochaetia bacterium
CATGGTTCATCATGAACAGGTAGGAGGGTATGCGGGTATTCGCCTCCAGAACCGGCAGCAGTTCCAGGGCCTGGTTCTTTCTCATGATGATGATCACCAGATCATAGTAATCATCCGGGGAGAGGGTGTCTGTAAGAGGAACCCGGACAACCTCACGCAGGTTGCTCTGCTCATCCCGAAGTACCACTCCGTGAGTTTTTAGTTCCTCTAGCCGCTGTCCCCGGGCCATGAGGGTGGTATACAGGCCTGCCTGATGCAGGCGGACTGTAAACAGGCTGCCCAGAGGTCCGGCCCCGATTACCAGGACTTTCATCTTGAACCTTCCCTGGTCAGTATAGGTCACCCCAGCGGGTCACGCAAGGAACAACAGCAGAAATTACTGCTGTTCAAGAGTTTTCCGCAGGTCATTCCATTTCTGCGATATCGGCTTCAGCAGGTTCCTGGTCTCCTTATAGATGCCAAAGACCTCCTGGTAGTGTCGATGCCGCCGTTGATCCGGCTCAAAAAATTCACCATCTCCGTGGGAGATCGCCTGGGCTGCGTCCTCGGCATCCCGGTAAATCCCGGCTCCGATACCTGCCAGCAGCGCAGCTCCAAGTGCTCCCGCTTCAGTAATGGGTGAGCGAGTGAAGGGTTTGCCAAGGATGTCTACTGCGATCTGGAGTGCCCGGTCGTTCCGGCTCCCTCCTCCGACAGCCCTGAACTCCCTGATATCGATACCAGCTTTCGGCAGCTGCTCCACCAGCAGCTGAAGGGCTAGGGTGTTTCCCTCAATTAATCCCTTAAGAATGGATCCCCGGCCGGTTTCGATACTCATACCGAGTATTGATCCGAAGGGGTCATCTTCGTAATCAGGGGGGCCCATGGGAGCAAACCGGGGAAGCACGAGCACCGGTGCCGGATGCTCGGGCATCTGTTCGTAGAGCATCGGGTAGGCGCTTGTCCCTGCGGAGCGTGCTGACTCGGCAACATCCCGGGCCAGATTATCCCGGTACCACTTAACGGTGGAACCGCCCATATGGAAAAGAAAGGAGACAAATTTACCCGGTACTGCATGGTGTTCAATATTCAATCCATTGCGGATCAGCACATCCCGGTCAGGGGTTACGGTAAATACCGGGGCGATTGTCGGAAACGTACCCATGCCGTACATAGCCATATGGTCCTTTACCACCCCGCAGCCAAGGGCATTGGCACACTGGTCATGGGCCCCGCTGACCAGGGGGATGCCCGGCTTCAGCCCAAGGTATTCAGCCTGCTGCCTGCCGAGCTGTCCAACTGCTGTTCCCGAGGGAACGGGGCGGGGCAGTTTATCCCGGTCTATGCCGGAGAGCTCCAGCAGGGGATCCGACCACCCTTCCCGGTTGATGTCAAAGAGAAGGCTTCTATTGGCCAGAGAATAATCAATGCAGGGTTCGCTTCCAAGCATGAAGGTGGCGAAACTTGCCCAGTGGAGAAACTTATAGGTACGTTCATAGAGTTCAGGCTGATACTGCCTTATCCACATGAGTTTCGGGAGGGAGTACTGGTTGCCCCAGACATTGCCGTTGATCTCATGAAGTCGGATGTTCGGTATGTGCTGTTCGAGGCTGGGGATGAATTCTTCTCCCCGGTGATCTACGTTGAGGATTGAGGGTCCGAGGATATGCCGGTCTTCACTGACAGGAACCATATTCTCCCCCATGGATGTGGCAGAGATTCCCTGGATAGATGTGCCCCCGGACTGCTGGACGGCCTCTTGTATCACTTCAAGGATGAGACCCCAGACTGAAGCCGCATCAAGCTCAGCCTGCCGCGGTTTCGGCCGCTGGATATCATACTCCCTGTATGCCAGGGAGTCGATGGTTCCGTTTTCGGAGAAGACAACGGCCTTACAGCCGGTTGTTCCAATATCTATTCCCAGTAAACTCATACGTGCCTCCTAGACTAGCAGCTGTTTTTTTCCTGAAAGCTTGAAGAAGTCCCTCAGCATTGAAGCGGTACGTTCATAGACATGTTTCTGGGCTTCACTCGTGCTGCCGGTTCGCTCAAGGTTCTGCTCATAGACTTGACGTACTTCCGTACCGATATTGATCTTGGCGATTCCGTTTTGAATGGCGTCAAGAATATAGCTTTGGGGGATACCGCTTCCCCCATGCAGCACCAGGGGGATTCCCGCTGCATCCGTGATGGTCTTGAGATGGGCAGTATCAAGCCGGGCTGCAACTTTCTTCTCATGACGGGTCGCCTCTGAGACGGCTCCATGGATATTCCCGAAGGCAACAGACAGCCAGTCACAGGAACTTTCCTTGACGAACCGCCTAGCTTCCTCAGGATCCGTAAACCCGGTGCGGGCAGCAAGAATCTCCTCATACCCCATGGTCGGGTTGGCCTCATGCCCCATAACTGCCCCGAGTTCCGCCTCAACGGGGATGTCAGCCTTGTGGGCAATGTCCGTAACCGCACGGGTAGCCTTGACGTTTTCCTCGAAGGAAAGCCGGGAACCGTCAACCATAACCGATTGATACCCCAGGTCGATAGCCTCCTTGATAAGGTCCAGGTAGGGTACCTGCAGGTTGTCCTCATCAATGACCGGAATATGGTCAAGATGAAGTCGTACATGGTCCCCTTTGTTGAGGGAAAAGTACTCCCGGGCGACAGCTGCCATGCTTTTACTGCCGAACTTCTCCCATTCCAGCCGGGCTACAGTGACGAAGCAGAAGGCATTCTCATCATGGGCTGCCTGCATGACAGGCTCCATCATGGGAAGATAGGGGATGTTGAAGGAGGGTACCGTCAGGTGCTGCTCCCAGGCCTTGATCATGATTTCATTGTTTTTCATCTACGTTTTTCCTCTTTTATCTTATTAATTTTGCTGTGATACATAACATACTACAGCGGCTTCCCTAAAAAGGAAAGCCGCTGGATGATTCGTCATTCATTCACCTGTCAGGGTGCAGATGTATTTACGGATCCAGAGCGTCAAGTTTCCCCTGGAATTCCCGGGCAATGTCAGCTGCGCTGCGGTTTACCTGGGTCTGGGCTACCTGCTTCATTTCGTTGAGCACATCACTGCGTTCAGGACTTCTCAGGTGAGTTGGATAGGGAACCTGATCAGCAAAGCTGTCTTCGAGAATTGGGTAGTAGGGATGAGCTGCCAGGTATTCATCACTGCCGAGCACGCTTGCGCGGTTAGCAGGCTGATATGAGTAGGCAACATCCTTTACGATGTCCGCATCAAAGATGTAGCGCAGGACCTTCATAACTGCTTCCGAATTCTCTGTCGAAGAGCTTACCATGAAGGGCCAGCCGAAGGTGTTTACATTATACGCATCCTCTGCGCCTTCTCTTGGTGGCTGAACCATAACGTCCCATTCAACTCCGTATTCAAGCTCATTCTGGGTTACTGCAAAAACATTGATTGCTTCGGGGAAGAAAGCTGCCCGGCCGCCCATGAACGCACCGCGCATGTCGCCGGATGCCCAGGAAGCTGCTTCAGGATCCTGGAGTCCTTCACGTGCAAGGGTCTGGAAGAATTCAATCAGTGCAATACCTGCGGGAGAATCAATAATCGGCAGTCCGGTATCAGAAAATTCTCCGCCCATGGACATATAGATTGAGCTCATCCAGAAGGGAGGATGGTGTGCTCCACCGGGCTGAGCAAAGGCGTACTGGTCTCCAGTAAGGATTTCACTCTGAAGAACCCGGCTGATATCAATTACATCCTGCCAGCTCTTGGGGGTTTCAAGTCCTGCCTGTTCAATCCAGTCCTTCCGGTATCCCAGGAAGTATGGAGCTGAGTGGGCATTCAGACCGTAGATGCCGTCTTCGTAGCTGGTCAGGGTAAAGGCGATGTCGAAGATGTCGGCAAAGTCTTCTGGATCTTCCTGCTGCCACTGCTCTACATGGGATGTTATGTCCAGAAGTGTACCCTGGGCTACCATGGTCGCAGTGAACTCATGGAAAATCTGCACCACGTCCGGAGCACTTCCAGCTGCATGGTTTCTCATAAAATCCGTATGAGACTGTTCCAGGGGAACAACGTCCCACTCAATCCTGATATCAGGGTTTTCTGCATGGAACTGCTCAAACCGGTCATGGGGAACAAATTCCTCACGGCCGAACCAGATGGTCAGTTCAGTTACATCGGCTCGATCCTGTGCTCCGCCGGCGGTCAGGTAGACGGGCAGAAGCGCAATGATCATGACAAACATCAATACTTTTGAAAACTTCATATAATACCTCCTGTATGGTCTTATCTACATATGATAAAACTTGAGTGGGCAACTGTCAACGGATTATTGGGGTGATTATGAATATGTTTTTGGTATGTTGATGCCAATATTGAATAATTGTATGATAAGCTATGCAGCGGGAGGAAGAGTATCCTCCTGCAACATAGCATGATACAATTACACAAAAGAGAAAAAAATCAGGAGGAATGTATGAAACGATTGTTCGTTGTACTGTCGGTGATACTGCTGGCTGCGGCACTGATCGGCTGCACCAGCAGAAACGGAGAACGGCAGCTTGAGGGACTTCAGGACGGCACCTATTACGGGTTTTCCGAGTTCAACGACAATAACGGATGGGCTCCTTTTATGAAGCTTGTGGTGGAGGAGGGGATAGCTTCTTCGGTGCGGTTTGATTATGCCCATAGGGAGGGCGGATTCAAGAGTGATGATGCGGAGTATGCCCGGCTAATGGAGTCCCGTTCCGGGGTTACCCCGGCTGATGCCGCAGAGGAACTTGCCGGACGCCTGCTTGACAGCGGAACACTGCCGGTTGATACCGTCACAGGAGCAACCGCTTCCAGCGACTGGTTTAACCGCCTGGCAGAGGCAATCATCCCACGGGCTAAGGATGGGGACACCCGCCCGGTGCTGCTGGTACCGGACCGTGTTACCTATACCGCAGAGGATCAACCTGATGAGCGGGGATGGATCGGAACCATTGCAATTACCTATGAACGGCAGACAATCACTTCAGTATCATACGATGAAATACAACGTACTGATGGGGAGGTTACTGCTAGCAAGGCTGCTGATCCCGATTATGCCCGGCGGTGGGAAGAGGCTTCGGGAGTTGTCCTTGAACAAGTTTACGAGAGACTTGGCGAGCAGCTGCGGCATGAAGGACGAGCCAGCGGTGTTGACATCATTTCAGGTGCCACGGCTGCCTCCCGCAGATTCAGAACCCTTGCCATGGAAGCAGAGAAAAAGCGCTCGCCTGTGGACTTTGTGACACTGATGCAGACCCTGTGATGATGAGGGCTGCAGAAAAAAGGCTCCCCAAAAGGGGAGCCTTTTTACATGTCAACTGCCTCAAGACTAGTCAAGGGCATCCAGTTTCGCCTGGAATTCCCGGGCGATGTCAGCTGCGCTGCGGTTCACCTGGGTCTGGGCCACCTGCTTCATCTCGTTGAGAACATCACTACGTTCAGGGCTTCTCAAGTGAGTAGGATAGGTAGCCTGTTCTGCAAAGCTTTCCTGCAGGATCGGGAAATAGGGGTGGGATGCCAGGTACTCATCGCTTCCGAGCACACTTGCACGGTTGGCAGGCTGGTAGTTGTAGGCAACGCCGGTTACAATTTCCGGATCAAAGATATACCGCAGGGCCTTCATAACCGCTTCAGGGTTTTCTGTATCAGAGCTCACCATGTAGGGCCAACCAAAGGAGTTTACCCGATGGTCTGCTTCTGCGCCTGCGCGGGGAGGCTGAACCATAACATCCCATTCAACTCCGTATTCAAGCTGATGCTGGGTAAGTGCAAAGACATTGATAGCTTCAGGATAGAAGGCTGCCCGTCCACCCATGAATGCGCCGCGGAAGTCTCCGGAAGCCCAGGATGCTGCCTCAGGATCCTGCAGTCCTTCACCTGCAATGGTCTGGTAGAATTCGATCAGAGCATGTCCTGCGGGGGAATCGATGATCGGCGTACCGGTGTCCTTAAACTGTCCTCCCATGGACATAAAGATTGAGTTCATCCAGAAGGGGGGATGGTGAGCGCCGCCGGGCTGGGCAAAGGCAAACTGCTCGCCGGTGAGCACGTCACTCTGCAGTACACGACTGATCTCAATAATGTCCTCCCAGGTCTTCGGGGGCTCAAGGCCAGCTTGCTCAATCCAGTCTTTCCTGTATCCCAGGAAGAAGGGACCGGAGTGGACATTGAGGCCCCAGATACCGTCACGATAGGCGGTCATATCAAAGGCGATGTCAAAAACGTCTGCAAAATCTTCCGGATCTTCCTGTTCCCATGCGGCGATGTGGTCTGAAATATCCAGCAGGGTTCCCTGGGCTACCATGGTCGCTACGAACTCACCGAAAATCTGTACAACATCAGGTGCACTTCCGGCTGCATGGTTTCTCATATAGTCAGTATGGGCCTGTTCCAGAGGAACAACGTCCCATTCGATTCGGATGTCCGGATTTTCAGCGTGGAACTGTTCAAACCGGTCATGGGGAACAAATTCCTCCCTCCCAAACCAGAAAGTAAGTTCAGTCACATCAGCTCTGTCCTGTGCACCGCCTGCAAATACCGCCATGGGCATCAGCAAGAGAGCAGCAAGAGCAATTAATAATACATTACGACTTTTCATATAATACCTCCATACATGTTATTGTAGGGTGGGTTTAGCTGACAGTCAATGGCCGTTTGTATGAAAACTACTCAATCAGAAG
>SKJE01000168.1 GCA_007116075.1 Spirochaetia bacterium
CCCTCCCTGATCACACCCTTCTTCGGATAGAGCCCGAAATGCCTGGCCGGGGCTTCACTGAGCAGGGATATCAGCTGCTGCATACTGATCTGTCCGGTGCCAACCCCGAAGGTATGCACCAGGGGCAGCAGTTCCTCTGTTCCGGGTATGCCCGGAAGGATGGTCCGGCAGTCGCTGCTCTGTCGTTTCTGCTCAGGGGTGAAGGCACAATGATCGGTTGCAATTACTGATATCTCATTGGAGGCGACCGCACTCCAGAGTTCCCGATTATCCTCGGGTCTCCTCAAGGGCGGCGTCATCAGGTAGAGTTCCCCGTCCTGGAGTTCTAGACAGGTGCGGTCAAGCTGCAGATAGTGCGGGGTGGTTTCAACCGCTACTGCAGTTCCCTGCCTCCTTGCCCGGCGTACCGTCTCAAGCCCTGCAGAAGAGGAGAGGTGCACAATATAGACAGGCATATCCATCTGCCGTGCAAGTCCAGTAACATACTCCACTGCCCGGGCCTCTGCTTCAGCAGGCCTGAGTTCCGGGTGGAGTCCCGGAGGGCAGATCTCCCGGGCATACCGCCGGGCACACTGCTCTATGATCCGGTCATCCTCGGCATGGACTGTAACAAGCAAATGGTGCTTTCGGCAGAGTCTGAAGAGCTCCCGGAGGCTCTCCGGCTCCATGAGGTACCCCGCATCCCGGTAGGTGGTAAAGACCTTCACCGCGGTGACCCCGGAAGCAGAGAGCTCCTTGAGCTCCCTGTCAATCCCGTCATGCATCCGATACACCCCCTGGTGAAGGGCAAAATCAACAGCCATGCCCCGGCTCATCTGGCTGATCCGCTCTTCGGATGACTCCTTAAGACTCAGGGTTTTCGGGTGATCTGCAAAATCGATGACCGTGGTCACCCCGCCGAAGGCGGCTGCCCTGCTCCCTTCGGGAAAGCTGTCTGCGGTTACAGTCCCCCGTGATTCAAGGTGGTAATGGGTATGGGCATCAATAAGTCCCGGCAGCACAAAGCAGCCGGAGGCGTCAATGATTCGGGTATCCGGGGGCACATCCTCCGGACGAATCACAGGAGCAATCAGCTGTATGCTGCTTCTGGAAACAAGAATATCCGCCTTCACCACCCGGTCCTGCCCGATGAGCAGACCATGTTTAATAACGTATGTCATAGCTACAGAATACTATCAGATGTGAACGAGGGCAACCCTGCCGGTTGACACAACAGATGAGCTCTGGAAGGATATGTCGTCATGAAGCACATCCCACTGTATATCATCACTGGGTTCTTTGGAGCCGGCAAGACTCAATTCCTGACGGCGCTCCTGAATTCAAGCCTGTGCAGGAGGGCCGGGGTCATCCTCAATGATGCCGGACCGGCGTCCATAGATGCATCACTCCTGCCCGAAGGCCCTGTCAGGGCATCGGCAGAGCTCACCGGCGCCCACTGTTTTACCTCCGGATCAATCGACCTCCTGGTGGAGGCCTTCGGTGAGTTCAGACGCAAAGGCTGCGATGCACTGTTCCTTGAAACATCTGGATCTGCAAAACCCTTATCGCTGCCGGTTCTTCTCAAAAAACTTAACGCTTTCCCGGAGATCTCATTCAGGGGTATGATCTGCGTGCTTGATTCCCAGCAGCGACCGCTGATCTCAGGAATACGATATATTGAACAGCAGGCAGTATACAGCGACCTCTTTGTAGTTAACGGCTCCCGGGAGATGGAACCATCACTCAGGAAGCTGCAGCCCGGGGCTTCTGTCATCCATACCGGTGATCCAGATATCATTCCCAAGCTGCTCTCCATGTCTCCTGATCAATCAAGGTACCAGGAGATATCGGAGCTGAGGTATCTTGGCCAGGAAAAACCGAAGGTCCTGTTCATGGAGCCGTTGGATCCGGTAACCTCAAACGGCCTGGAGCAGTTCATCCGTTTTGCCGCTCCCTCATGCATGCGCATAAAGGGCCTCATCCACACCCGTGAACAGCTGAGTTTTGCGGTACGTACATCAGGAAGCAGCATTGAGATGAAAGAAGTAAGCCGGTCGATGACCCGTCTGCCTGCGCCTGGGCTCCTGGTGATACAGCAGCCCAATGGTACGGGAGACCGCCTGTTTCCTTCCCGATGGAGACTGCTTACCGGCGGTTCCCTGAGGATTACAAGCTGTTCTGAGGAACCACAGCTGAAGATGCTTTACAGGTAGTTCACCATTCCCCTGCTTGCCCTGATACCGCTGGCCCAGGCTGCGGTGATTCCCCTGCTTGTTCCGGCTCCGTCACCGGCAAAGAAGATGGAATCGGTAACCCGGAAGTGGTTGTCCGCATACTGGGGCTTGTTTGCATAGAGCTTAATTTCGGGGTAATAGATGATGGTACTCGGGTGGAGTACTCCGGGAACGATGGTGTCCAGGTTCTTCAGGGATTTCCAGATATACCGCAGGATCCGAGCGGGCATGGCCAGGCTGATGTCACCGGGACAGCAGGTCCTGAGGGTAGGAGGGAAATCATAGAGATCATGGTTAAAATCCCCGGCTTTAGAGCGCTTGCCGAGCCGGAAGTCCCCGACCCGCTGCATCAGCGGCCGTCCGCCGCCGAGAAGCATAGCCTGCAGGGCAAGATGCTCTGCAAAAAGCTGGCCGCTGGCAAGGGGCTCCGTGAGGCCCACAGTCTTGAGTACTGCAAAATTGGTCATACCGTTTTCCTTGCCCTTCTGGGCGGAATAGGCATGACCGTTCACAGAGTAGTAGACCTCCCCGTGGCTAGTCTCACATTTCTCCTGCACCACATGGGCATTACCGCTGTTGGTACAGAAGGTGCGCACCTTTTCGGGGAACATGAACTTCGGATCATAGTAGTCCTTCACAATAGGATACCGTTCAATCCTTGTCTCAACCCGGATACCGATATCGACAATATTGTCCACATAGCCCACGCTGAGTGTATCCATGATCTCCTGAAGAAAACGGAAACCCTGACGTCCAGGGGCGATCAGGAGGGTTCGGTAGGCGATGGTTCTCCGGTTTGTTGTAATCTGCCGGGATTCAGGATCAATGGCGAGCATCTCCTCGGAGAGAGAGAGCTCAACATCCCGCTGTGCAAGTTCCTCCTGGAACTTCTTAATCAGCTCCAGTCCTCCATCGGTTCCGAGATGGGTCTGGGCCACCTCAATGAGAGAGACATCGAGGCGCTTTGCGCGTTCCTGGTAGATTTGAAGGTTTTTTTTCCTGAGGATAGTCGGGCTGAGAAATGCGGAAACCTTGTCCAGGTACTCCACAGCCTCAGCTTCACTCCAGTACTCAAGGGGAAACCCTATGGGATAGGTGAAATTCATTTTACAGTCATTTCTCATCCCGCCGGTAGAGAATCGCTGCTTATCTATCATCAGTATAGCCGCCTGGGGAACTTTCTCAGCCAGTTCAAAGGCTGCTCCCATTCCCGCAGGTCCGCTTCCTATAATCACAACATCGTATTGGTCCATAACGGATGGATAATACCCTGAATCAAGGATTGTTTCAATTGACCATAGCCCTCTTTGCGGGTGCTTGTATAACCTGTTGTGAATTTCTATACTTACACGTATGAATAGAGCACCTGTTACGGACCTGCTGGTACATATCTGCTGCGCCCCCTGCGGCTCTGCTTCCCTGGAGCGGCTGCTGGATGAGGGGTTCAGGGTGAGTATCCTCTGGTCCAATCCGAATATCTATCCCAGAGATGAACACGACAAGCGCCTGGACTATGTCCGGAAGCTTGGAGCACACTACAACCTGCCCCTCCATGAAACTCCCTGGGTCCATGACCAGTGGCTTCAAGCGGTTTCCGGACTTGAGGATGAACCCGAAGGCAAAGCGCGCTGCAGGGCTTGTTTTTTCTTCAACCTCACCCGTACCGCTGAAGCAGCTTCTGAACTGGGCATTCCGCAATTTACAACGACCTTGAGTATCAGCCCATATAAGTCCTTCAGCCAGATCTGCGACGCAGCATCCCGTTATGAAGCATTCCTCCCCATGGACTTCAAGAAACCCAACGGCTACCAGCGCAGCATAGAGCTCAGCAGGGAACTGGGACTGTACCGTCAGCATTACTGCGGCTGCGAATTCAGTCTCCGGTAGGGCATAAAAAAACTGCTCAGCGTAAGCCGGCAGCGTTCTCTTTACCCCTCTTGTCGTCTTCAGGCCCGGGACTAATTGTGGTTTTCCAGAGCCTGAAGATAAGTTGCAATAACTTCGTAGCAGTTATTCTCATTGATTTTCACGATACGCATTTCCCGCTCAGCATTTTCCGAAGAATCCGATGCATGGGCAGTATTGACCATGATATTCTGTCCGAACTCCCGTCGCACGGTTCCTCCTGGAGCCTTTGTTGGATCCGTCGGACCCAGCACCTCTCGGATTTTCTTAACCGCATCCTCCCCTTCGTAGAGGAGCACCATGCTCTTCACTTTTCCGGGATAGTCCATCTCCTCGACCGGACAGGTATCGGGTCTGTTGCCGGACATAAACTCCAGGATCTGGTAGAACTGGTCTTGGGCAAGCTGTTCCCCAAGGGTACTGGTAAGCACATCCTGTATCTCATCCCTGAGCTGGACGTTGAAATCCCTCTCCAGGGTCTTACGTGCCTGCTGTCCATATATGGGAGAGAGTTTTTTCAGCAGCACTTTCTTAACCGGGCCGTAGAATTCCAGGGCCTGGTTCAGGGTCATCCTCTGGATCTTGCAGCTGATGATACGAAGGCCTGTACGGCTGAACATATCAATTATGGTACCCGGTCGGGAGCTTGCATAGCGCCAGTTGTCCGGCTTGATGATCACCAAAGTCTTCTCAATCTTCTCGGGGTTCCGGTACTTCATATTGGTAATTATTTGAGGCTCATCCTTGATAAAATCACCAATCATCTTTAGATGCTTTACCGCAGTTCCGTGGGACCGGGGAGCAAGCACCGCCGGTTCATAATAGAGCACTTGTTCGGGGTCTTCATGGGATGTGTAGAAATCCGCATAGGTGTCCCGAATCGTCTCGCCGGTAATCGATTCAAGGGTCTGCTCTTCATCATAGAGCGGTCCGGCGATATCGGTGATCTTGCTGTAGGCATCCTCTCCGCGAAACAGAAGCATGAGCACCCGGTGGCGCCTGCCCCCGCTGGGGGAGAAAGACTTGATAATGTAGTCCCTGAGATGGATACGTCCCCTGGGATTATCTCCTTCATAAGTCTGATAAACCGATTCAGCATAGTCCTTTGCAAACTCTTCGGTAGGAGCGAACATCTGTGCTCCCACTAATTCAAGATTCACTCGTGACAGGAGTCTCGACAATACGCCGCCGGTCCTGCTTTTGGCAATCGTATAGGGAGTTACCAGCACGTAGGATAGTTGTTCCATGTAAATATTTTCCTCCTGAGGGGTTATACCGAGCATATCAGTCGGGTAACGCTCTGTCAATGTGAATCAAAGCACAAGGCAGGCAGTTTCTCCTGGGATATGGAGGACATACTGACCCGTACTGCAGCAGAACGATTCGCCATTCCCTATCTCTATCCCTACCAGCGGCTGGTGGCAGTCAATATTCTGGAGGCCCTCGGCTATTTTGGGGACAAGCGCCGGCAGGAGGCTGCACGGTTCCAGATGGTCATTCTCCCCACTGGAGCGGGGAAGAGTCTCTGCTTTACCCTTCCCACAGAGATTATCGGAGGAATAACCCTGGCAATCTACCCCCTGCTCTCCCTCATGGGTGACCAGAAACGACGCCTTGATGAGCTCGGAATTCCCTCGATTATGCTCCGGGGCGGGCAGGACTCACGGCAGCGCAGCAGCTTAATCAGCTCCCTCCCCTCCGGGCAGGGTGGGTTCATCCTGACAAATCCTGAGACCCTTGAGGCTCCCGGGGTGCTTGACCTGCTCGCAGGATGCTCAATCCTCCATGGAGTGATCGATGAGGCCCATACGGTTATTCACTGGGGGGAGTCCTTCCGTCCCAGCTATCTGGCCTTGGGATCCAGGCTCAGGGCGCTTCATATCCCCGTAGTGACAGCTTTCACAGCTACTGCCTCCCCCGCTATGATCCCGAAGCTGAGAAGATACCTGTTCCAGGACAGCAGTATGCATGTGGTCAGGGGAGATCCTGACCGGCCGAATATTACATACCAAGTGATGCCGACGATCTCCAGGCTCCATGACCTGACCCGGCTTGCCCATCCTGACACCGGAGTACCCAGGCCGGCACTCTGTTTCTGCCCCACCCGGAGACTGACTGAAGAGATCGCAGCTGTGCTTTTGGACAGACTGGGAGACAGTTCTATCAGATACTACCATGCCGGTCTTTCGAAAGCGGAAAAGCAGCAGCTTGAATCATGGTTTTTCCGCCATACCAGTGCCCTGCTGTGCGCCACTACTGCCTACGGACTCGGGGTGGACAAGCCGGATATCAGGAGCGTGATCCATGTTTCTGCACCTCCGACAGTGGAGGCGTATCTTCAGGAGACCGGCAGGTGCGGCAGGGACGGAGACCTCTCCCGGGCAGTACTGCTGGCCGACCGGTTTGGTCAGCAGACTAACAGGAGCCCACTCCTGCACGCCCTGGGTGATCACAGCCGGTGCAGGAGAGAACAGCTGCTTGGTTTAATGGGCAGCAGTACTGACTCCTGTTCCGGCTGTGATGTCTGCTCCAGCACCTTCA
>SKJE01000035.1 GCA_007116075.1 Spirochaetia bacterium
ATGATAATGGCGTTTTGAAGGGGCTGATTACCTTCAAGGATATTATAAAGACCAGGGACTTTCCCAACAGCTGCAAGGATGAATCAGGCAGGCTTCGAGTCGGCGCTGCACTGAGTTCCGGAGGAGAGAAGGAACTGCCCCGGGCTGAAGCCCTGATCAATGCGCATGTTGACCTGCTGGTAGTGGACAGCGCCCATGGTCATAACACCATGGTTGCCAATACTGTACGGATTATCAAGTACCATTATCCGGACATTGATGTAGTTGCAGGCAATGTAGTCACCCCCGAGGGAGCCCGGGCATTGATTGAAGCCGGAGCCGACGCCGTTAAGGTCGGCGTCGGTCCTGGATCAATCTGTACCACTAGAGTTGTTTCAGGGGTCGGGATGCCCCAGCTGTCGGCGGTCATGGATGTTGTCAGTGAAGCGTCCCGCCACGATATACCCGTTATTGCCGACGGGGGCATCAAATTCAGCGGAGATATCGTGAAAGCCCTTGCGGGTGGGGCAGCCACGGTTATGATAGGAAACCTCTTTGCCGGAACAGCTGAAAGTCCGGGTGAGGTGATAACCTATATGGGCCGAAGCTATAAGCTTCACCGCGGCATGGGATCAGTCAAGGCCATGCAACGGGGCAGTAAGACCCGGTATATGCAGTTCGAACAGGAAGCCGAGAAACTGGTTCCTGAAGGCATTGAGGGCAGGGTTCCCTTCCGGGGATCGCTTTCTGCCTATGTTCATCAGCTGGTGGGGGGGGTCCGGTCTGGAATGGGATACTGCGGATGTGCTACTATAGAGGAACTCCAGCAAAGCTCACGCTTTGTACGGACGACTCAGGCGGGCCTGATTGAAGGACATCCCCATGATATTACTATCACGGAAGAACCGCTGAATTATCAAATATCGAGGTAGCCATGACACAGCAGGAGACGATCCTCGTCCTGGATTTCGGGGCACAGTACAGCCAGTTGATTGCCCGACGGGTGCGGGAGGCGCAGGTGTACAGCCAGATACTGCCCTTCAATGCATCCCTTGAATCGATCAAGTCATTTCATCCAAGGGGTATCATACTCAGCGGAGGACCCGCCAGTGTGGTAAGTGAAGGCTCCCCCCGACCTGATCCCGGGATATTCTCTTTAGGCATCCCCGTACTTGGTATCTGCTACGGTCTCCAGGTAATGACGGTTATGCATGACGGACGGGTAGAACGGCCCCGGCGACGGGAGTACGGATACGCTCACCTTCAGGATATTGCTGACACACCACTGCTGAAGGGTATCAAGAAGGGAAGCTTAGTATGGATGAGTCACGGTGATGCCGTTGCTGATCCGGGAGCCAATTTCTCAGTCCTGGCAGGGACGGAGAACTGCCGGTACGCAGTGCTCGCCGATGAACAAAAACAGTTCTACGGTGTACAGTTTCACCCTGAGGTAGTGCATACCGAACAGGGAGTACGGCTGCTGTCCAATTTTGTCCATGATATCTGCAGGTGCGGTTCTACCTGGACTATGGAGTCCTTCATCGATTTAGAGGTGAAGCGGATCCGTGAAGTTGTGGGAGATAAGCAAGTACTCTGTGGTCTCAGCGGGGGAGTCGACTCAAGCGTAACTGCTGCCCTGATCCACCGGGCGGTGGGAGATCAGCTGGTCTGTGTCTTTGTAAATAACGGACTCCTTCGTAAGGGTGAGGATCTCCTTGTCCAGAAGGTGTTTCGTGACAGCTTTAATATGCGGCTGGAATATATGGATGCGCAGCAGGAATTCCTCTCTGAACTGGAGGGGGTAACGGATCCTGAGACGAAGCGGAAGATTATCGGCCGGGTATTTATTGAAGTCTTCGAAACAGCCGCCCGTTCTGTGGGCTCTGTTGATTTCCTTGCCCAGGGAACCCTCTATCCGGATGTTATCGAGAGTGTCTCTGCAACGGGAGGTCCTTCGGCCACTATTAAGAGCCACCATAATGTCGGGGGGCTTCCTGAGGATCTCCGATTCACCCTTCTGGAGCCCCTGAGGGAACTCTTTAAGGATGAGGTACGGGAACTCGGCAGGGAGCTCGGCCTCCCTGAAGAGATAGTGGGAAGACATCCCTTTCCCGGCCCTGGACTCGGGGTGCGCTGTGTAGGAGAGGTGACCAAGGTGCGCCTTGATACTCTTCGCGAGGCTGATGCGATTTTCATTGATGAAATCCGACAAGCCGGGCTCTATGAGGATGTCTGGCAGGCACTGGTATGCCTGCTTCCAGTGAAGAGTGTGGGTGTCCAGGGAGATGAACGTACCTATGAGGAAGTCTGTTCTCTTCGTGCGGTGACAAGCGAAGATGCCATGACCGCAGACTGGTATCGATTTCCCCCTGAACTGCTCCAGCGGGTCAGCAGCCGGATCATCAATGAGGTGGAGGGAGTCAACCGGGTGCTCTATGATGTCACCTCAAAGCCCCCGGGAACCATTGAATGGGAATAGACCTCACTATTGGAGAATAACCATCACAAGAGGATAGAGCACCAAGGTGCAGACTGTATAGAGAATGAGGGTCCTGTTATAGAACAGGGCCTCTTCTTTGTGTCGATTCCCCAGGAAGACAGGAATGATGTAGGGCGGAGGAAGCATCAGAAAGGTCACAAAGGCATAGATCATCATGGGTTCAAGGGGAAAGAGCAGCAGATGCACCCCCAGCATGAACAGCGGTCCAGTAACCGCCAACAGGACCAGCCTTGAAGCGATCAGCGCTGCTGAATCCCTCCAGGAGATACCGGAAAACGTCAACTGCGCACCAAGGGCCAGCAGGATAAGCGGCGTGGTAAGCTGTCCGAGCATGATCAGCATTCCCTCAACCTGACCATAGAGAGCAGTATCGGCAAACAGATGATATGCTCCCGATATATTCAGGGCAAGTGCCGAAAGGATAGCTACGATGATCGGGGAGCGGATGAAGGAAGCAAAGATGCTTTTCAACTCCAGGATACCCCGCTCTTCGGCCTGAAGCAGAGGAGCATACACAAACCAGATAAACAGCTCGTGTCCCAAGCCGATGAGGGCGATATAGTGCAGTTGTGATGCACCGAAAAGGCTGGTGAATAGGGCAACTCCGACCATGCCGAATTCAAATCCTGAAAAGAAAAATTTATTAAGGTGATCCTTTGCTATTCGTGTCCGGGTTAAGGCCTTACCAATACCGAAGAGCAGCAGGCAGTATAGGAATACCGAGAAAAAAAGCAGTCCGTAGGAGATGCGGATCTCCACAGTGAGAAATGAGAGGAAAAAGAGTGCAGGGAGACCGAGATTGACGATGAGCAGCTTCATACCATCAATGATACTGCCCGACAGAAGTGCTTTGCTTCTCAGGAATGCCCCAATTGCCATGATGCCGAATACCGGAATGAACCTGATGAGAATATCTACCATAGCTGGAGTGTACGTGAATTCACCAAGGTATGTCAATTCTGAGAATATGCCGTGAATTCGGTGACCTGTTCAACTTCTCAAAACCGTGGTATTATTCTTTTCAGCTTACCAAATTTACATATCAATACAGGAATGAAATCGTATGTCAATCCGAATTGAACTGGCCCAGCAGCTCATCACGAAGCTCAGCGAGCACCTTGACTACAACATCAACATCATGGATGACCAGGGAACTATTATTGCGAGCAGGGATCCCCAACGGATCGGGAATTTTCATGAGGGGGCATATCTGCTGGTACGGGATAACCAGGATATTGAGCTTGTCGAAGAAGATAAAGAACTACCGGAGGGTATGCGGCCTGGGGTGAACCTTCCTATCACCTACGATGGTGCTGTTATAGGTGTAGTGGGTATTACCGGGCACCCTGGGGAGGTAAAGAACCTCGCCTATGCGATAAAGACTTCTGTGGAAACTATGGTTGAATATGAGTATTACAAGGAAGCCATGGTTCGCCGGCAGGATACAAAAAACCAGTTTTTCAGCAGACTTCTCTATGAGCATGTACAGGACGTGCGGGAACTGGATGATTTTGCGGGGAAACTGGGGTATAACGCGGATATGCTCCGAGTGCCTATCCTGTATCAACTGGGCTCTCATGACCAGAATCTAGAGGTGCTTCAAGCGGTAAAGAAGAGCAGTCTCCATGATAAACAGCATATGACGTATATCACAGTAGATAAGGACCTGCTTATCTTTAAACCCCTGCAGCTGGACGGCAAGGGCATCTTCAGCCATTTTCGTGAAGAGGTTGAGGAGTATATCCGGGATACCCTGGAGCATATCAGCAGGGCGGGACTCAGCAGACCTGAATCCTGCTATGTAGGGACATACCAGAATCAGCTGGGGCAGTTTCAGGAAGCCTATCGTCATACCCTGTGGCTCATGAGCCACACCCGGAGAAAGGGTACGCAGGGATTTAAGGTGCACTTTTTTTGCGACCATGTGATGAACTATTTCTTTGAAGCAATTCCCAGTACCTATTTTTCCCATGTGTTCTCTTTTATTGATCACTCTCTTGATCGGTCGACAAAGAGGATGCTCATGAGTACAATTGAAGCATTGCGGCAGAACAATATGAGTATCAAGGCCGCTTCGGAGGAACTGCAGATTCATCGAAATACGATATCCTTTAGGATGGAAAAAATTCGGGATCTGCTTGGATTAGACCCGATGAATAAATCCTCAGATCTCAATCTCATCATCATGCTGGTTGAGTATCTGAAGGTTTCCCGCAAGGGTGTGTAGGACGCAAGCCGGAGTTAATGTTATGGGAATACGAACGAGAATGTGGAAACAAAAGGGGCTCAATATGCTTGCCCGGAACCAATATGGGCAGGCAGAGCAGTTTCTTCGTAAGGTATATGATGAGGAACCTCATGTGCAGGGAAACAGCTACAACCTGGGAGTAGCCCTTATGGGACTCAAAAGGTTTGAGGAGGCCCAGGAACTGTTGATGAATGACCTCCAGGAATTTGGAGAAAGCTTCGACCGGTTCAGGGTACTCGGGGATCTCTATTATATGTGGGGACATCCCCAGGATGCCGCTTCCTGGTATCGAAAGGCACTGGAGCTATCTGAAAATGAGGCTGAGGAGCGGATGCTTAAAAGACGGATTAAGAAATGTGCATCTCCTGAGTCCTTCTCCTCTGTCATGAAGGGGCATGAAGCGTTTGATGAGGGAAACCGGCTCATTATCCTGAAGCAGTATGATGATGCGGTGGATGCCTTCAGTCAGGCTATTGAATATGACAGTACCCAGTATCTCGCAATGAACAACTTGGGAGCTCTCTACCATATGTTTTACAAGGAAAATGAAAAAGCTCTTAAGGTGTTTACAAAGGCAAGGCGGTACAGCTCTATGCCGAGTCTGGTAAAAAATATTGAAGTGGTGAAAAAAGCCCTGGCGAAACAGGGCCAGGAGTAAGCTATGGTCTATCTGGATGTTCCCCCGCAGCTGAGGGTGTTTATCCAGAAAAGGGACGTCACAGAGAGTTCCCTTCTGGGAACCGAATACCGGTCCCACCAGACGGTAAAGGATCTTGCCGAGTCCTTCGGGATTCCCCATGTAGAGATTGGGAGGTATCTCGTTTCCGGAGTGATGGTAGATGAATCAGCACTTGTCCGGGATGCCTGTGTTATTCAGCTGGAATCCTCAGAACTCATTCCTCCGGGGGTCCCGACCTTTGTGCTTGATGTTCACCTGACACGGCTTGCACGGTATCTCAGGATTCTCGGATTTGACTGTGCCTACCGAGGGGATTATCGTGATGAGGAAATAGCCGAGATATCAGAAGCAGAGCAGCGGGTGGTTCTCACCCGTGACAGGGGACTGTTAAAGAGACGCAGAATCCGATACGGCTACTGGATCCGGTCCCAGATGCCCCGGCAGCAGCTCCGGGAGGTTGCTTCCCGCTACGGTCTTAGGCGCCTTGAACCCAAACAGTCCCGCTGTTCACATTGCAATGCCCCCATGGAGCCGGTAAGCAGGGCGTATGCAGCTTCCCGGGTACCATACTATACCCGCCGCAACTGTAAGGCCTTTTATCAATGTTCCGGCTGCGGGCAGTTCTACTGGGAGGGGGCTCATGCTCCAAGGATCCGAGAATTGCGGGATATCTTTCATACTTGACCCGACGGGGGGAGTGGCATATCCTTACAGCATGAAAAAGCAAATGATTCTTATCGTTGCAGTAGCTGCTGCGGCATTGTTCCTAACCGGATGTGCCACTGATGCACTGCAGGAACAGAACCGGGAGCCCAGGACCATCAGTGTCTCGGGGACCGGCGAGGTGTCCGGAACTCCGGACTGGGCACAATTCTCTGTAGGGTACAGCCACCTTGATGAGTCAACCCGAGAGGCCCAGCGGGCTGTAAACCAGCGGATGAACCATATCGCGGTCCTGCTGCAGGGGCATGGTATTCCTGATGATCAGGTTACCCTCCAGCAGCTTTCAGTGAGTCCTGAGTATATCTGGCGGGATGGTGAGCGGTACCTGGCGGGCCAGCGGGTTACCCAGCGGCTTTCTGTTGAAATCAGTATCCTTGACGGTACCGGCGGACTTGCCCTGATCCTGGATGAGCTGGGGGAGATTCAGGGAGTCGAGATATCCTCCATTAACTTTAGCATCAAAGATCCCTCGGACCTGCATGTCCATGCTCGTGA
>SKJE01000044.1 GCA_007116075.1 Spirochaetia bacterium
AGTCCGCTGCAGATCCATCGGTCGAACAGTTCCTGCTCTTTTTTAAAAAACTGCTCCATCATCGGCTGGAACCGCACCTTCAGCTGGTGAAGCACTCCTGGAATAAGCCATACATCCCTGTTCCCGGCACGGCTGAGCACCTGGTCGATAATCTCCTTCATCTCCCGGAGATATGCATCCATCCGTTCTCCCGTGAAGCTCCTGCCGATACCCACCGCCCGGGTGTAGAATTCCTGGAGGCATGCGTGCATGAGAGTCCCCTCCTCCCGGGGATCAATAAATCCCGGGGAGAAATCAAACTCTTCCAGTTTCAGCAGAAACCCGAAGACCCAGGAGAAGCGGCACTTGGTGAAGGTATCTATGGAATAGGAGGTTACAGATACCATACCGGGATGGGCAGTAAAAAACCGTCCTTCGAGCAGCTGGGCATGGGCCTTCCGGTCACCAAGGGGAGCATCAAACAGCTCCCCTTCCCTGGGAGCCAGGTGGGTAACCTGTGCGTAGGAAAACCCTTCTCTCTGCATGGGATAATAGTCCTCCCCTCCCTCTGAACAGGCCCACCAGGAACGCTCGAGTTCATAGGCATCCCTGCCCTCCCTACTGGCGTCAACAGCCCTTGATACCAACTGGACCGGGACCATGGCCGGACCGGAGAATCCCTCCCAGGAAGCGGTTAGTTCTACCTGGTTCCCTCCCAGTTCTGTGAGACCCAGGACCTCTGCGCTGCGGTCATCCTCCCCTAGGCCCAGTCGTGAGAGCGCTGCATCACTGAAGAAGGGGATATCGCCGGAAACAATACTGCAGGCATCCTGGCTCAGCCCCACCACAGCATGGTACTTCGGAAACATGCCGGCCGAGAGTCCGTAGGGATATACCGGAATACCCGGTGACTCCTCCTGGGGAACATAGCGGGTCTGCTGGAGGTCCCTCATCCAGAGGGAATAGAGGCCCTCTATCCGGTCAAGGCCGAGTTCCTCCGCAGTACCGCACAGTCCGGAAAGGCGGTCCAGGCAGTAATCAAAAACCTGTGCGTATTCATCATGTTCCGGATTATCCCGCTGGAGCCAGAGATCCAGAAAACCGAAAAAACTCTCCCGCAGTTCTTCCGGCCCGGCTGCAGAGACTACTTTCCTGACATGGGAGGTAAGGCGCTTCCATAGCTTGAGCGCCTCCTGGTCTCCCTCCAGGCTGAGGGCCCGGCTCCACTGGCCTGCACCGCCGCTGATGCATCGTCGCTTTATTCCCGTCAGGGCTATACGTTCAAAAACATCCTGGTACTTCCACCGGCATCCCCGGTCAAGCAGCAGGGTCTTTGTCTCCTCCAGGGGCCAGTTCTGGGCTGCACACCGGCTGAGGGACCGAAAGAACCTTCCCGGTGCATATGCTCCCAGGACTCCTCCCTGCCTGAAGGAGAGGGGAATCCCCCGGAGGGCGGCTTCGTGGGTGAGATGGTCCCGCCACCGGTCATAATCTCCTGCGGTAATACAGACTGCATCTACGGAGATACCGCTGTGCAGCAGCTGCTCAATCTGTCCCAGCAGGGAGGAAGCCTCCTCCAGGCTGTCGGGGAACACCTTCAGATCAGGCTGTGGATCACCTCCCAGTTCAGCAAGGTCTTCTGCACCGACACACCTCACCCCTTTATGCTCCCTGAGACGACGGATCAGGGGATCGTATCCCTGGATGATTTCAGGAAACCAGAGAGCCAGGAAGGGCTCTTCCCAGGTAATATCATCCTGGATGAAGGCAGGCTCATACCGGTTCGAGCGTTCCAGCAGCTCCCGGTAACCTGCCTCCAGCCTCCTGATATCCCGGGCAAGGGGCGGGGGGAGTGTTTTCCCTGACAGCTCGTGGAGCTTCACCAGCAAGGCAGCCACCAGGCTGATGAACTGCTCGGTCTCCGTCCCTGATCCCGGGGGGATGAGGTACTCAAAGTCCAGACTGCTGCAGAGTATCCGGGAAGCCAGGAGCCTGAGCTGGGAGTCCGGTCGGTGCTTTTTCCCCTCCCGGTTCACCTGCCGGTCTATCCATATATCCCAGGAGACAAACCGGTCGGAGCGCACCACCCGGGAGGGAATGTTCCTGGCTGCCCAGTCCCTCCAGAACCGTGCGGCAACTTCTGTGGGAAAAATATGGCAGATATCTTTGGAAGCAAGCAGTTCCGGTATCATAGAGCATCCCCTCTGTCTTTGAGACCGCTGAAGTACCGATAGAGCTGGTAATACCGACTGGAGCGATCCTGGTCATTGAATATCTTCTCGTATGAGACCGCCAAATACTTGTACAGCTCTGCTGTCTCCCTGTCCCGGAGGTCCTGATGCTCCTCAAGCAGCCGCTGGCCCCTCAGCAGAACCTGAAGCAGCACCCCCCGCTGGTCCAGGCGGAAGAGCACCTGGGCCAGGGAGATGCTCACCAGCAGCTCCTCCCGGACCAGTCCATGTTCCCGGGCGGTCTCCATCGACTGGAACAGCAGCACCCTCGCCTGGTGATACTCCCGTTGCACAATCATCTGCCGGGATATCTCCCGGGCCATGGAGAGTGAACGTTCCCACTGTCCCAGCCGGAGGGCTTCCTGCTGTCCCGCATGCAGGTACTTTTCGGTCTTTCGGAGATCCCCTAGTCCGCTGCTCACCGACGCCAGGCTCTGGAGCAGTACCCCCCGGTGGGTTACAGCCTCATGCACTGTATGTGCCGTTGCAAGGGACCGTTCAAAATAGTCCCGTGCGGCGGCAAGGTTGCCCGACCGCTGCTCCACCTTTCCGAGGTTGTAAAGGGACTTGTAGAGTACCCGGGGGAGCTTGCTGGTCACCGCATTTTGTACCGCAGCAGCAAGCCAGAGCCGGGCCTCAGGAAACCTGCTCAGCTGGAGAAAATCAGCACCCACTGAATTGATCAAGAGTGATCCGGGTTCCGGTTTATGTCGCTGACGGTACCAGGTTACCGCCTGGGAAAGGAACTTCCTGCCCTCCTGATTCCGGGACTCTGCAAAATAGCTCCGTCCCCGCAGTCCCTCCTCCTGTATGAGCAGTTCATATATCCGGCGCTCCAGGGCAATGCTGCGCAGCTCCCGGCAGTACTCCAGGGCCTCCTCTGGCCGCAGGGGAAGCAGCGTATCAATTTTTTCGATCAGAGACCGGGCATCAGGCATCCTTACACCACCCCCTTCTTCGTATCTTACTCTATAATATCCGGTTTATGAAGTCCCTTTCATACTGTACAGGGTTCCCCCCTTACGGGTATGATGCGCCATGGCGAGAAGAGATATCTCCTATGCCTTCGGGCTGCTGTGCATTATATTTTTCTGGATCGGTCTCGGGAGTGTGCTGACTTCCGCACTGCTGCCGGTATTTCTCATACTGTTCCCCCAGCTCTCAATCACCCATCCAGAATCCTCCCCTCTGGGGTACTTCCTCCTGAGCCATGTAGGGTTTCTCAGTCTCCTGGCGGGCATTGCCCTGGTTTCCCTGAAAATCCTCCCGGACCGGCCGGGCTCCCTGCTGCGGGACACCCCTCCGCCACGGTTCTCCCGGGCCCTGTACTCAGGGGGTATCTGGCTGGCCCTGCTGTCTGCAGCAACTGTTGTCCTGCCAGGGGAGCTGGAATTCACCTTCTCCGCCGGGGCCTTTTTCATCTTCCTCCCGGCAGTGCTTATCTTATCACCTCTCCAGGGACTCTCAGAGGAGCTGCTGTTCCGCTCCTACCTGAGAAGGTGGAGTCTCCACCATAAGCGGCTCTCCTCCCCCTGGGTGCTCTGCCCCCTTTCGGGGGTGCTGTTTCTGCTGGCCCACCAGGGCAACCCCGAGATGGCCAATCCAGCGGGAGGGGTGTATATCATGCTCTACTATCTGTCCTACGGCGCCCTGCTGATGTACATCACCATCAAAGAAGAGGGTATTGAGGCTGCGACGGGGATCCATACGGCAAACAACCTCTTTGCCCTGCTGATAATAGGTTATGACAATTCGGTGCTCCCCTCCCCTGCTGTCTGGAGTGCCGGGGAACTTAACCCCCTCATCAGCTTCTTCACCCTAGCCGGTACCGCCGCAGCTTTTTTACTGCTGCGGCGATATATCTTGATATCTGGAAAGACGAAAAGCTCATAATTCTAATTGACATCTGTTATAGCATATGTTACCATTCAGCCTATACCATGCGTGGAGGCAGGAATGGCACAACTGATTGAACGAGTCGTATCATCAGGGTGCGTCATCGGGGAAGCTCCCCTTTGGGTACCTGAAGAGCAGGCGCTCTACTGGACTGATACCGAATCATACATGATCTGGAGCCTGAGGGAATCTGATGAAGGTTCAGAGATACGGAAATGGAGCATCTCCCTTCCGGTTACCGCCCTCATGAGAAGGGAGAATGGACGGTTCATCCTGGTCACCAAGACCGGTCCCGCAGTATGGGATCCTCTATCAAATACGTGTGAACTGATCGCAAATCCCCTGGTGGAACATCCGGAACTCTCCTTCAACGATGGGGCTGTAGACCGCCAGGGCAGACTGGTCACCGGCACCATGAACCATGTAGACCATATCCGGGAAGACGGCAATCTGTATCAGCTGGACGAGCATTTTACCCTCAAGCTTATGGACAGCGGACTCTCAGTAGCCAACGGAATCAGTTTCAGTCCTGAAGGTGATACGCTCTATGTATCCGAACAGTTTAAGGGAAGAATCCTAGCCTATGATTATGACAGCGACAGGGGAACATTGAAACATAAGCGAATCTTTGCAGAGGTTCCCCAGGAGGAGGGGCTGCCCGACGGACTCGTAGTGGATGCAGAAGGGTATGTCTGGAACGCCCGGTGGGGAGGGGGAAGAATCGTCAGGTTCAGTCCCGAAGGCAGAAAGGTCCATGAGATCATCATGCCGGTACCGATAACAGCATGCCTCGCCTTTGGTGGTGAGAGCTTCCATGATATCTATGTTACCACCGGGTGCTACGGGATGGATGAAGCAGAAAAGAGGAAATACCCTGGATCAGGGGATCTCTACAGAATACGGGACTCCTTTGCCGGTGTTATTGAGCCGAGATTCAGGGGATAGCGACAGATACATAGAAGACTCCGACAGCTTATCTTTTTCCTGCACCCTGCCGGTACGGCAGGGTGCTCTTCAGCGTTTCCACAGGAGGTATCGGATGGATACAAGTTTACATGTGGCTGGTAAAGTGATGGTAGTTACGGGAGCTACCCGGGGTATCGGACGGGCTGTTGCCGAGGCCTTCTACAGCCGGGGTGCACATGTTGCCATGATCGCCCGCAATGAATCCCGGGGAGTCCGGGTACAACAGGAGATCCTGGAGGCTTATCCCGATGTTCCTGGCACCTGTCGGTTCTATCCCTGCAGCGTATCGGACAGCCGGGCCGTAGAACGCACGTGTTGTGATATCTTAAGCGACTTCGGCCATGCTGATGTCCTGGTGCTGAATGCCGGAATTGAGGTTAAGCCCTCATCAATTGCAGATACAGAGATTGAAGACTGGAAGACACTCATGTCGGTCAACGTGGACGGAGCGTTCTACGTGATCAAGCACCTCATCGGCTCCATGGAAGCGCGCGGCAGCGGAAGCATTATCTTCATCTCATCGGTCTCAACCCTGTCCGGAGGCGGCACGGGTATGCATTATCCTGCCAGCAAGGCAGCCCTCCAGGGCATGATGGCACGGATCAACTACGACCTGCTGCCTAAGGGCATCAGGGCAAACATGATCTCCCCGGGACTGGTTGACACTCCCCTGCTGAGGAGGAAGTATCCAGATACACCCGAGACCAATGCCAGTCTCAATGCGCAGATTCCCATGGGCAGAATTGCCCGTCCTGAGGATATAGCCAAAATCGCCCTGTTTCTGGCATCGGACTTATCCGGGTATGTATGCGGACAGAATATCACCGCCGACGGCGGGAGATCCCTCTACAGAAGGTCGGTGGTATCCACCTAGTCAGGGATTGGAAACTTCACAGTTGCCCTCCTGCGGGTACACTGGTACTATGACATATGATCCCTTAGTAAGGAGCAGCAGATGAAACAGAGAACCCTCGGCAGGACCGGCATCACCGTCGGTGAAATAGGTTTCGGCACTGAACATGTAGTCTCAAACAGCCAGAGAACCGTCGATGCCATCATCGCTTCGGCAGTTGACGGAGGAATCACCTATTTTGACTTTTTTATGCCCGAACGGGATTCCCGGGACAAGATGGGTCATGCATGGAAGGGATTGAGGGAGAAGGTTGTCATAGCCGGACATCTGGGGGTGAGCCTCCAGGACGGACAGTATACCCGAAGCAGGGATCCGGAGGTCTGCCGGAAGGATTTCCATGACCTGCTCAGACGTCTTGAAACTGACTACGTGGATGTGATGATGCTCCACTATGTGGATGAACCGGAGGATGCACAGAGGGTGCTCACCGGGGAATTCATGGAACTTGCCCAGCAGCTCAAGAAAGCGGGAAAAGCCCGATGTCTCGGTATGAGCAGCCACAACCCCCGGGTCTCCCGGAGCGCTGCTGATACCGGATTGATAGACGTAATCATGTTCTCCATCAACCCCGCCTTTGAT
>SKJE01000188.1 GCA_007116075.1 Spirochaetia bacterium
GCTTCATCCAGTAACGCATCCTGACGTCCGCTCGAACTGACTCGGGCTTCATTGGCAGGACGGGATAACCGCCCCCTGGCCAAGGGGCTCCAGGTAATGACGCCAATATCCTGGTCGTCACAATAGGGAAGCATTTCTCGCTCTTCCTCGCGATAGAGCAAGTTGAGGTTGTTCTGCATGCACACAAAGGGAGTCCAGTTATGCGCCCGGGCACATTCCTGCATAAGCGCAAACCGCCATGTCTCCATCGTAGATGAACCGAGATACCGCACCTTACCTGACCGGACGCAATCATGGAGAGCCTCCATGGTCTCTTCAATTGGTGTCTCCGGGTCAAAACGGTGGATCTGGTATAGATCAATATGGTCGACCCCAAGTCTTTCCAGAGAGGCGTCCACTGCATCCATAATATGACTCCGGGAAAGACCTGCCTGATTTGCTCCGGAACCCATGCGCCCGAATACTTTCGAGGCTATGACATAATCATCTCTGTTGGAAAACATCTCCCGAAGCAGCTTACCGGTCACCTCTTCACTTACCCCGAGAGAGTATACATCAGCGGTATCAAAGAATGTTATTCCTGATTCTACAGCCTTTTTAACAAAAGGTCTTGACTGCTGTTCATCCAGTATCCAAGGTCTCCAGTTCGGATCCCCAAACCCCATCATGCCAAGACACAATTCCGAAACCTGTAGACCGGTTCCACCCAAACGAATCTGTTTCATACTCACTTCCTTTTTTACATCTTACACGCAATCATTTCATCTCCCCTCCATAGTGTCAATGCAGCGGGATACAAGCACTCTTGGCTTCTGCTGCATGGTTGGAATATACTACTTGCACGAAAAAGCAAGGGAGGTTACTGGTGTATGGTGGATTATGAGATCAGGCCGGTGCGGCCGGAGGACTATGCCGGGATTCACGCACTGAGAATTATGCCCGGAGTATTTGAGAGCATTCTCGGTATCCCCTCTGAACGGCTGCAGAAGAGCTTGGATTATCTTGCGGGGCTCTCTGATAACGATCACATGTTTACAGCGGTTACGCTTGAAGAGGGGCTTGTTATCGGTACAGGTGTGCTCTCTGTTTATTCAATGCCCAGAAAACGGCACAGCGGCTGTCTCGGCCTCATGGTGCACCGCGATTATCAGCAGATGGGAGTAGGAACTGCCCTGATGAATGCAATAATCAACCTGGCAGACAACTGGCTCAAGCTTATACGCCTGGAACTCACCGTATTCACTGACAATAGTTCAGCAATTAAACTCTACAGCACGTTCGGTTTTGAGCAGGAGGGGGTAAGAAGACTCTCTGCTGTGAAAAACGGTGCATATGCCGATGAGTTTCTTATGGCCAGAATCCGGCAATAGGGTTGGCGTTCAGTTCACCGACAGGTATGATGCAGCTATGTACCAATTTTCCCTGCACAGGGTATCTGACACACATGTAGAACTCCGGTTTTCTTTGTTCTGGAGGATATTCTTTCTGGCAGTGACAGCCCTGTTTCTGGGAGTCGCATTTCAGGGGGGAGAAGTTATCTGGCCGGCCGTTGTAATCGCCCTGATAACACTGGTCTCAGCTCTGTATCAGGAGTCCTGGGTGTTTTCCCTTGACCAGGGGCAGATCATTTCTTCTATTGGGGTCTTTCCCTTTCTCAAGCGGAGTAGCTGGGATATCAGCATGGTGGAGGCCATTGGTATCACCGCAGCTCAGCACCAGGTCAACAGCGAGCTCTCCCGTCAATCCTGGCATGCAGGACAGGAGCGGATGGGCAATTTCTTCTCAAAAAAGACTGCCAGACTGGAACTGCGATTGTCCGATGGACGACGGGTGCTCATCTATACAGAACAGAGCCGCAAGGTGGACCGGATCCATACCATTGCGGCTTCTCTGGTTACATTTCTTCAACTTCCCCTGTTTGAAGAGGAGCATTAACCCATCTCATCACTCACCAGATAGCAGCTTACGGTATGTTCCGGCGCCGGCTCAACCATTGGGGGCTCCTGCTGCCTGCACTTCTCCATCACATAGGGACATCGGGCAGAGAAGATACAACCCGAGGGTGGATTGACAGGACTCGGCACATCTCCTTCCAGAAGAATCCGCTGGCGTTTCTGCCCTACCTTTGGGATTGGTATAGCCGAAAGCAGCGCCTTGGTATAGGGATGCTGGGGATTGGTAAAAATGTTGTGGCTGGTGGTGGTCTCAACAATCTTACCCAGATACATCACCGCTACCCGGTTGCTCACGTGTTTCACTACGTTTAGATCATGACTGATAAACATATAGGTCAGCCCCAGCCGCTGCTGGATATCCTGGAGGAGATTAAGTATCTGGGCCTGAATGGATACATCAAGGGCGCTCACCGGCTCATCGCAGACTATGAACTTCGGGTCCAGTGCAAGTGCCCTGGCTACCCCAACCCGCTGGCGACGTCCCCCGTCAAGCTCATGGGGGAAGGTGTTCACAAGACGCTTGCTCAGACCCACCAGGTCCATAAGTTCGGCTACCCGGCGCTCCCCGCCCTGTTTCTTATACAGGTTGAATACCCGAAGGGGTTCAGCGATAATCTCACTGATGCTGATACGCGGGTCAAGAGAGGCGAAGGGATCCTGAAAAATAATCTGCATATCCCGACGCATATTACGCATCTGTGCGGGCTTGAGTTCCAGAATGCTCTTTCCCTCAAAAAGGACTTCTCCAGCGGTGGGCTCCACCAGACGCAATACAGCCCTTCCAGTGGTGGACTTTCCGCAGCCGCTCTCCCCCACAATCCCAAGGGTCTCTCCCCGGGAAATGTAAAGGCTGATGTTGTTTACTGCCTTCAGAAGTCCTTTCTTGGTATGAAAATCCTTGTGCAGGTTTCGTACTTCCAATACATGTTCCATAAACTATTCCTCATACCCGGGCACCAGGCCCGCATAAATCATGCAGCTCACCTGGTGTCCCTGAGCAACTTCGACCGATTCCGGTACCCGCTGGGAACAGATATCCTTTGCCTTAGGACATCTGGGATGAAACCTGCATCCCGGGGGCAGGTCGGTGGGATCAGGCATCAAACCCATAATAGGGGTCAGCCGCTCCACCTCCTCGTCCAGGCTGGGGATCGATCCAAATAGTCCCTTGGTGTAGGGATGCTTCGGATCGGTAAAGAGCTGTTCCACGTCAGCATACTCAATCACAGAACCTGCATACATGATGGCAACATGGTCGCAGACTTCAGCGACTATACCCAGGTCATGGGTGATAAGCATCATAGCGGTACCGAATTCCTTTCTGAGGGACTGCATCAAATCCAGCACCTGAGCCTGGATGGTCACATCCAGAGCTGTGGTGGGCTCATCAGCTATCAGGAGTTCGGGATTACAGGAGAGGGCCATGGCGATCCCTACACGCTGGCGCATACCGCCGCTGAACTCATGGGGATAGTCACCACCGCGATTTTCAGGAATACCCACCAGACGGAGCATCTTCGCTGACTGCTTCTGTGCTTCCTTTTTTCCAACCCTCTGATGCAGGATGATCGCCTCTTCAATTTGGCATCCCACGGGCATTACAGGATTCAGGGAGGTCATGGGATCCTGAAAGATCATGGAAATCTTATTACCCCGAATCCGCCGCATCTGATCCTGTTTCTTCTTGAGCAGATCATTGTTTTTAAAGAGGATCTCACCGCCGGTTATCTTACCCGGCGGGTTCGGTACCAACTGTATGATTGAAAGTGCGGTGGTCGTTTTACCTGCACCGGTCTCGCCCACAAGCCCAAGGGTTTCACCTTTCTGTATGGTGAGATTCATATTGGACACCGCATGAACGATGCCCTCATCGGTACGGTATTCTACATTCAGATCTCGTATTTCAAGTAAGTTTTCTGACATAGTACTGCCCTCCTCCCTACTGCTTCAGCCGTGGATCGAGTGCATCCCGCAATCCGTCACCCAGCAGGTTCAGTGCAAATATGGTGATCATAATTGCCACACCGGGAAAGGTCGCAATATGCGGTGCCGTCCTGATAAACATGCGCCCTCCGGAGAGCATTGCCCCCCATTCAGGGGTTGGCGGCTGGATCCCCAGACCGATGAAACTCAGACCTGCAGCAGAAAGGATAGCATTGGCCACACCAATGGTTCCCTGGACAATAATTGGTGCCATGGCGTTGGGCAATACATGCTTAAATATAATGCGAAGGTCCCGAGCTCCCACAGCCCGGGCCGCCTCGATGAATTCCTGTTCCTTGATGGACATGACCGAGGCCTTCACAATCCTGGCATATACCGGGATCGAACTGATACCGACGGCTATCATGACGTTGACCAATCCGCCTCCGAAGGCACTCACAATCGCTATGGCCAGCAGGATTGAGGGAATTGCCAGGAGGATATCCATAAACCTCATGATCACATTATCGAGCTTGTTCCCGTAATATCCGGCGAGAGCACCGAGAAATCCCCCGGCTATTACCGAGATACTTACGGCGACAAATCCGACCTGAAGGGATATCCTGGTACCGTAGATAATCCGGCTGAAGATATCCCGTCCGAGTTCATCTGTCCCGAGCAGATGGTCCATGCTTGGGGATTCTGCGATACGGCGCAGATTCTGCTCCCGAAAGCTGTAGGGGGCAATGACATCGGCAAAAATTGCTGTCAGCACGATGATCAGGATCACAGCAAAGCCGAACATAGCCATCCGGTTACGCTTAAGCCGGCGCCATACCTCGGCCCATTGACCCCGTTGTTTCGGTTCCTTCCGACCAACCGGCTCACTGTGGGGTGCACCATCGACTACACTTGCCTGTTCACTTGCTCCCTCTATGGCATAACCCGACTCTGGATGAGAGGGCTGCAGTTCCTTATCCTTTTCTTTATCCATTGATTACGCTCCGACTACTTGTACTGCGCCTTGATCCGGGGATCAATGTAGGCATAGAGAATATCGACGATCAGGTTTACCGCGCTGAAAGCGAGGGCCAGCAGCAGTACTCCTCCCTGAACCATGGGAAAGTCCTTCTGACGTATGGCATCCACCATGAGCCGACCGACTCCCGGCCAGGCAAAAACTGTCTCTGTTAGTACGGCACCGCCGAGGAGATACCCAAACTGAAGCCCGATCACTGTGATCACGGGAATCAGGGCATTCTTCAAGGCATGCCGATTTATGACAACCCTCTCATCAAGGCCCTTAGCCCGGGCTGTTCGGATGAAATCCTGCCGGATGACCTCCAGCATACTGGATCGGGTCATCCTAGTGATCAGGGCTGCAGAGCTGGTTCCGATGGTGATAGCCGGCATGATCAAATGGGCAAAGGTTCCTATCCCGCTTGAGGGCAGCCACCCCAGATATACCGAGAATAATAGGATCATCATGAGCCCCTGCCAGAAGTTCGGCATCGATACCCCAATAAGGGCAATGGTCATGGCAGTCCCGTCAAAGAGCGAATACTGCCTGATGGCTGAGATGATCCCAACAGGTATGCCTATTGCTACGGCTATCACCACAGCCGTAGCAGCAAGCTGCAGTGTTGCAGGAAACCGGGCGAAGAGCTCCTCCGCAACCGG
The DNA here is from genome assembly GCA_007116075.1 of Spirochaetia bacterium. Classification (GTDB taxonomy): domain Bacteria; phylum Spirochaetota; class Spirochaetia; order PWKH01; family PWKH01; genus PWKH01. The sequence continues at coordinate 5,559 of SKJE01000188.1, forward strand.
TCTCCGGGTCACCAGGGAACGGCCGAGATCCCCTCTCAGTGCATTTCTTACAAAGTTAAAAAATTGCACTAAAAACGAATCATCGAGGCCCATCTGGGTCCTCAATGCTGCTATCTCTGCAGCAGGCGCCCGTTCTCCCAGAAGGATCCTTGCAGGATCCCCGGGTGTAAAGAACATGATAGTAAATACAATAAACGATACACCCAGCATGACCGGGATGAGCATCAACATACGACGGATAATATACCTATGCATAATGTCCCTTTATAACAAGAGTAGTATAGAACGGCAACACCGCCTGCCCTACTAAAAGAGCAGACGGTGAAACCAGATTATACGGTTTGATCAAGTAATATGATTACTTGTTATATACCGAATAAAGGATATGATGTCCAGCGGCATGGGGGATGAATCCTTCAACCCATGCACGGGTAGCGTTTAAGTCATCCCTGAATGCAAGGAATACCCAGGGAGCTTCTTCGAAGATGATCTCCTGAGCACGAGCATAGGCTTGGCTTCGCTCTTCAGGATCCTGGCTTACCTTACCAAGGTCAAGGAGCCGGTCAACCTCTTCGTTTTTCCAGAAGGTCCGGTTTCCAGCATCCCCAAACTGTGTGCTGTGGAACAGCGAGTAGAGACCGTAGTCTGCATCACCGGTTACAGCAACCCAACCAAGCATGAACAGGTCATGCTCACCCTGGGCAGTTCGGTCGAGATAGGGAGCAAATTCCATGATCTCTATGCGTGTGGTTATGCCGACCTGGGCAAGCTGCTCCTGGAAGATCTCACCATAACGGATACGGATGGGATTGTCATTGGTCCATATAGAAGTGGTAAAACCGTCAGCATATCCAGCTTCTGCAAGAAGACGGCGAGCCTCTTCAGGATCATAACCGTAACCGTCCAGGTCCTGATTTGCATGCAGAACGGTCGGAGCAAGGGGGCCCTTTGCTGCAGAGGCATATCCCTGGAAAGCTACTTCAGTTGCAAGTTCAACATCAAGGGCCAGGTTAATTGCCCGGCGAACCCGAATGTCATCAAAGGGTGCCTTTTCTGCATTGAAGCCCATGTAGAATGTGGTCAGACCAACAGTCTGATGGGTGGTGAGGGCAGGATTATCCACCAATCCACCGAAGTCGTTTGGACCGACATCATAGATGATGTCCGCCTCTCCGGTTTCAAGAGCAATCGCGCGGTTGGTATCTTCAGCGATAAAGCGGAATCGAATTCTTTCACTGGCCGCGGGGCCCATGTGGTAGTCATCATTTCTCACCAGCACAATTGCGTCACCGCTGCGCCATTCTACAAACTTAAACGGTCCTGTTCCTACAGGATTCCGTCCGTAATCATCACCCGCTGCATCTACAGCCTTCTTGTTGATGATCGCAGTAGCCGGGTGGCCCAGATGGGCTATAAACGGTCCGAAGGGAAATTCCAGATGCATCTTAAAGGTGTAGTCATCTATGATCTCTACCCGATCAAGGGCATCCACCAAAAATGCCGCAGGAGCATTCACTTCCCTCATCCGCTCGAAGGTGTATTTCACATCTTCGGAAGTCAGCTCTTCCCCATTGTGAAACTTAACCCCCCGCTTCAGGGTAAACTGAATCTCTGTGGGGCTGATAATCTCATGGTTCTCAGCAAGACCATATTCGACCTCAAGATCCTCGGTCTGATGCATCAGTGTCTCATAAATCTGCTTCATCACCCGGGCTGAGGGCTGGTCATTAGTCCTCTGGGGATCAAGGGACCGAGCATCTGTCTGCATAGCAATCTCAAGGGTGCCCTTGTTCGTGGTTTTCTCATCAGCGGCCTGCTCTGCAGCACCCCGTGCAAACAGCGGAGACGCAAGCAATGCCACCATGAATAGCGACAGTACTAGTTTCTTCATGTACGTACCTCCATACGATAATATAGAGTTAAGATTACTATTCACAACGCTCACGGTCAATAAGTTTTTACTAATTAATTAACTAAATGTAGTGTACTCCAGTTATTTTATTCCATAGTTGTTACTCTGTTTGATGGAGTAAGGAAATCAACCTGCGGTACATTTTTGAATGAATTGGCAGAAGCATAGCTTATTCCGGTCTTAACACCCTTTCTTATGCTTTCTGGGTTCACTGCTGGTGCGACCAGCATGATGGTTTCCATGTATTGTTTCTTGGAACCTGTGTCTGCCTAAGGTATGTCAGCTCAGCGTGTTTATCAACGAGACAGGTGCAGGGGATCTGTGAGGGTTTTGTTCCATCAGGATTGCACCATACTCCCAGGTATTGAGTCTGACCGAATCCCGCACCTCTGCTGTTGGAAGCATAAGCATAGTACTGTTCAATTTGAACCGTTATTGATTGAATTACCAGATAGGTAGTATATACTGAAGAAACAGCTGATAACAGAAGACAGCGTTGATGGTGTTTCTCTGGAATCAAGGGCACAGTATATGGCACGATATTATATCGGACCTGAAAAAAATAATTCCATATCATGGCGTATTATGACTGCGGTTTCAGTTACCGGCATCAGCGGCATTATTGGTCAGTTGATTCTGCTCCGGGAACTATTGATTGTTAGTTCAGGCAATGAACTCTCAATTGGTATCATTCTAGCGAACTGGCTCATACTTGAAGCCTTTGGAAGCTTTGTCATCGGCAAGAGAGCTGAAAAGTCTGCGCACCCCCTAGTCACCTACACAATGTTTGCAGTCCTGTTCTCCATCTCTCTCCCTGTAATGATCTATGCATCCCGCATGATGCGCCCACTTCTTGGTTTTTCAATCGCCCAGCCAATCGGTATTACCCCTATCCTATACAGTTCTTTTATCATCCTGCTCCCAGTAAGTGTACTCCATGGAGCCCTCTTTACTTACGGATGTAAGATCTATGCGTCCTGTACTCATAATGATGCCGTCAGTGTCGGTAAAGTCTATGTTGCTGAAACTGCTGGAACGTTCATCGGAGGAGCAGCCTGGACATATATCCTTTTATCCCATGGCACTGCATGGGACATGGCCGGAGGAATAGCTGTAGTTAACGGAGGTATCTGTGTTTTACTGCTCGCTCCACGTTTCAGTCAAGGAGGTACAAGGGAACGTATATGGGGAGCTGTGTCACTCCTGCTTTGTGCAGCCGCAGGAACAGCTGTACTTGGAGGAGTCACTAATACACTGCATCAACGATCGGTAGAATCACAATGGAACCCCCTGAATATTGTACATTATGAACATACACGTTACAGCAATATCGGGGTAGTTGAATTGGATGGACAGTACACTTTTTTCCTCGATGGACTCCCCAGAATTACTGCTCCAATCCCTGACATCCTAAGCGTGGAGGAGTTTGTTCATATCCCGCTGCTCTCACATGATAACCCGTCAGATATGCTCATACTCAGTGGTGGTGCCGGCGGTATTATTCATGAAGCACTCAAACACCAAAGTATAGGCAGGATTGATTATGCAGAACTTGATCCTAGATTGATTGCATTACTGAAGCAATACCCTACCCAGCTGACCCTGCAGGAGCTTAAGGACCCTCGACTGGATGTCAGGCATATAGACGGTCGGCTCTTCCTGCAGACTGTTGAAAACACCTATGATGTCATCTTGGTCGGAGTCAATGAACCCTCTGACCTGCAGACAAACAGGTACTTTACCCGTGAGTTTTACCATCTTGCATCACAAAGACTGAATAATGCGGGTATTCTGGTGTTCTCCGTTCCCGGATCTCTCACATATCTCAATGAGGACCTGAGAGACCTTAATGCTTCAATTTATCATACTGTTACTGATGTATTCTCCTATGTTCGAGTAATTCCCGGAGAGGGTTCAAACCTTTTCCTCGCCTCTGAAGATCAAAATATCTTCACGATGGATGAGTTTATCTTTGCCCGTCGTGCCCATGAGCGGGGACTAGCATCCCAGACACTTGTTCCCCGCCATATTCGCAACAAACTTCACACCGGCTGGATGGGCTGGTTTGAGGAGTTCATACACGGTCATACGGAAAAACGGAACTTAGATTTTACCCCGGTGGGAGTCTTCTACTCAGCCTCGCACTGGAATGCAGTATTTTCTCCAGCGCTTCAAGGGCTGTTCCAGGGTTTCAGCAGTATAGATATAAAGCACATCATTCTAGTGTGTATTGTGATAATCCTCGGTATCCTGACGGCATCGCTCAAAAAACCAAACTGCCTCGGTTCCGGTATATCAGCAACTGTAGGCACTACTGGATTTACCGGTATGGTATTTGATCTTTCATTGATATTTGCATTTCAAGCCATGTATGGATATGTCTTTGCCTGGATCGGTTTGCTGATTACTGCATTTATGGTGGGTTCTGCAGTAGGTGCTTTTACTGCAACCTCTCTCTTGTTTAGAATTAAAAACCATAGAAGGGTCTTTATCGTGCTGGATATGATGATTATGGGTTATGCCTTGATTCTGCCTCTGCTCATCACTTCGTTTCAGCCGTTGATGACGGATCCAGAAGCACTAACCAGCTTCAGGTCAGTCATCCTGCTGCTATCACTAGTCAGCGGTACATTGATAGGTGCACAGTACCCTCTTGCCAACCAGATGTACCTCAAGAAGCATGGAAATGTGAGCAGATCAGCAGGACTGTTATACGGAAGTGACCTGGTTGGAGGCTGGCTGGGAGGGATAACAGGAGGAGTAATTCTGCTGCCGGTATTGGGGCTCTTCGGGACCTGCCTGACGGCAGTACTATTGAAGGCATGCAGCTTTACAATCCTGGCAGTACACCGGGAGATATAGATGACTAATATTTCTGAATAATATCGGGAGGAGGATGTTCTGCTATCATGATCACAATGAATATGGAGGTAGTATGATGGAATGGTCGACTATGAAAAGCCATACACTCATAGGTGTATGGTCGTGTCTGCTGATACTGTTTGGAGGGTTCATATCCTCAACTGTGTATGCAGGAGGCAGCCCTCATGAAGGCAGCAAGGAGTACGAAGCAGCTATGGCTGATGAGATACAGGAAGCTGAACATGAACCCGGTTATATGGAACTGCACAGAACAGGAGATCTGAGCAAGCGGGGAGAAGCTCTCTGGGCCTTGATGGATTCCTGCAGGCTATGTCCAAGGGAATGCGGAGCGAACCGCCTCGATGGCGAGAGGGGATTCTGCCGTGTCCGTGGAGAAACCCTGCGGGTCGCATCACACCATGCTCATTTCGGTGAAGAGCAACCCCTTGTCGGAACCAGAGGATCAGGTACCATTTTTTTTTCCCACTGCAATTTACAATGTGTATTCTGCCAGAACTGGCAGATTAGCCATCAGGGACGTGGACAGGACATCAGTATAGAAAGACTAGCCAATATCATGCTGGAACTTCAGCAGCGGGGTTGTCATAATATAAATCTAGTAACTCCCACCCATTATGCTGCCCATATTGTTAAGGCCTTGGATATTGCAGCTGAAAAAGGACTACGAATCCCGATTGTCTACAATACCTCTGGATGGGAGCGCCTCAAGGTTCTGAAGCTGTTGGATGGTATAGTCGATATCTACCTTCCTGATTTTAAGTACTTTGACAGCGATATTGCAGCCGCATATTCTGCTGGAGCAGCAAGCTATCCTGAACAGACTAAGGAAGCACTCCTTGAAATGCATCGTCAAGTCGGTACAGCCAAACCTGCAGAGGACGGTATTATGTACAGGGGCTTGATGATCCGTCACCTGGTCATGCCAAATCAGATAGGAGACTCAAAGCAGATTCTTGAGTGGATTGCCGAGCACCTGCCTCTGGATACTTATGTGAACATCATGGCTCAGTACAGGCCTGAATATAAAGCCTTTGATTATCCTGAACTTACCGCCCGGGTCACACAAGATGAATACAAATCGGTTATAGATAAAGCAAGAGAACTGGGGTTAACCAATCTTGATGTGCAGGAGTTTCAGTGGCTGCCGATGCAGTAGCACTCTCACCCCAGCAATTTGGGCAGCCCGGTTGGAGCGGGACATATGAAAAAAGCAACCGCGTTCTTCCCAAAGAGGACACAGCAATGCATGCGCCTACAAGTCCATCTGAGGTGGATCATCCTATATAGGTGATATGCCGGGTACTTCAGGTATCTCGTAATTGGATAGTGCTACTGACAGATTCAAGAAGCGTCTCAGGAACGATGTGCAGGTAGAACAGCTCATACTTGCAGTCCACAGTGCCAGCAGGGACCCTATGGGCTGTTCAGTTTGTAATCATACTGACGCAACAGGAGATATCCGTTGAGCGGGGACCGACTTCACAGATTGCGATAGCCTGGGGGCCATGCTCAGCTGGATAGATCATCCCTTCTGTACGGCAAGGGGTATTACTTGACCTTGATACGGAGCACGCACCACCTCAGCGCTCCCTCCAAGGCTGTCTCCAGACATCCACTCATCCCCAGATACCCGCTTTCCCTGTTGAATCATATGTCCGGACGCAATAATAGGCTGCAGTGACGGGAACTTATCACGAATTGCTTTATTTACTGCCCAGGTACATTGTGATGTTTCCTGATGCTCCTGGCGCCGGGCGGCAGAAAATGAGCGCTTGACCGATATTCTTTCTGATACTACTATTAGAACCTGATATGTTTACACATTCGATATTTAGACAGGTGATGATCCCCGTATCCAAGGAATCTTTGGGTATTATCTGTACGTCGGTAGGTTGTGAAGAAATTACCGATGCAGATGCAGATAAAGCCGCACCCTCATCAAAACAGAACCATGCCCCATTTGTCGGAAATGATCGGGTTACCGGAGACTGGCTTTTGGCATATTTGGTAAGAGGACAGCTGTGTTTAGAATTGGACGGAAGCAGTTCTCATAGGCTTCAGCCAGGGTTTGTCACGTTGTTTCCACCAGGCATTCGATATCGATTCAGTCTTGATGGTATGGAAGACGTATTCCTCTACTATGTCTCCTTTTCCGGAAAATCATTAGCCGAAAGAAAAGTGTGCACGGCCATAGACGAAATTGGGCCAATAACTGAGATCGGACTGAAATCCGAAATTATCGATCTTTTCCAACAATTGATGGAAGCAAGCAAATCTTTTTCGGAGGATGCGCAACGGGTGCTGGGGTCAACGATTGTCCTGCTGGTTGCGAGATTGGTGAATAGCAAACACCTTTTCCTCGAGCTCCACCGCTCACCAACGTTCATCGAGCAGGCAAAAGCAACCATCAAAAACAGGTTATATGATAAGGCCTCAATAGAGGATATTGCGAAGGAGATGAAAATTCCCTTATCTACGTTCCAACGCAATTTTGCCAAAGCTGAAAAAATATCTCCTTACCAATATTTGCTACGATGCAAGATCGAGGAGGCAAAGAAGGAGATGCTCTTCAACACCACTCCTCTAAGATTTATTGCAGAACGATTCGGATTCATCGACCAGTACCATTTCTCCAGAGTCTTCAAGCATGTGACCGGTAAGCGTCCGTCCCAATGGAGGAAAGAGCAGCAGGAGTGACTTTCAAGAGTCATCCGTCATCATCTTGGGCAAACGGATGACCTGCGCTTTTGATATCCTCTTATTTCAATCTCCCATAGTCCACATCTGGTCTTGGTGTAACAAACCGTAATCGGGATCCTCAGAAAGCTTCTTTGGTGGGTAGCGCACCCAGTCGCCGTCGAGGATTCCGTCAGTTTCTCCTCCCGCAACCAAGTGTCCGATAAGAGCTTTCTTCAAGGCTGTGATGTGTTCCCGGTACTTGGCTGAATGAATCCGGTTCCTCGTCTCGTTGGGATCAATCTGCTTATCGAAGAAAAATTCCTTATCGTCCAAAGCGCTGTAGACATATTTATGATCCTTTGATACGACCATGTAGGAAGAGCTTGCAGCCCGTTGTTCGGACGTCACTGCTTCGTTGGCGAAAAACTTATCTCCGCTGGTTCCATCCGCCTGCTCAACGTATGCGAGCTGGCTGAATACGACCTCGCGCCCAGCTGTGCCATCAACAACTGATTGCAGCGGAATACCGTCCATTGTGCGAGCCACAGGGCACTCCACATCACTTCCGATGGAGGCGAAGATGGTCGGAGCAAGGTCCACCAGCGATACAGGCGCATCTACGATCTTTCCCCCGTCAAACTTGCCGGGTTGAGAAAGGATCATGGGGATGCGGGCTGCCGCATCATGCATCCCTCTTTTTCCAAAACTGTTGTAGTCCCCCAGATATTCGCCATGGTCGGAGGTGAAAATAATCAAGGTATGCTGAGTCGATCCCTTCCGGTCAAGTATTTCGAGAATCCTACCTATCTGATGGTCTATGTACGAGATGCAGGAATAGTAGTAGGCACGGATCATGCGGATCAGGTTGAAGTCGACCCCCTGATCCTTGTATTTATAGCGATTTTGCGCGCGATTCACATACGACAGCATATGCTCATACTGGAAGGGAATGTTGGGTAGAGGCACATCCTCTATACCGTACATCTTGTGCCATGGGGTGGGTGGGGAGAATGGTGGATGGGGGTGTATAAAACTTGCGAATAAATACCATGGTGCATCATGCCGTTCGTGCTCATCAAGGAATGCGATCGACCTGTCGGCCACCCATTTTGTAGGATGGTGCTCTGGTGGAATCTGAGAGACCTGCGGAATATAATACATCTCACCCCTTACACCATGGGGATCAATGACATATCCCAGTCCATTGAGTTTGAGGTATTTAAGGTAGTCGTCATTGTCGGGATGACTGGGCAATTCCTCTTGGGTTTCGCGTGTCTGGAATCCCCGCAGTGCAAGCGGATTGGGTGTAAAATGACATTTACCCACCCCATGAGTCCTGTATCCCGCATCGGTCAAGACATCCATGAAACTCTTTCTCCCGTCGGTGGGCATCGGGAAGTTGTTCTCGTAACAATTGGTGCGGTGAGGATACTGACCATAAATCATGCTGGCACGTGCAGGGATACACACGGGACTGGGACTGTAGGCATTTTCGAAAGTACATCCCTGTGCTGCTAGGCGATCAAGTGCGGGGGTTTTAATATTCATGTTCCCCAGTGCCCGAATGGTATCGAAGCGCATCTGATCGACGAAGAAATGGAGAATGTTTGGTTGATCTATACTATTGTTATTATTTGCATCACTCATGACAAGAAACTCCCTTCATCCTTTTATTGCTCCTATTGTAAGCCCACGTGTGACATACCGTTGGGCGAAAATGACCATCAAAAAACCTGGTATAGCGGCAAACGCAGCTGCAACAGATATATTCCCATACAAGACCTGGAAGTCCTGGGAGAAGTTTGCTATTCCAACAGGTATGGTCATCGATTTAGTCGTACTGGTGAGGGTCACCGCGAACATGAAGTCGTTCCAGCTAAAGACGAATGAAAGAAGACCGGCGGTGGCGATTCCCGGCACCATGAGCGGCAGGCTGATGGAAGAGAATATCATCTGGTTGGATGCCCCGTCGATATGGGCAGCCTCGAGGATCTCGTTGGGAACGGCCATCGCAAATTGTCTGAGAATTAGCACCGAAAGCGGCAACTGGAGCACCAGATAAGCCATAATGAGCGCTAAAGGAGTATTATAAATCCCCAGTTGGCGGGTAATCAAATAGAACGGACCAGCGAAGACTACAGGCGGGAGCATCTGGATAAGCAATAATGAAGCCAAGATTAATGAAACAGCCCAGTTGGCCCAGTGGAACTTGCCCAAGCTGAAACCAGCGAGTGAGGCGACGGCAAGGACTATTACCGTAGTTCCAGAGGCGGCCACCAGGCTGTTGATCAGCAATCGTCCAAACCGGTACGAAGTGAAGGTATCAATATAATTATAGAAAGTGGGGGTAAATAAGAGACTGCCTGAGATGATGTCCCTGGGATACTGGAAGGATGTTCTGAACACGACCAACACCGGCAACAACGTAACTATAGCGCCTACAATCAAAAAAGCGACAAGCAATATCCTTGGAAGTGACAATTTTTTCAAGCTTTTCCTCCCCGTTCGTTGAACACACGTTTCTGCAGTTGATAGAAGAACAGTACAAGGGCTGCAATAAAGATGAGTGTAAGCACCGACAATGCGGATGCATAGCCCATACGGTTCTCGTTGAAGTAGACACGCATGATGTAGGAACTGATCACCTCAGTTCGGTTGCCCGGTCCGCCATCAGTGAGTAAATAGATCTGTTCATACACTTTGAATGCGAAGATCGTCCTCGTCACAATCGCAGTCATGATGATCGGACGAAGGATCGGCAACTGAATCTTCCGTATAATCTGTAATTCGGTGGCACCATCGATTCTTCCTGATTCCGACAATTCATGCGGCAGTGTTTCCACTCCTGCAAGAACAATGAGAAACACGAAGGAGGTCCAGTGCCATATGTCCACGATGATGATTGATGGAAAAGCAAGCATGTTGTTCGCCAGCCAGGCCGGTCCCCTGACCCCAAAAAATGCAAGTACCGAATTCAGCACACCATAGTTGAAGTCATAGATCATCAACCACATCACGCCGATGGCGATAGGTGGAAGCAGCATCGGAAAGATGAAGATTGTACGAAAGAAAGTGTTTCCCCTCTTTATATATCCCACGGATAACGCCAATACCACAGCTATAACCACTTCGACACTTACACTGATGAGTGCGAGCAGTGTGGTGTTTAACAATGCACGAGCTGCAATCGCATCCTTGAACGCCGTCAGATAATTTATGAATCCAACGGGATTGAACAGCAGTCCGCCTGAAACAAACTTCACTTCAGTGAAACTCGTAGCAAAAAGGCGTCCTACAGGCATGAGTACCAGAAGAACCAGTACTATAATAACCGGAGCGATCGCGATGTATTTAAAGTTGTCATCTATTATGCGATAAAGATTTCTTTGACTCATGGGAACCTCAATGATTGCTTCCTACAATAACTGTTTGACAAGCGGTAGTGCGCCTTTCTAGGCGCACTACCCCATAAATTCTATTTCACTACGTATCCCGCTGCTTCCATGATCGTATGGATCTCTACTTCAGCCCTACGCAATGTTTCGGCTGGTTCAGTATCGCCAGCAACGACGGATCTCAGTAATGTCTCCAGAACGGAGAAGATCCTTCCACCGACCGTTACACGGATCTGGCCATGAGCGTAAGGTGTACTGTCTGCAACAGCACCCGCCCACCAGAACTTGGGATCTTCTGCAAGGGTTTCCCATGCGTCCTGTCTGGTCACGATTCCTCCGAACTTGCCGAACTGGACCTGCACCTCAGGCTGGAGGACCCATTCTAGGAATGTCAGAGCAGCCTGTTTCCTATCATCAGGAAGATTGTTCGGTATTGCGAAGGGTTGGATTCCTGTAGTCGGTGCATGCTCACCGGGACGGGGCCCGGGAACGACAGTCGCATTGACCAGTCCCGCTACCGACGATACCGCCGGATTGTCGAAATTCGGCGCGGCCGCGGTCACGGTATAGATCATCGGCACGCGACCCGACTGCATCAATGAAATCATCTGAGCTTGACCAAAGTTTGTATAATCATCAGGACTGTATTGCTTCACCAACCGCAGATAGATATCCAATGCTTCGTGTGCTTCCGGTTTGTTAATACCAACATCCCAAGTCCTATCGTTTGTATCGTAATCCAGCAAATAACCACCAAGGCTGTGGAGGATCGCTTGCAAACCAAAATCGGGTCTGCCTGTCGCCCTCCCGACCATACCATACATATTCGGTGGATCATAGAAGTATTCAGCAATCCTGAACACATCATCCCAGGTCTCAGGCGGTTCGAATCCGGCTTCCTCCAATAGATCGGATCTATAATACAAAATCTGCATGTTTCCATTGATAGGAACCGAATAGATCTTTCCCGATTCGGCGTTTGTTCCGAGCTCATGGTCCCAACGGGTAGCCCAATTGTATTCGATGACACCTTCATCAAATGCAAAGTCGGGATCAATATCGGTCAGGCAGGCCACCAGCTCTCCATCGTAGAATTGGTTCGACCACACTTCATCAAGAATGACGATATCAAATTCACTCTCGGGGGCGGTCAACGTGTTGGTGATTCTTGTCAGAAGCGCACTGTAGGGATTTCCGACAATCTCCACTTCGTTTCCTGTCTCCTTCTCATACACGTCCACTATCTTTCGAAATGCATCGAGCCAAGGCGATTCATTGATAAGAATCGATATGGCCGGAAGCCTTTCACCACCTTCAGCGGGGACTTGCTCTGTACTGCCCCGAGCAAACACCATCAGACCAACCGTGAGTAACAACATCGTAATAAACACACTCTTTTTTACAAATCTCATAGTAACCTCCCTCTATGTTTTGCAACTATATAAATTATAGGGTTGGGAAGAGCTGTTTTCAATGTACGTTCCTCATGAAAAGATGTATAATACGTTCACTTCAAAAAACACTGTTAAATTTATCCGCCAGTTGCAAATGGCCTTGAACAACGGCCAGCACACCTGGCTGGCTAGATAACGCTTACTATGCTTTTTCAATGAGCACAGTAAGCCCGTTGTTTAATCGTCTTCTGCGCATACATCAGACATGGCAAAATTGCAATGGGTCTCCAAAAAGGCAGTCAAAGGTCTTTGATCATAATGAGATGTATGTGAGATACTGACTTCGTGAGACATAAGCGTTTGAATATGGCAGTAATAATAACATGAAAAGAAATCGGTATCTCTCACTATCATTCAGCTTCTACGTATTGAGAACAATATGTGTACTGAAGAAAGATGCTTGATTACATATCTATAAAGAACTCAAAAAAGGCTCCCCTGATAAGGAGAGCCTTTCGTTCTGCTTGAGCTACCGATTCCAGTTGGTTATCGGATACCCGAGATATGTCTTAAAAGCCTCCTCTAGAGCCTTTGCCACCTTGGTATGAACTACTCCTACATGGTGATGGTACCCCTGGGTTCCGACCACATGGAGCTTATCCTGCAGTCCGGTAATGCTTGCCACACCGGCACAACCAAAGAAATCTTCCGGGACCGTATCGGAGGTGAATTCCCCTTCCCCGATATAAAACTGCAGCATCCCGTCCTCAGTCTTCGCCCCGGCAAATGTCATAGCACCCGGAGTTATCCTTCCGGGATGACATCCGCAGCTTACCCCATGTCCTAATACCCGTTCAAACATTGCATGGTTCACTAAGGGACCAGTAGCACTGAGCATATCTGCCGCAACTGGTCCGCAGTGAAAAAGTATACATTTCTCCTCATCATCTCCATAGTTGTTGTTCCAGTCGAGGCATGCTGAAGGCCTTCCGGCTGCTCGTTGTAGAGCATACATTGCAGCAGCAGTGGATCCGTCCATCTCGCAGGCCGCAGTGACACCCCGGTTATTGAGCATACCCAGGAGCACACATGGGGTAATATTGAGCTGTTTTTCCATTTCTATCCAGCAGCGCAGTGCAACCATATCCATGGAGTATTCATCGATTACCTCATCAAGCACCACCCCGAGACGTACGAGATTATCCAGGGCAAGTTCTGAAGCTCCGGAACAGTCAGCATATCCTGTCAGCACATGCTTCTTTTCGCGATACACCTCCGAAGCAGGATTGAGAGACCTGACTCGGGCAAATATCTCTGAGAGATCCAGGGACTCCACGGTAATACCATACTTCTGCATTGCAATTTCATCGAACCGAACAGTTTTAAACGCAGTTGTTCTTGCACCGATAGCCCCAAGGGTGCACCTCTTCATTGAGTTTGCAGTCCTGCAGATTCCATCGAATATTCTCAGGTTCTCCTTAAATCTCGGATCTGATGGAGATATGACATGAGGGGAAAGGTCAGTATAGGGTATCCCATACTGTCTGAAGACATTCATTACTGACAGCTTTCCGCAATATGAATCTCTTCGGGTCTCCGGTCCCATCAAGTGCATCTCATCGGGATACCCCTGGATCAGTATCGGAACCTCTGCATCCCTCAATGCTGCAGCTGCTGCATTTTCATCCCCGAAGTTAGGAAGAGACAATATGACCCCGTCATATGATCCCCTGTGCTCCTCAAGAAAGGCAGCAAATTTTCTCCCCTCCTCTATGTTCTTTACCGCACCATTGAAGGTCAAATCTTCAGGGGGCATCAACACCCCGTAACCTGCTTCTTGGATGACCTTCTGCAGCTCCCTTCGGGCATCCTTCAGCATATGAGATGGAAACAGGTCTCTGTTTCCAAGCATGACAGCAAAAACCGTGGATTTCTTCTCCATTCCGAGCCTCCTTCTTTTGATCTCAGGATACCATGAACATGATGATATTCAAACCAAATATCCTGTATCATGGCAGGCTGGCATGTATATGCTGAGCCCAGTTGACTAGTAGTTTGTAACATTTAAAAGCTGCATATAGACGAATAGTGGACTATACTTTTCTATGTGATATCATAGAGGAGGAAGTCCAGTATGCCGGCAATAAAGTATCTGATAGAGCTGACGAAAGAAGAAAGAAAAAAACTCGAAAACACCGTATCCAAGGGGTCATCTCCTGCACGAACAATCATGCGGGCTAATATCTTGCTTGCATCTGACCGCAACAGTAACAAACCGATGACCGTTGAAGAAACCTCAGCAGCATTTCATGTTTCAGCAACGACGGTTCAGAAGGTACGTGCCTGCTATGCAGAGCAGGGACTAGAATCCACCTTGAAACGGAAAAAACGTGTAACTCCACCGGTACCGGCTAAAGTTACCGGAGATGTCGAAGCCCATATTATTGCCTTGGCTTGTACAGATCCGCCCGAAGGATACAGCCGCTGGACGGTACGACTGCTTGCAGACAAGTGTGTCGAACTCGGGTTTCTGGAATCTGTTTCTGCTATGACGATCAATCGGACATTAAAAAAAACGAATTTAAGCCTCACCTAAAGAAATGCTGGTGTATTCCTGCCAAACAGAGTGCAGCGTTTGTTGCTGAGTCTTCAGCTATCAACAGGTTGAAAGACTATAACACAGAAGAGCAGACCCTTACTGAAGCAAAAGCTTTTATTACTGAAATGGCACAGCAGGTTGAGGATTGAGAACTTGCTTCATTCTATGCAAGACTGTTCAGCTATGTGGAGAACACAAGCTACATCTATTTTTATGGAACTGGGACAAGGGGATTCTCTATAAAAGTAGATATTCAGGGTAAGGGGGAGATTAGCCTGTGCACTATCTACAGAAATAATAAGATTGAGTTTTCTCTTAAGAGGTAGCATATGGGAACACTTATTACTACAGTCTGTGAATCTTGTGGATATAGGAAAGATAACATGGCTCTCTTTGGGGGAATGATAGGATTTCTTGATACCTGTATGATCCCCTACTATTGTGAGTCCTGTAACACCCTATTTGAAGGGAATATGTTAGAGGATGATATCTTCTGTCCTGAATGTGGAAAAGATAATACGTTTTCTTATGAAGATGCGAGAACTGGATTTAAAGAAGACAAGACTTTGTTCAGCTGGTTTGTTCATAAATTTGAAAGGGAAGTAAAACTAAATGAAGAAGGCAATTTATGTCCTAAATGTGCAAATTTCACATTAAAGTTTGAAGATGTAGGAAATTGGGATTAAAGAGGAGGAAATATTGAGAGATATTGGGAATAGGTATGGAAGCGAGTATCAGCTCTTACGATTTCTGGGACATCATAGAAATCATCTTGAGAAAAGAATTCGTGAAGCTATGAAAACTAATGAAGATATCTACTGGTTTGATTTTGAGCCTGTAAATTTTCCTGTGTAAATGACTCTCTTACTCATGGAAAAATGTATCACCTATTCTAAAAAATTACCGGCTACACGAGAAATGATGACAAAATCAACAAAGCAAAAGAACTTTCCGGCTTCTTTTCCATTACGAGCCATAAGCTGATTATGAGTGCAATGGAGGTACTTGCTACCTATAATCTTCGTGATGAGCAGGAGAAGTACTTTCATCAGATGAAGAGCCAAATGGTCAGTGACCGACAGCGAACCTGGTCTGA
>SKJE01000001.1 GCA_007116075.1 Spirochaetia bacterium
CAGATACCTGAGACTCCCATCCAGCTGGGTCTTACGCAACAGATTGGTCCGGTGGAAGCCCTGGGGGATTCGCCGAAACAGGTAACACTAGCTGTTACCAACCGGGAACGTACCATCGGAGCCGGGGTGAGCGGGGCTGTTGTGAGGCACTACGGCCCGGCGGGACTTCCTGAGGATACCCTCACTTTGAACCTGACCGGATGCGGAGGCCAGAGCTTCGGGTCCTTTCTTGCACCGGGCATTACCCTGCGTTTGGAGGGGGAGGCTAATGACTTTGTTGGAAAAAGCTTGAGCGGGGGGAAGATCATCATCATACCGCCCCGGGAATCGAAGTTCACCAGTGAACGTAACACTATCTGCGGTAATGTGGTGCTCTACGGGGCTACCAGCGGTTCGGCGTATATCCGGGGAATGGCGGGTGAACGATTTGCAGTACGCAACAGCGGAGCCGATGCCGTGGTTGAAGGAATCGGGGACCACGGATGCGAATACATGACCGGAGGTACCGTAGTGGTGCTCGGCGCTACGGGAAAAAACTTTGCCGCCGGTATGAGCGGAGGCATCGCCTATGTCTATGACCCTTCGGAACTCTTCGATACCCGGTGTAACCTGGATATGGTGGACCTGGAGAGTGTCTGGCACAGCGATGACCGGAAGAACCTGAAGGACATGCTCTCAGACCATCTGAAGCACACTGGCAGCACAGCGGCCCGAAGGATACTGGATGACTGGGAAGCACAGCTGCCGCTTTTTGTGAAGGTGATCCCTATTGACTACCGGAAGGTACTTGAGCGGATGAGAATGAATGAAGATGCCGAGGGTGAAACCCTGTCGGCTACTGAGGAGGTATATGATGGCTAAGGGAAAACAGGCTGGATTTCTGGAGTTCCAGCGGGAGGCGCCCGCCTACCGGGATATCCAGGTGCGCATCGGTGATTTCATGTCCGTGGAAGCGCCTCTGGGGGAACCTGCCCTGAATCGGCAGGTTCAGCGCTGCATGGACTGCGGGGTTCCCTTCTGTCATGCCTACGGCTGCCCCGTGGGCAACCGGGTTCCCGATTACTGTGATGAGCTTGCCCTGGGAAACTGGAAGCGGGCACTGGAACTGCTCCACAGTACGAACAATTTTCCGGAGTTTACTGGACGGATCTGTCCCGCCCTCTGCGAAGCCTCCTGTACTCTTTCTCTGCATGATGAACCGACAATCTGCAGGCATATCGAGATGCAGATCTCTGAGCGGGGATGGAAGGAGGGATGGATACAGCCGGTGTATCCTGAGAAAAAAACCGATAAGCGTGTGGCAATTGTCGGATCCGGACCCTCTGGACTAGCAGCTGCCCAGCAGCTGGTGCGGATGGGTCATGAGGTGGTTGTATTTGAGCAGTCCGATCGAATAGGGGGGCTACTGCGCTACGGTATTCCTAACTTCAAACTGGAAAAAAAGATCATAGACCGGCGGCTCGACCAGATGGTCCAGGAGGGAGTGCGGTTTGAGACTGAAACCGTCGTTGGGGTTGACCTCTCTGCCCGATACCTTTTGAAAAACTATGATGCGGTGCTCCTGGCCCTGGGAACATCCAAGGCCAGGGACCTGCCTGTTCCGGGCCGGGAACTTCGGGGTATTCATCCCGCCATGGAGCTGCTTACCCAGCAGACAAGACTCCTGTCAGGGGACACCATAGATCCCGATACCCTCATCGATCCGGCGGGCAAGGATGTGGTGGTAATCGGCGGCGGAGATACCGGAGCTGACTGTGTGGGAACTGTCCTGAGGAGGGGAGCCCGGTCAGTGGTGCAGGTGGAACTTCTTGATGCACCCCCGCTGGAACGTCCGGCGGGTAATCCCTGGCCGGAATGGCCCCGGATCCTGCGTACCTCCAGTTCCCATGACGAGGGCTGCCGTCAATTGTGGAGTGTACTGACCAGGGAATTTATCGGTTCCGAGCAGGTGGAAGGAATCAGCTGTACTGAGATCCAATGGGAGGATAGAACGTTTAAGGAAATTCCCGGATCAGCATTCCAGCTTGATGCCCAGCTGGTGCTCTTGAGCATGGGTTTCAGTCCCGATGCAGACTCACCGGTTGTCAAGGATTTTGCTCTTGCGACAGATGATCGGGGAGCAGTTGCGGTTGATGAACGGTATCATACATCGAAGGAGCGGGTCTTTGCTACTGGAGATGTGGTTACCGGAGCGTCACTGGTGGTACGTTCTATAGACCATGGAAGAAGGTGTGCTGAGCACCTGCATCGGTACTTGATGGATTAACAGTCCTCAGGGGTGCTGCATCTCAATCCCCTTATGAAAAACTTCATCTGCATCGGCACGAGCTTGAGGGGGTTGAAACCGTATTCCTGGGTCAGGGCCTCCCGGCGGTTCACCACCCGCTGGGAAAGAGCCAGCATGGAGTGGGTAATCATTTCTCCGGCGATATAGGGATCCATGGTATCGCAGACTGTGCCGAGATGCTGTTCCCGTTCAATAATATTCGTGAAGGGATTCGGGTAGGTCTTTACCGTGTTCTGGATGATATCGCTGAACTCATTACCTGGGTAGGTGCTGAAGAATGAGTCAAAGAGAGCGGTGAACTTGATCTCCTGCTCATGCTCCTCCAGAAACGCAACAGTAAGCTCTTCAATCCGCTGTTCCAGTTCATCCAGAGAAAGTTCCTGGGCTTCTGTAAAGAGCTGGGACATACACCTGAGCAGGTTGTTGAGAACATGTACCTCTACAGCATAAGCGAGATCTTCCTTGGTGCGGTAATATCGGTAGAGTGTCTGTCTGCTTACACCAATCCGTTCTGCAATCTCCTCCATCTTTGAATCAGAGATGCCCTTCTCGACAAAATACGCATGTGCTACCTCGAGAATTGAGGTGATCCGTTTTTTTTGAAGCGGGGTGAGTCGTTCTGCATCTTTTCTGTGAAACTTTGGTTTATTCGGCATAAGCTTCTCCATAAGGACGGGGTGGATTTTGAAGCACTTGGTAATAATGAATTAACTATAACCAATTCCCATGCAAATGAGAAGAGACCTGGTGAAGACAGTGGGAAACCTCATGACCAAAGTCACATATGGGGAGATGATATCTCCTTTGGAACCAGAAGAATCTCTCGGATTTCCCATTCCGCTTTACCCTCCTCCGTGATATGATGAACACCAATGAAACGTCAGAAACGGTTGATCATATATACCGGTAACGGTAAAGGGAAAACCACCGCCGCTCTTGGCCAGGTCTGGCGTGCCTTGGGGCATGACCTGCACTGCGGGGTGATCCAGTTCATAAAACATCACCCTCACCGCTTCGGGGAGTACCGTTATGCACAACGCCAGGGTGTTTCCTGGTACTCCTTCGGTGAGGGTTTTACCTGGGATCAGCAGGATCCTGATATCTCCCGGGCTACATCCTTCAGGGGGTGGGAGTTCTTCACCCAGCTGGTCAGCGAAGGACAGTTTGATCTGCTGGTGCTCGATGAATTCAGTTACCCCTTTCACCAGCTTTGGCTTAGTGAGCAGGAGGTATGCCGGTGGTTAAAGCTTCATCGGGAACTGCTGCCCCACCTTGTTATAACCGGACGGGACATGCCCCGGGGGCTTATTGAGCTGGCGGATACGGTGACCAGCATGGATGAAGTCAAACACGGGTTTTCCCTCCATAATATGCCCGCCCAACGGGGTATCGAGTTTTGATCCGAAAGTGTTCTGAGATGCTGGAACTCCAAGAACTGGTGGATCTGGAGCAGATAGAACAGATCATCAACCAGCTCGCATCAGTTTCGCAGATATCAGTGGCCCTGCGGGACCGCAGCGGCTCCATCCTGCTGCGGACCCCTGCCCGCCGAATCTGCAGTGAATTCCATCGAGCACATCCGGAGACACTTTCCCTGTGTGAGCAAAAATCGGAACTTGATCAGACAGAGGTACACTCCTATCGGATTAGGACCTGCAGCAATGGCCTTGTTGAAGCATTTCTGCCGCTTATTATCGAAGGTGTCTGCTGCGGTAGTTTCTATACGGGACAGATCTTTTTATCTCCACCCGATCTTGAGTTCTTTTCACGCCAGGCAGAACTGTACGGGTTTAACCGTGAGGAGTACCTGAGTGCTGTCTGTGAAGTCCCGGTGATGGCGAGAGAGCAGCTGGAATCGTTCATGGAGCTGCTGAAAACAGTGACCCATATCATTTCCCTGCAGACATTCCAGCAGCTCCAGCTACGAAGCCAGGCGAAGCGACTCTCCCAGCTCAATGTGAAGCTTCAGAGAGAGCGGGGTATCCTCAGTGAGGTGCATACAATTGCGGATGTCGGCTATGTCCTGATCGACAGGGAGAGCAGGGCTGTCAAAGTGTCTGCGGGAATTTTTGAGTACCTCGGATATGTACCAGCCACGATAGATGCGCTTATTAGGTTTATCCATCCCAATGACCGAAATCATCAACAGGAACTGGTCGATAACCTCCTTGATAAGGCCATTGGCTTCAGTGCTAACCGGTTCCAGGCACTTACTCCGGGAGAGTCAGTGCGGCACATCATCAGTTCAGCCCGTACCCTTGAAGCAGAGGGGGAGGACCGGGATGCCTTGATTGTCCTCTCGGACATCTCCATGCAGGCAGCATATGAACAGCAGCTGCTGGAAGTGAACCTTCGACTTGAGGAGGCCCAGCAGCTTGCCCAGATCGGGAGCTTTGTATACCGACGGGAAGCCGATGAGCTTACCTTCAGCAGGGAGGGATGCCGGATACTCGGACTGATCGAGGGACAGTGGATCTCCCTGCAGGAGTGTCTGACCCTGGTCCATCCTGAGGATGTCTCACTGATCAACGGATTCGTTGATGACGTACGGTCTGACGGAGCACGCAGACAGGTTGAGATACGCATCTTCCAGCGCATTACAGGTTCCATCCTCAGGCTTCGGGTTATATGCGGGGCCAACACGACCGGAAAGGGCTGGTTCACTTCCATTGGTACCTTCCAGGATATTACAGAAGAGTACCGGGTAAAGCGGGAGCTGGAAGACCAGCACGCCTTCATGAAAACCCTTGTGGAGACCATGCCGGTGGGAATCTTCTGGATGGACAGGGATCTTATCCTGCGGGGATGCAACCGGGTCTATGCCTATGATGCAGATGAGACCACCGTTGAAGGGATTATCGGGAGGCGTGACCGAGACTTCCGCAACATCCGCACCAATGCGGCGAAGCATGACCGGGAAAACCGACGACTGTTGTCTACAGGAATTCCTCTGTACAATCATGAAAACCGGATTGTCCGTTCCGACGGCCGGGTCTCCTACACCTACACAAACAAGGTGCCTATCTATGATGCTCACCGGCGGATCGTGGGGCTGCTCGGGGTATATACCGATATCACCGAGATGAAGGAGCTCTACCAGCAGTTGGAGGACCGGGTGAACCAGCTGCGGGCTATCTTAGATACAAGCAGTGATCCAATTATCATGCTCTCTCTTTCCCTGGAGGTGGAGCTGATAAGTCCCTCTATCGAACAGGTACTGGGCTATACCTTCGAGCAGTGTTTGTCTCTGGAATTGAATCAGGTGCTTACCAGGGAATCCCATGAACGGGTGATGCAGCGGGTGGGTGAACTTGAGTCGATAGCCCGGGAACCGATCAGTGATCCCCGTTCCCACAGCATGCTGATGGAGCTAGAGATGGTACATGCCGACGGACATCGGGTGTTCACGGAGGTTCATCTTACCCCCATGGTTGACAGCGGGGGGACCATCTATTCGATATTGGGCATCATCAGGGATACTACTCGGCATCGGTTGATGGAGCAGCAGCTCCGGCATACCCAGAAAATTGAAGCGGTGGGAAGACTCGCCGGAGGGATTGCCCATGACTTCAACAATATGCTCCAAGTCATTATGGGGTATGCTGAGATACTCAAGGAGCATCTGGGTGAAGAACAAGCCCGGGAACTGGTCGAGCCAATCCAGGAGGCGGGGGGGAGAGCGGTACGTCTTGTGGGTCAGCTGCTGCTTTTCGGCAGACAGCGAGAACCGGAACATGCTGATCTCGACATGTGTACTGTAGTACAGGGGTTCTATACCATGATGAAACCCCTGGGGGATCATGTGTCCTGCCGGATCACAGCCATGCCGGACCAGCCGGTGTGCATCCGGGGGGATGAACACCAGCTGAATCAGGCGATGTTTTATATCTGCAACAATGCCAAGGAGGCAATGAACGGGGAAGGGGAGCTGATGATCAACGTGGGGGTGGAAACACTAGAGGATCGTCTGTTTGCCCGGGTCAGCTTCACCGACGCGGGTGATGGCATAGCATATGAGGATTTGGAGCATATCTTCGAGCCCTTCTTCTCCAGCAAACACTCAGGTCCATCCTCAGGCCTCGGGCTCCCCTCGGTGTACGCAATCATGGAACAGCATGAAGGACACATTCGGATGTACTCCCTGCCGGGGTACGGCGCCCGGGTTGAATTGATGCTCCCCCTG
>SKJE01000180.1 GCA_007116075.1 Spirochaetia bacterium
GCAGCTGCCGGGCCTGGGGGCTTACCCCCGCCCAGGCTGCCTTCCGGTGGATGCTCACCCAGGGCATAGACCGGGTACTCATCGGGACACGGACTCCTGAGCAGCTGTCTCATCTGCTGCACAACTGCCGAACTCCCCTTCCACAAGAACTGCTTGACCAGCTTGAGCAGTTCTCCACCCGGTGCATGGATCTTCTTCCCGCCCAGGAGGACAACATCTTCTCCCATCGATGGTGAGTGTGATAGGATGCATGCATGCTGATTCCAAAGGGCACCAGCCGGGGTGAACTGGAGATAAAAAAATCCCGATTCCTCTATGAAGCGCATCCGGTTTCCTGCCGTGAGGATGTGATTTCCCTCGTATCCGCTGCCAGGGAAAAACATCCCCAGGCAAACCATGTGGTACATGCCTTTGTTCTGGGCCATGGGGGAGATATCTTCGGCATGAGCGATGACCGGGAACCGAGGAATACCGCCGGAAGGCCCGCCCTGGAGGTGCTCAAGGGAAGCGGTATTACCAATACGGCAGTGCTGGTTATCAGGTATTTTGGGGGCACGAAACTGGGGACCGGCGGGCTGGTTAAGGCCTATGGTGATGCGGCCAGGGAGGCACTAAAGAACCTGCCTACTGAACCCCTGGTCGTGCGGATCTCTTTCTTCCTGACAACACCCTACCCGCTCTACGAGCAGGTCCGCCTTGTCCTCCTCGCACACAGGGCGAATATCCTTGAAGAGCAGTTCACTACTGAAATTACCATGTCCGGGCTTATACCTGAAGACGAGAAAGAACCCCTCTCCCGCACCCTCCTGGAGCTCTCAAGCGGAAATATTATCCTTTGCGCCGCACCAGAAGAATCGATATAAAAATCACCAGGTGCATGCTCAGCTGCTGGGCCCAGAGCAGCAAGTTAAAATAGCGGGAATGAAAGTTGGGCAGCAGCAGGTCAAAGACCACCATCAGCGCAATCCAGAGGACCATTACCGCAGTCAGGGCATGTTTCCTGAAGGGAAGCGCATGCTTCATGAAGAGCGCTGCCGTCAAAACCGCACCGCAGCCGAGCTGAATCAGTACGATAAGAAGTTCAAGGATGAACACCCGGCCGCCGAAGGTCCTGCTGAGCGCCTGGGAAATCTCCGATGAGGAGCTGCCGAAGGCGACTATACCATGGAGCCCCTGAAAAAGGAAGAAAAGCCCCAGAGCCCCCTGGAGCAGGAAAAGCAAGGGAAACCGTTTACCTGCCATCGCTAGAATACCTCCTTGACAATTCGTGCTGTACTAGATGCCCTGCCGAGGGTGTAATAATGTATTCCCGGTACCCCGTGGGCAATAAGCTCCTTTGACTGCTGTACGGCAAAGGCAATACCTACCTCCCGGGCCTCCTTGTTGGTCCTGCAGGCTCGTATATCCTGCACCAGCTCCTCGGGAAGATCCACATGAAAGGTCTGGGGCAGCAGATCGATATCGCTCATGGCGGTTATCGGCTTGATGCCCGGGATAATCGGTACGGTGATACCCGCATCCCGGCACGCCTGGACAAACTTGAAAAACCGGTCATTGAGGAAGAACATCTGGGTCACAATATATTCACCGCCCCGAAGTATCTTTTCCTTCATCCAATGCATGTCCTCTTCCATATTCGGAGATTCAAAGTGCTTCTCAGGATATCCCGCAACACCGATGCAGAACTGGGTCGGGAAGGGTTCCTTGAGCCCTGAATCCAGGTATACGCCGTGGTTCATCCGGGTGATCTGGTCAACCAAATCAGTAGTATGGGAGAATCCCCCGGCTACTGGTGAGAACCGGCGCTCTCCCCGGGGAGGATCACCCCGAAGGGCGAACACATTGTCGATACCAAGGAAGTTGAGTTCCACCAGTACCTCTTCCAGCTCATCGGCCCGGGCTCCCCCGCAGATCAGGTGGGGAACCACCTCAATACCGTAACGGTTCTTTATCGCCGCCGCCAGCGCTATCGTCCCCGGCCTTCTGCGGACAGTTATACGTTCAGCCAGCCCGTCCGGTCGTTCCCGGTAGATCACCTCTTCACGGTGATAGGTAAAATTGATATACGCTGGATTGTATTCCCTCAATACGTCAATTGTCTTGAATACCCGGTCAATACTGCTGCCGGTCAAAGGCGGCAGCAGCTCAAAGGTAAACAGCGGTTTATCGGCTTGCTTGATGATGTCAATTACTTTCAACTTAAACTCCTACGTGTTCTTTTTTAATGTTATTCGTTTATCAGCGGTGCCAGCCACTGTAGAGATTCCTCTTCACTCCACCCCTTCCTGTGCGCATAGTCGGAGAGCTGCTCATCGCTGATTGTACCAAGGGTAAAATAGCGCGCCTGCTGGGAGGCAAAGTAATACCCGCAAATTGAGGCGGGCGGATCCATGGCCTGGGTCTTAGTCAGGTTCACCCCAGTAATATTTCGTGCCCCGAGGATGGTAAAGATGGTCTCCTTCTCGCTGTGATCAGGACAGGCGGGATACCCGACCGCAGGGCGAATACCCCGGTAGGACCCGGAGAGCAGTTCCCGGGAACTCACATCTTCATCCGGGGCGTATCCCCACCACTCCCTGCGGACACGCATATGCAGATACTCTGAATATGCCTCTACCACCCGGTCGGCAAGGATCCCGACCATGAGGGCACGATACTCATCCCCATCTGCACGAAGCTGCTGTACCCGCTGCTGCCACTGTTTGCCGGCGGTGACCACGAAGAGTCCAAGATAATCGTCCCGGAAACTGCCGTCCCCGGCAATACCCGGAGCCAGGAAGTCCGCCAGGCTTATGCTCTCTCCCTGCTGGCGACGCAGGAAATGGAGTACCCCAAGGGGGACAGCCGTATCAAGGGGAATCTCTTCTTTCAGGGTGTCCGGGTGATATACCACTACATCGTCATCAAATCGTCGCACAGGAAACAGACCCGCAACGCCCTTGGGACGATAGAGGCGATCCTCCCCAAGGGTTTCGTAGAGCCGTTGTGCTTCTTCAAGGGTCTCTGCCGCCTGAGTACTCTTTTTCGGAACTTTCCAGGCAGCCAGGAGCATATTCCAGTTGATAAAGGGTTCAAGTTCCTCAAGGGTCGGCCCCTCGGGATGAATAATGCCCTGAACCGCAGGTTTCTCACTGATCGAATCATATCGATCCATAGACTGCCTCCGTGCATCCTCCAGGGGTAGCAGCGGAGCACGGGAACGTGCGCCGCCTTCCGGTACCGACTGTACCGCCTGTGTTCCCGACATCATACGCGAAGCGGCTTGAATACTCAAGGAGGCGTCCTTGACGTATACCACCGGAGCGGAATAGACCGGCTGAATCCTGCTGCGGGTGAAGGCTTCGCTGGTTGTAGCCCCGCCGATCATGACCGGGATTGCTATCTGCTCAGCCTCAAGGGCCTGGGCAACCCGGATCATTTCATCAAGAGAGGGGGTTATCAGTCCGCTTAACCCGATGATATCCGGCTTGTGTTCACCCACCGCATCGATAATCCGCTTCGCCGGAACCATCACACCCAAGTCAATCACTTCATAGCGGTTGCACCGGAGCACCACCGAAACCAGGTTCTTGCCGATATCATGGACATCCCCCCGTACAGTAGCAAGAAGAATCTTTCCGGAACTGCTCGGCCCATGCGCTGCCTCCGCCTCTATATGGGGCTCCAGCAGCGCAGAGGCCTCCTTCATGACCCGGGCACTCTTCACCACTTGAGGAAGGAAGAGCTTCCCTTCCCCGAACAGGCTGCCCACCTGGTCCATCCCGTCCATCAAGGGTCCCTCAATGATACCGACCGTCGGGGTGAAGATGCCCCTGGCCTCTTCGAGATCCTCGGTAAGATGGGAGAGGATTCCCTTCAGCACACTGTAGGTCAGCCGTTGGGACACCGGCAGGGCTCTCCATGCATCGACGTTTTGCTGTTCTGCCTCCCGTGCTTCAGGACCTGTTATCCGCTGGGCCGCATCAATCAGCCGGTCAGCTGCATCCGGACGACGGTAGAGCAGGAGATCCTCCACCAGTTCCAGAAGATCCCGGGGAATCTCATGATAGAGCAGCCGGATATTCGGCTGGATGATTGCCATATCCATCCCTGCCTTGGAAGCATGGTAGAGAAAGGCCACATGCATGACGTCCCTGATGTACTGATTGCCCCGGAATGAGAAGGAAAGATTACTGATCCCCCCGCTTACCAGGACTCCCGGAAGATGCTTCTTGATCCACCGGGCCGCATCAATGAAGTCCCGGGCATACCGGTCATGTTCTTCCATACCGGTGGCCACAGCCAGCACGTTGGGATCCATTATGATCTCCCGGGCAGGAATTCCTGCCTTGGTAAGCAGATCATGACTGCGGCGGGCTATTTCAATTTTCCGGTCGAACCGGTCCGCCTGGCCCTCCTCGTCAAAGAGCATAACCACCATTGCTGCCCCGTAGCGGCGAATCTGCCTTGCCCTGCTGACGAAGGCCTCGGGCCCCTCCTTGAGGCTGATTGAGTTCACAATACCCTTACCCTGGAGATGCTGCAGTCCAGTTTCAATGATGTCCCACCGGGATGAATCGATCATGACAGGCACACGGCAGATATCGGGTTCCAGAGCGATGCGTCTCAGAAAAGAGCGCATCGCCGATACTCCGTCAAGCATGGCGTCATCCATGCACACATCAATTATACGTGCTCCCTCCTCTACCTGTTTACGGGCGATATCGAGGACCTTGTCCCACTGCTGCTGCCTTACGAGACGGGCAAACCGTTTGGACCCGGCTACATTGGTCCGCTCTCCCACAGCAGTGAGCTGGCCTGAATCCATGCTGTAGGTTTCCAGGCCGCTGTAGGAGCTGACCCGGTCATCCGGGTTCAAGTCAGGGGGAGTTCTTCCCCTGACACTGCCGGCCAGCAGGGCAATATGTTCCGGTGTGGTTCCACAGCATCCCCCGATAATATGGACCAACTGCTGGTCGATAAAGGGCATCGCCTCACCCACCATCTCCCCGGCGCTCTGGGTGTAGGACCCATAGGCATCTGGAAGGCCTGCATTAGGATGTACACTGAGCCTGCAGGTCACAGACTTCGAGAGATGTTTCAGGGGATCAAACAGTCCCTTTGCCCCGAAGGAGCAGTTCACACCAAAGGAAAACAGGTCAAAGGGTTCAACTGCCCGGTAGAACGCCTCCAGGGTCTGTCCTGTGAGGGTCCGCCCCCCACTGTCCGAAATTGTAGCAGAGACCATGATCGGCAGATCTATATGCATCTGGTCAAAGAGCTCCCGGGCGGCATAGAGCGCCGCCTTGCAGTTCAAGGCATCAAAGCAGGTCTCTATGAGCAGCAGATCAACACCTCCGTCGATCAGGCCACGAATCTGTTCCCGGTAGCTCTCCCGAAGTGCAGTGAAATCAGCATCCCGGTACTCAGGGTCCTGCACACGGGACGAGAGGGACGCACTCTTACTTGTCGGACCGATGGAACCTGCGGCAAAGCGCATCGTCCCCCGGGTGTTCTTATACTCGTCAACAGCCTGCCTGGCCAGCTGAGCTCCCCGGAGATTCATCTCATACACCTTGGACACCATTTTGTAATCACGCTGGGAGAGGGTGTTTGCACCGAAGGTGTTTGTCTCGATGATATGGGCACCGGCATCAAGATAGGATCGATGGATATCAAGGATTACCTGGGGGGAAGTGAGCACCAGCAGGTCATTATTCCCCTCCTGGCCGGGAGGAAAGGCATCGTCGGGGAGATTGGTACGTTGGATCATGGTTCCCATGGCACCGTCCAGCAGGAGGATCTCCTGTCGGGACATCTCTTCCAGTGCGCTGTATCTGCTGCTGTGTATCACGTGTCTACTTCCTTTCTTAAGGACCGAAGGAGATTGGGATATCACCAAAAAACCCGAGACGGTCTCCAAGGATAATGACTCCGGCGATAATCTCCCTCTGGTCCTTCATCGCTTCTATCACCGGGGCTATATCATCCTGTGACTTCACCCTGTTTGCCCAGGCCGTTGCCGCCGCATCTGCAAAGGCCGCATCCGCTGCAACCACCGTCACCGCATCGGCCCGGCCAAAGCTTTTCGACGGACCGACGGTCGCTGAGGAGGTGCAGACACCCACTGGGCTCACCTCCTTGGGTATATGGATGCGAACCTGCCCGGAGAGCGGAGAGGCGCCGGCAAAGACCCGGCAGATTACACCTTGTGTTGTCTGCACATATATATCTCCGCCGTTCTCTACAATAAGCTCTCTGGCACCCAGCACGTGACTGAGTTCCCGGCCGACTGCATCAGCTACTGCCCCGGCCACGGCAGCCATGGGCCCTGTTCCGGCCCTCCTGGAGGCTTCTAACATGGCTGTACAGAGGGTAGGTGAACCGGGAATATCCTTGATAGGCACATAGGATGACAGGAAATCCCGGCACCTGGCTATACACCACCCAATCTCATGCCA
>SKJE01000096.1 GCA_007116075.1 Spirochaetia bacterium
GCGGCTGCTGTTCCAGAACAGCTGGAGAGGCATCCCTCCAACGTAGAGGGTGAACAGTTCTATGCCGATCTGGCGGGCAAGATAGCAGATCCGTTTCATCTCCTCCTGATGATCATTCAGGTCTGAGAGCAGCAGCAGATTTGCATAGACCGTTATCCCCCGGGAGGAACACCGGGCAATCACATCCCTATGAGAGGCAGAAAACTCCGTGGAATGGATGAACTGTGTTTCTACCTCAATGCGCAGGGGATCAACTGCTCTGAGCCGGGAACAGTCAGAGATGATCTCTACTAATGCATCATCCCAGCGCTGGGGTTCGTAGGTGAGCAGCAGGCTCCTGAGTCGAACCGCGTTCACATGGGGGATACCGGAGACCGCCTGTATATAGGTGGTTGTCCTGGGCAGGGAGTTGATGATGTCCCCGGCAGCTGTCAGCAGTACATCGGTGATGTGGCGGTCACTCATGATATACCCGACGGCATCATCCAGAGATGAGATCTGATCCACATCAAGTTCAACCCGGGTCTCATGGATCCTCCACACCCCGGGAATCCCGCTTTCAGCTATCTGCTGTCCGATACGCTGATCCTCCAGGGCCTTTACCTGCAGATCCCGCAGATCTGCCATGTTCAGCTCCACCTCAGGGTGTTCTCCCATATCAAAGTGGCCGAGAAAGAGCCGATGATCACCTGCATCAGCCATAAACCGGGTGTAGATAGATCCGTCCCGATGCTCCCGGGCATCCTGCATGACGTAGGAGGGGACAAACTCCCGGAAATACTCATTGGTGTAGGGAGTTCTGATCCACAGGTAGGCGGGATCCTCCCGGTCTGGTTCCACTGCCCATCCGCTGGTATTCCAGTCGATCTTCCCCACCTTGGTTGCTGTACAGAGGATCGGCATGGCCCGGTCGGAGAGATGAGCCCTGAGATATGAAGCAGCCCGATGTCCCTCCGACAGGGGTGTCCAGTACACCTTGTTCCCCTGGATGGGACTGCAGGGGATATAGACATAGTGAATTTCCGAACCCGCACCCCGAAGCTCCCGATAGAGCTGGACCAGCTCCTCCCCGCTGTCATTGCAGCCCTTTAAAAACGGTGTCTGGGTATAAACGCCTATGCCGCTTTTGACCAGCTCACTGATGATCTCAAGGCTGTAGTGGCTGATCTCATCGGGATGGATAAAATGGGTGGCAATTTCAATTCGCTTGTTTCGTTTCTGGAGCTCCCGGTTCTTCCCGGTCAGATAATTCATCCAGAACCGGTTATCCCGGGTGAAGAGTTGGGGATAGTAGGAGATGCACCGGGAGGCGATCCGGATTGTCTGGATATGGTCAATCTGCTGGAGCCCCTCCACCGCACAGGTTAGGGTTTTCCGGTTGAGCAGCGGTTCACCGCCGGTGAGTACAATTTCCTTGATCCTGGGAGAACGGCCTATATGCTCGATGGCCTGCTGGACATCCTCTATGGTAGGGGCATTCTGGTTTCTGCAGTCCTTGTGTTTCCGAAAACAGAACCGGCAGTAGACAGGACAGCTCATATGGAGCACAAAAATCGGTCGGTTCTGGTACATCTGCTCCAGCACCCCCTGGTGAAACTGCCCCACCCAGGTATTTTTCAATCCCGTAGGGTCCAGTTCCTCAACAAAGGGCATATACTGGTACCCCACGTCCCGGGAGATTCTCGCCTGTCTGATGGTATGCCGGGAGAGCCGCACGGGATAGGTGTCTATCACCCGCTGCAGGTCCACCCGCTCATGCTCAGGTACCTGTACATTGGCCTGAAGCTCATACTGCTCGACATGTTTTATCAGAATGAGATCATCCCCGGGAATCAGCTCCTCCAGGATCGGCAGCAGTGCCCGGCCGGGAATCCCTACCCCGCCCACCACGACCTGCTTAGCATCAAGATGACTTGATGACTCCAGCTGGGAGGCGACATCTGCAAAAAATTCCTCACTGGAACATCCGCAGCGGTCAAGCAGTACATCAAAACGGTCGGGACCGTCTATTACATGGAAAAAATCCTCCCCAAGAAATGACTGGGCACCGTAGCGCTCCAAAAAATCCCTGAAGACCTCCTCAAGCCGATCAGTCGACAACGATCGTGTCTCTCCGCCGTCATGAAACGTTAGATACCCCTGGGCCACGCTGTACCTCCTCAAGATAGCGCATCATGAGTTGTACATTACCCTAAGAGGGAGACAGGAGTCAAATAAAATATTTTCAGATGGTTCTCTCCCGGTATTATCCGGGATATACTTTCATTGATAAGAGAGGAGGAGAGACCATGACAACCATGACCTGGATACTCATCGCTGTGTGCATCACCCAGTCGGGAATGCTTTCCGGACTCAACCTTGCCTATTTCAGCATACCCCGGCTCACCCTGGAACTGGAGGTGAAGCAGCACAATCCCCATGCTAGGCGGATACAGGGTCTGAGAAGGGATGCCAATCTGCTGCTGGCAACGATCCTCTGGGGTAATGTCGGGGTGAATGTCCTGCTGGCCATGCTCTCCAACTCCATCATGGCGGGTCTGGCGGCATTTTTCTTTTCCACCTTCGTCATCACCTTTGCAGGAGAAATCCTTCCCCAGGCGTATTTTTCCCGCAATGCCCTGAAGATGGGCTCACTCCTTGCCCCGGTGATTATGATTTATCGGATCCTTCTCTATCCCCTGGCAAAGCCGACAGGTCTCTTTCTGGACCGCTGGCTGGGCAGGGAGTCGATACAGTACTATAAAGAGCGGGACGTGGAGCAGCTGCTGAAGCTGCATGTGCAGTCCAGTGAAAGCGATATCGACCGGGTCGAGGGAAAGGGCGCCCTGAATTTCCTTGCCTTCGATGATATCCCCATATCCCAGGAGGGAGAGCCGGTGGATCCGAGGAGTATTATATCAGTGGAGTTCATCGGCAGCAGACCTGTATTCCCGGAGATGGAGAGAACCCATACCGACCCCTTTCTAACCAGTGTTCAAGCATCGGGGCTGAAGTGGGTCCTGCTCATCGACAGCGAAGGTATTCCAAGGCTCGCACTGAATGCCGACCGGTTTCTCAGACACATGCTCTGGGGAACCGACCCGATTGCTCCCCTCGCCTTCTGCCACCGTCCGATTGTCATCACCGATCCTGGTGCACCCCTCGGCCCTGCAGTAGAAAAGTTTAAAGTGCACGCCCGGAACCTCGAGGATGATGTTATAGATGATGATCTGATCCTGCTGTGGAACAGGGACCAGCGGCGCATTATTACCGGTTCGGATGTACTAGGGCGGCTGCTTCGCGGTATTGCATCTAGAAGGGGCGCTGCAGAAGCAGCGCCCGAAGTAAGGTAAGAGTAAGTATGTTGGTTCTTCTATACCAGACCCGATCTTCTCCGGGTTGTGGTATCATATAATACGGCCAACAGCAGCACCGAGGCCTTAACCACGTACTGCCAATCGGCTCCGATATTCATCAGGGACATCCCGTTGTTGATGACCCCCATGACCATGCCTCCGGTAATAGCACCGATTATGGTACCCACACCGCCTGAAGCCGATGCGCCTCCGATGAAGCAGGAAGCAATGGCATCAAGTTCAAAGAGCTGCCCCGCCTGGGGAAGGGCTGAGTTCATATATGCGGTAAATACCAGACCGGCCAGGGCTGACAGTCCGCCCATGATTATGTGGACAGTGAATATTACCCGCTCTGAGTTAATGCCTGACAGCTTGGCTGACTTGGCATTACCTCCCACCGCATAGATATATCGTCCGAGGATAGTGCTCTTGGTGATGAACACAAAGAGCGCAATGACCACCGCCAGCAATACCGCAACCATGGGTATTCCTCGGTAGTCCGCAAATTTCCAGAACAGCAGGGCTATCAGGCCGACTGTAAAAACCATTTTCATAATAAAATACCTGAGGGGAAGCACCTCAAACTGGTTCTTGATCTTGTCGTTACGGCTCCATAAGGCAAGCACTACGTATAGCACGATCAGCACCGCCCCCACCAGCAGTGAAAAATAATGAATGCCGCCGATATGCAGTGCCTCCACAGTTATGGAGCCTGAGGATATTCTACGAAACTCATTATCTCTGAGAGAAATTGGACTCACATTTGTGATGATATAGGTCAAACCACGGAAGAGCAGCATCCCCGCCAAGGTCACAATGAAAGCGGGAATTTTCAAGTATGCAATCCAGAATCCCTGGAAAACACCTAATCCAAGTCCGATTAGTACTGACAGGATGAGCGTGAGGGTCATGCCCATGCCGGTGTTGTAGAGCATAGCACTGATTGCCCCGGTAAAGGCGCACAGGGAACCGACCGAAAGGTCAATATTCCCAATAATGATTACCAGCACCATTCCTACCGCGAGAATCAGGATATAGCTGTTCTGGATAAATAAATTGGTGATGTTTCTGGATGTGAAATTCACCCCGCCGGTTAACACAGAAAAGACTATGAATATCAGGGCAAGCATAAGAAACATTGAATAGTTCCTCACATTTGCCTTCGCCAGTTCTATAAATGTTACCTGCTCACTTGCTGACTGCTTTAACTTCATCAGTTTCTCCCTTCTGCTACTAACGCCATGTGCATGATTGCCTCCTGGGTTGCCTCACTGCGTTCAAGCTCCCCTTTTATCTCACCCTCATTCATAACATAAATACGATCTGCCATCCCGATCGCTTCAGGAAGTTCCGAGGAGATCATAACGATACTCTTGCCTTCCTTGGCAAGGTCATTGAGGATACAGTAGATCTCATACTTCGCTCCTACATCGATCCCCCGGGTCGGCTCATCTACTATAAAGATTTCGGGACTCGCCAGCAGACAGCGGCTCAGTACAACCTTCTGCTGATTCCCTCCGCTTAAGTTTCTCACCATCTGCCTGATGCTCGGAGTTTTAATGTTCAGGGACTTCCGGTACTTTTCTGCCGCCTGGATTTCGGCAAAGGAGTTCATAACACCAAATCTGGAAAGTTTTCGCAGACTGGAATTTGCTATGTTAGTTTTCACATCCTGAATAAGGACGAGTCCAAGTTCCTTCCGGTCCTCGGATACATAACCGAGCCCCATCTTTATCGCCCCATGGGGTGATGAGATATCTACTGGTTTACCATGGATGAGCACCTCCCCTTCACTGCGATGGCCGTAGGATTTCCCGAAGAGACTCATCATGAGCTCGGTCCTCCCGGCCCCCATGGGTCCGCAGAAGGCAATAATCTCCCCTTTCCTGACGTAGAAGGATGCCCGGTCCACCACCTTGATATCATGATACTCCGGGTGGTAGACACTCCATTCCCTGACCTCAAAGATTTTATTCCCGATAGTACTTTCCTTGGGAGGAAACCGGTGGGTCATATCACGGCCCACCATGCCCTTGATAAGCACCGATTCATTCACCCGTTCCGCATGGGCGTCATAGGTGTTGATTGACTTGCCGTCCCGAAGGACTGTGATGGAATCAGCTATCTTTAACACCTCATTGAGCTTATGAGATATCATGATGCAGGTAAGCCCCTCATTCTTGAGTTCAAGGATAAGCTCCAGCAGTCTTGCACTCTCATCATCATTGAGGGAAGAGGTAGGTTCATCAAGAATCAGGATCTCTGCATTCTTGGAAAGTGCACGGGCAATTTCAACAAGCTGCTGCTTCCCGACTCCCATTTTGCTCACTATGGTTTCGGGATTCTCCTTGAGCCCTACCCGCTTGAGGTAGGGACGGGAGGCCATAATCAGTTTATCCCAGTTAATAATGCCGTATCTGGTCTCCATATGACCGAGAAAGATGTTCTCGAAAATCGACAGATAGGGACTCAGGGCAAGTTCCTGATGGATGATGGCCAGGCCGATTCGCTCGCTGTCCTTCACTGTCCTGAAGTGACGCTCCTCGTCGTGGATCATCACCTTCCCCTCGAACTCCGCCGAGGAGTATACACCGCTGATTACCCCCACGAGGGTTGATTTCCCTGCGCCGTTCTCACCACAGAGGCAGTGTATTTCACCTTTTTTTACCCGGAAACTCACATCGTCCAGGGCTCGCACCCCTGGAAAATCCTTTGTCACATGTTCAACTTCGAGTATGTATTCACTCACCTTGCCACCCTGTTCCTCTCTGGACATTGTAGGTAAACGGGCGGCATACGCTGTATACCGCCCGTGAATCAACTACTTTCACATGATTAAAGATCAGCTTCGCTGTAGTATCCGCTGTCAATCATCACTTCCTGGAAATTGTCCCGGGTTACAATAACCGGTTCAAGCAGGTAGGATTTGATTACCTTCAGACCGGTATCATAGGTTTCGGTATCAAGCCGGGCACCGCTGATAGTAGGCGCCTCGCCCTTCATCAGAGCATCAGCAAGATCGATTGCAGCCTCTGCCAGGCTTCTTGTATCCTTGAATACGGTCATGTACTGCCGTCCGTCCCGGATGAACTGGATTGAAGCAAGCTCACCGTCCTGTCCGGTAACAACGGGCAGTTTATCGACGGTATCATACTTTGCATCTGTAGCTAAGGCTTCGATGATTGCCCGGGCGAGGGTATCATTGGGGGCAAGTACTGCGTCAAGTACAACGTTCTGGGCATCACTGTTGAGCAGGTTCTCCATCCGGGTCTTGGCTAGGTCTGCTCTCCAGTTCTCAGTTGCAATCCTGGTGAAATTGGGGCTTGAAGATACCAGGGGAGCTGGTCCGACGATCTCAAGCACTCCGCTCTCTACGTAGGGACGCAGCACTGACATAGCTCCGTCAAAGAAGAAGTTTGCATTGTTGTCTGTGGGGGACCCTGCAAAGAGGGTGATATACTTCTTTGAGTCAGCATTGGGAAGATCAAGGGCCTCTTCAATTGCGGTTCCCTGGAACTGACCAACTTTGAAGTTGTCAAAAGTAATGTAGTAGTCATAGGCATCGCTGCCGGTGATAAGCCGGTCATAGGCAATAACAATAACTCCGTCATCCTGGGCATCACTTACTACCGGAACAACCCCTTCATTGATGGATCCGACGATCAGCAGCTTTGCGCCCTTGGTGATAAAGTCCTGGATCTGTCGGTTCTGAACTCCCTGGTCGGCATCACCGTAAGTTACCTCAGCCCGGTATCCCTTCGCTTCAGCGAAGGCCAGTAAGTCTGCACCGTCCCGCTGCCATCGCTCTACATGAGTCTCAGGCATAGCCAGACCGATATCTAATGCGGCCCGTTGTCCTTGTCCGAAGACAGTACCAGCTGCCAGAAGCAGCACAATACTAAGAATCAATAATTTTTTCATAGCATCTCCCTTTTTTTTGTATGTTACTCTCATTATCGGGGCAGAAAAGCAGGGCCGCTATAAGAAATTCTTTACAACCCAAAGAGAATTTTGCACCCCTGGACACTTTGTCCTGTCAATTAGGTACAAATCTGACATCATTATTTTTCTACTTTCACATTTCTGTATACATCTGCGGCTGAATGAAAGCCGTCCCTGATAATCGTCTCATCCATATTGTGTTTGAATACGGCATAGGGAACCTCCATGAAAAAGGGAATCGGCTGATCACTGTTGTTGTCCCGGTACATATCCGGTTCGGGCATACGCCCCTCAACCAGGTCCACCGCCAGGCGGGCAGCCCTGATTGCAAGGCGGTCTATGGGCTTGTAGACAGTCATCAGCTGCAGTCCCTCTGCAACACGCTGGCAGGAGATCAGGTCTGCATCCTGTCCAACCACAGCTACATCCCCGGCCATGCGCCGTTCCGAAAGCAGCTGGATCGCTGCGCTTGCTATCTGGTCATTACCCGCAGATATTGCGTCAATATCGGTGGTCCGCTCAAAAACTGCTCCAATTTTCTCCTTGGCTTCATCGAAATCCCATTCATCAAGCCAGATTTCATCGATCAGCCTAATCTGTCCGGAATGTACCAGGGGATCAATGATCTCATGAAGCCCCGCGTTCACCTCATAGCTGTTGTCATCCTTTACTGATCCGTTGACTACCAGGTAGTTCCCTCCAGGAACCTCCTCGGTTAGGGCCCGTCCGAAATGTCGGCCCACCTCCCGGTTATCAAATGAGACATATGCAGTTACCGGGACCCCCTGAATCAGCCGATCATAGGCTATCACCGGAATTTTTCGCTGATTCACGGTTTCTATGACTCCTGCGAGCATCTCTGTGTCATGCGCTATCACCACAAGAATATCGATCCCCTGGTCAAGCAGGTACTGGATCTGTGCAATCTGCGCCTGGGTCCCGCCTGCAGAAAGCTGGAGAATTACTTCCGCCCCCAGTTGTCTCGCTTCATTTGTGAAGATCTTAATATCTTTATTCCATCGCTCTATGATAAACGTATCGGTTGCTAAAGAAAATCCGATGGTGACCCCTTCACGAGTACCTGTTTTTCCGGCAGAACTGTCTTCTTCCCTTGAACAGCTGCCGAGCACAAGTACTGCAATCATCAGGAGCAGTAGATACTGCACCACCCTTCGTTTTTTCATCATCACTCCTTATCCTGAATGAATTGTTTCGGGGATACCCCCATATATTTACGAAATATTTTGCTGAAATAATTCGGGTCATGAAATCCCACCTCATAGGAGACCTGTTTGACCGACGGATTGCCTACTCCCAAGAGCCCTTCTGCCTTTGTAATCCTGAGTCGTGTCAGGTACTCAACAAAGCTGGTATACAAGTGCTCAGAGAAGAGTCTGCTCAAGTATGCAGGTGAGACCCTGCAGGCTTCAGCCACCATAGTAAGCTGCAGTTGATTGCAGTAATGTTCATCAATATATGCCACTGCACGCTGCAGCGGAGACGGAAGCTGCTCATCTCTTCGACAGGAAAGCTCAGAGGCAAGGTCTTCATATCGCTTCTGCGCCCACGTTCTCACCTGCTGGGCATCCTGGAGCGATATAACCTCCTCAGCTGGATCAAAGGAGGTACGCGATTCAAGCTCCACCCCGGTCCGGCGGCAATCATCAATAAGCAGGGCAAAGCAGTAGATGATCTTACCCTTGGCCAGGATCAATTCATAACAGCTCAGATACCGATCCAACAGATCTTTGAAGAGCTGCCGGGTCTGCCCCTCAGGGGATCGGGATACCAGGCTCTTTCTCAATTCTGTGATCATTTTCATCTCTTTTCGGCCGGGCTCTTGGCCCTCCCGGTCAGATTCAACCTGACGAATCAGTGCTCTTCCCTCTCCAGAAAACTCGCTGTAATGAATTCTTGATGTTCGTTTCCAGATACAAGTTCCGGATGGATTGATGTACTCCCCCATGTTGCGTTCCAAGAGGGTATCAAGTCGATTGAGCTCAATCTCCTCAGGAATCAGGAGGACCAGCACCCCCCGATAGACTCCCCAGAGGCACCGGACCCGATAGGCGATTTTCTCCACCAGGGTCTCATAGGAAATCGAATCCTGCTTTTCAGAAAGGGCATTACCGGATATACATACGAGAATACCGTAGTCATCGTTAAG
Source organism: Spirochaetia bacterium (assembly GCA_007116075.1). Taxonomy (GTDB): domain Bacteria; phylum Spirochaetota; class Spirochaetia; order PWKH01; family PWKH01; genus PWKH01. The sequence goes on from SKJE01000096.1 coordinate 9,445, forward strand.
GGAAAACAGCTCCCGCTTCTTAACCCATTCCTGTTGTGTTACCACCCTCCAGGCCAGCTGGGCAATAAATCCCCGTTCCTCCCGCACCAGGGACTGTTTAGCCATCTGCATCCGTTCCAGATAACCCAGGGAATGTTCCTGCCGCTCATCCAGGTAACCCTTTACCTGCTCAAGGGTTTCCCTGAAGGTTTTCTTCAGTATCGGCTTGACCAGATAACGGAATACCCCGAGGGGAATTGCCTGCTTTGCCAGGTCAAACCGCTCATAGGCAGTGGAAAGGACACAGACTGTCTCTGGATACTCTTTTTGCATCAGCTTGATCGTCTCAAGACCGTCGATCCCCGGCATGCCGATATCCATGAAAACCACATCGGGATGATACCTGCCGCAGAGCTGCAGGGCTTCATAGCCGGACCGGGCTGCAGCACAAAGAGTAAATCCCTCAATACCCTGTTTCAGCATATAGGAGAAACTTTCCAGTACAGGTTCTTCATCATCGACGATCATAACTGAATACATGGTTCCTCCCGTGTATCGATGGTGATAGTGACCTCGGTACCCGCACCCGGTTCACTCGCTATAATGATAATATCCTCCTGGTTGGGATAGAAAAAGTAGAGCCGCTGGATCACGTTCTCCAGTCCCATAACCTTGGAGCTGTACTCCGGTTCCCGGGTAGTGTGCCGAAGCAGAGAAGATGCTTTTTCCGGGGGAATTCCAATTCCGTTGTCCCGGACGACACACTTCAGCAGGTGAGCTTCCCTGGAGATTACCACATCGATGAGTCCCTTGCGATCCATTCCCTTGAAGGCGTGGATCACCGAGTTCTCCACCAGAGGCTGGAGTACCATAGAGGGGATAGAACAGGTATCAAGCAGTTCCTCCCCTACATCAAGGTTCAGTTCCAGTGTCTTGGGAAACCGGATCCGCAGGATACTGATATAGGCCCAGAGTCCATCCACTTCATGACGGAGGGGAACAATAAACTTTTTCTCCCGCATGTTATGGCGAAGGAATTCCGCCAGGCTCTCCATAAATTCTGCCGTTTTGTCCGCATCCTCAATGATGGCCAGCTGCACTCCCGTGTTGATAGTATTGAAGAGAAAATGGGGATTCATCTGGGCCTGCATGGTATAGAGTTCCATCCGCTTGAGCAGCTGTTCCATTTTCAGGTTTCGGAGCCGTTCGTCCATATAGTGCTGTTCTATTTCCTTCTGCCGGGTAAGTTCAGCAATATACTGGCGAATGTCATTCTTCATGCCGTTAAAGGCCTCAACAACCTGATGCACCTCCTCAACAGAATCCACATGAATATCCTCAACGGAGAAATTCCCTCCCGCCAGTTCTCCGGCCATCTGGGAAAGTTGATCCATAGGATCAGTAATTTTCTTCATGGAAAGCAGCATCAGCAGGATTGAGAACATGAATGCAGAGAGGACAAGTATAAGATTCCAGAACTGCAGGGATCTGCTGGTCCTGACAAATCCTTCATATACAGACATCTGCTCCCGAAATCCGTGGAGGCTGATCTGGTCAATCTGGCTGCTGATATACGCATTGAGATTAGCCATGGTTTCATAGAGCTGGGTATACTCCTCAATAGCCCTTCCACGCTTGAACTGAATCGCCTCATCCATGAGGTCCAGGTAGGAAGTAAGGAGGGAAAACACCTCCCGCTTTTTCAGCTCCACTGGATCATGATGAATTGGATAGGTTGATGGAATCACCTGACGAAGTTTCTGTGATTCCATTAATAGTGTTGAGAGCGCTTTGGAGGATCTGCTGGAGAGAAAATCGAGGAAGGGCTCCTGAATATCCAGCACATCCTGCTGAAGCTCCTGGAAAAAACGCTCAGTCTCAAACTGCCGGTCCATCATGTCCTGCATACGCATGGAGGTATACAAAGAGTAGGACATTGATATTAAAATGATTGCAAGACCTATGAATACATAGAGAAACAGCTGGTAGCGCAGGGATGTCTTCACGGCTGCCCCCCTATCCCGTTTCTAAACTGGGAAACATTTCTCCGGGTAACCGCTTGCACTCCGGTGTCAACGTATGAGGGTGTATGGCCTTTCTCTTTAAGTTCCTTCAGGGCTTTTACTGAGTTGTACCCTATCTGCCGGGGATCCTCAGCGATGGTACCCAGCAGGATATGCTTTTCAATGTATTCCAGGATCGGCTCCTCGGTTCCAAAACCGATTATCTGGACTGAACCCACCAGGTTCATATCTATAACCACCTGGGTGGCCGCCAGGGTGTCGTTGCTATCGGTAAACACCACCGTATTGATATTCGGCTCATCCCGCAGCAGGTGATACATCAGCAGTTCAGCATCAAGAGGATTGAGATCGGTTTTCTTACTGGTAATGGGAGCAGCCAGGCGATCTCCCAGATGAGCGTTGATGCCCATCTCAACCAGCTCACGTTCAGCATAGATTCCCGGTGACTTATCACTGTAGACCACGGCCATCTCCACTGGAGTTTTATGGTACTGGGAGATAAGCTCTCCAATTTTTTTACCTACATCAAAGTTATTGGTTCCCACAAAAGGCCATGGAGATTCATCCTGCAGGTCATGCTCCACCAGGACGATGGGTACATCCTGACGGTTGATCTCATTCAGGATCTCCCGCATCAGGTGCTCATCCAGATAGGGGTACACAATCATCCCGTCAAACCCGGAATATAGTGCCATAGGAAAATCCAGGCTTCCCTCCCTGATTGGATGGAAGGAGAGGGCGCATCCAAATTCCCTGCCGGCATCCTGGGCTCCCTGTTTCAGCTCATTAAAAAAGGTGTAGGTGTTATCCGGGAGAAATACGGCAAAGTGGTACATCGGCTGCACACCTCCACCATCTCCCGGGGAGGGTGTCTCCGAGAGTGAAATCAGGGTCATCACAGAAATATAGAGGGCGACTAAAAACAGCAGTCCAAAACAGAGTGCTGCAGCTTTCATTATTCCTTTCACATTTATCATTCTAGTATCAAACATCGGGAATGTACATGAAAAACATATCTTGACAGGAGGCGGTCAAAGTTTCTATGCTTTTATACATCAGGGTGTGGGATGAGGATGTCGAAAAAAAACATCCTCACCCAACACCCCACAAAAGGATACCATATGACATCACCTGAAACGTCACGAACAGCAAAAAAGAAACAGGATATGCAGATTAAAATTAAGTATATGGAAATTGATGACCTTGCACCGGCCTTCCACCTTGGGGAGAAACTCTTTACTCTGCGTGCATTCCCGAACCTCTACCGTATCTGGGATGAGTATGAGATCATTGATTTCTATCATGCAAGCTCCGACTACTGTTTCAGTGCCTTTGCCGACGGCAAGCTGGTAGGCTTCCTGCTCGGTACGGTGATTGAGAAGACTAAGAAACGTAAATACGGGTATCTTGTCTGGACCGGAGTCGACCGGGATTACAATCGACTGGGTATTGCCACAAAGCTTTTCGATGAGTTTAAGGAGCAGTGCATCAAGGAGCAGGTGATCATGATCCTAGTAGACACCCAGGCAGATAACTACCAGGCCATCGATTTTTTCACCAGCAAAGGCTTCGGGGACGCCCAGGATCACGTCTATCTCTCCCTGGACCTCTCTGAGGAAATTAATGAATCCCATCATAAACGGGGAGGCTGATTATGCCCATCCGAGAAGAACGGCTTATCTCACTGACAGAATCACTGGTGAACATCTACAGTCCTACGGGAAAGGAACTGGAAGTGTGCGAGTTTCTTCAGGAATACCTGCAGAAGGCAGAGCTTCCGGTGGAACTCCAGGAGGTTGAGAAGGACCGCCATAACCTGATTATTGCTCCTGAGGGAGAAACCCCTGCCCTCTGTATGAACGGCCATATCGATACCGTAGCCGCCTCGGATTACGACAGCTATGAATTCTATGAAGAGGAAGGAGAACTCTACGGTCTCGGCACCACAGACATGAAAGGGGGGTGTGCCGCCATGGTTGAAGCATTTCATGCCTACTATGAGGATACCGGCACGCTCCCGGATGCCCTGCTCTCCCTGGTGGTCGGCGAGGAGGAGACCGGAGACGGAACTACCCGGCTGCTTGAGGATTACAATTTCACCTGGGCGATCATCGGTGAGCCGACAAATCTGAAACCCTGCTTCAATCACTACGGGTACATCGAGGCGAACCTATCAACCCGGGGAGAACGGATGCATGCGGCTATGGCCCGGCAGGAGGTCAATGCGGTCCACGCCATGCTCGGTGCACTGCTGAAACTGACCGATTACCTAGAAGCTGAGAAGGAGGACATCATTTTTAACATAAGGGATGTATTTAGTGCCCGCTCAGGCTTTGTGGTCCCCGATTACTGTGAAGCGTGGCTTGATTTGCATATTCCTCCTCACTATCCGGCGGGTACTATCATCTACGATATTGAGGAGTTTATCAGGGAGCTCTTCCCGAAGGAGGATGTAGATGAGATCCTGAATTTCACCACCCTCCGATCAGGATACTCCCTTCCGGAAAAGGGTCCCTTTACCAAAAAGCTGATCGAATCCTTTGAAGCTGAAGGGGCCCCATGGGATACCTCCTTTTTCCCAAGCGATTCCGATGCGATCATATTCTGGGAGAACGGGGTCAGGCCGGTTATCCTCGGACCCGGCACTCTGGAGAAGGCTCACCGGGAGGATGAATCGGTCAACAAAAAGCAGCTTATTGATGCAGCCAAGCTGTACTACCGTATTCTCTGCTCCCTGTAGGTACGCTCTGGACCATAGCTATGCTTATTAGTATGTTTATTACTAGGAGGATAAGTTATGGAATTGAGAACACTTGGAACTAGCGATTTACGCATTACCACCGTAGGACTCGGCACCTGGGCCATCGGCGGAGGTGATTATGCTTACGGATGGGGAAGTCAGGAGGATGATGAGTCCATTCAGACGATCCATGCCGCCATTGATGCCGGCATAAACTGGATTGATACCGCCCCCGTATACGGCCTCGGACGCTCCGAGGAGGTGGTGGGCAAAGCGATAAAAGGGAAACGCCAGAGTCTTATTATCTCGACCAAATGCGGCAAGGTCTGGAACGATCAGACCAGAGAAGTCGGGGAGAACCTGGATGCTGACAGCGTGATCGGGGAATGCGAGGCAAGTCTCAGGCGCCTCGGTACGAATGAAATTGATCTCTATCATATTCATTGGCCCATACCCGATGCATCCATAGAGGAAGGTTGGGAAGCAATAGCCCGGCTCATCAAGGAGGGCAAGGTGCGCTACGGGGCTGTGAGCAATTTCTCCCCCGGCCAGATGAGACGTATACAGCCGATTCATCCTGTGACTTCCCTCCAGCCCCCATACAGCATGCTGGTCAGGAACATTGAAGATGAAATTATACCCTTCTGCGAAAAAGAGAAGATTGGCATCACCGTGTACAGCCCAATGCAGGCTGGCCTGCTGACAGGCAAGCTGACCCGTGAGAGAATTGAGAACCTACCGGAAGATGACTGGCGGAAACACCATCCCCTGATGCAGGAACCCCAGCTGAGCGCAAACCTTGAGGTGGCCAAGCGGCTGACCGAACTTGCAGCAGAGTACGGAAAGACCGCAGGAGAACTCGCCATTGCATGGTCGCTGCGCAATGAGGCAGTTACTTCAGCTATTGTAGGAGCCCGCAGACCCGACCAGATACTGGCCAATGTCGGGGCTTCCGGATGGAAGCTGTCTGATGAACTGCTCAGTGAGATAGATGCAGTGCTGAAAAAGCGTGAAGCTGCAGTATCATAGGAGATGAACAAGCCCGGCATTATTCCGGGCTTGTTCTTCACTACAGGGTTGACAAAGGAACCATCTAAAGTTAATCTAAGCTAACATTATTAATGCTAGTAAACTTATATGAGGGTTTCCCATGATCATAGCTCCTCTGGTCGCACAGTTTGAAAAATATGGTTCGATACTACCCGTTATTCCGGCACTCTATGCCCTTCCCTACCGTAGAGTCCTGGATCGTGAGATCAATCTGGCAGGCATAACCCATAAAGACAAGGTACTCAATATCGGCTGTGGTGGGATCCCCTACTCTGCTATCTATATTGCCCGGAAAACCGGCGCGAGGGTACATGCCGTTGATATCGACGAACAAGCTGTTGTATGCGCCCAGCGCTGTATCGCATCCCAGGGGTTATCCCATCTGATTACTCTGGAGCACTCCCCCGGAGAGCACACCAGGTGCACTGATTTCACTGCGGCACTGGTAGCCCTGCAGGCACGGCCGAAACAGGCAATCCTGGAGCACCTGCTGGCACAGGGAGCATCGGGCCGACGCGTAATTATGCGCCGGGCTCAACCGCATCTGCATGGCGAATACGATCCTCTTCCAGAACTGTATTCCTTTCAGGGGGAGGTGATGCAGCATATGAAAACATTCATCAGTTCTGTGCTCTATCACGAGCGCGCTGTTGAATCGGGAGGATATCCCGCATGAATTGGAGAGGGCTGTTTAAGGTCCTTGGTATTCCGGTATCACTGCTGCTGCTGTGGTATATGGTAAGCCGGGCAGGTATAGCGGATCTGAGGAATACTCTCTTCTTGGTAAAGCCAACGTCTCTTTTCCTGCTTTTTACGCTTCAGATTATCACGATTTTTGGCAGCGCCCTGCTCTGGCAGATTCCCCTGCGTCGCTGCAGCAAATCTATTGCTTTTCTAAGAACCCTGCGCATCAATCTTTCCGGTTCCCTGGTTGAGACACTGACCCCTTCGGTCAAATTCGGCGGAGAGGCGGTCAAACTTGCATTATTTAAAAAAGCATGCGGTTGCTCACCTTCCCGGATGGCATCTCTGGCTGCTTTACATACCTATCTCTGGCTGATGCCCTTTATGGTTATCAGCAGCATTCTGCTGCTTGCCGGAGCCCTACCTGATGCTTTCTCCGGGCCCTGGATTCTCTTCATTTCTTTAGTGTTGATCCTCTTCCCGGCTGGATGGCGTATCCTTCGCCCTCAGCAGTTCAGCCAGGTGAGGTTCCCCATGCTGCTGCCACTGGTACTCTCCTTCCTGCTCTGGCTGCTTTATCCAATAAAAGTTCTGATAGCCCTTTCATCCCTGCAGATTCAGGGAATCAGTTATATTCAGGCAGCCGGTTCGGTATTCGCCGGCTACCTCATCGGCCTGCTGCCTTTTTTCCCGGGGGGGCTTGGAGGGTTTGAGGCGGCCATGAGCTATGTACTTATCCAGCATGGTCTTTCTCCCGTGGAGGCATCCGCTGCGGCGTTGGTGACCCGGCTGGGGACGTTCTGGTTTCCTCTACTGCTCTCTGTTCCTGCGGCTCTCACGTTGATGAAGAACCCCAGAGCATCACTACACCTCTACAAAGGAGTTTCTCCATGAATCGTGTCATTCCCATGTGCTCCCATAACGGACGGTTCTACAGGAAAGACCGCTCCCCCTTACTGGTTCAACTGGTGAAGCAGTTTGAGTATCGTTCATCCCGGAACCTATGGTTCGCAGCGTTCTACGGCAGATTGTTCTACCAGCGGATGATATCCCAGGAGGTTCACCTCTCAGGCCTTCTTGAAGGAGTTCCAAATGAAAAGCGGGTCCTTCATGTTGGCTGTGGTCCGATGCCCTTTACAGCCCTTGCCCTGGCTCGCCTTGGTCTGCATGTGACCGCCCTTGATAACGATCCCCGGGCTGTGGAACAGGCAAGGAGGGTCGTCTCCCATGCGGGATTGGATCATATGATATCGATCGTTCTCCAGGACGGCGCATCCCTGGACCCCAGGCCATATGACGGGGTCTGGATCTCATTGCATGTGTATCCCAGAGACCAGGTTATAGAGAAGTATCTGGGACGTATGCGCAAGGAGTCAGTACTGCTGTACCGTAACCCGAAAAACATACTCCTGCGACGATGGTATCCCCGGTGCAGACCTCCCTGGCCCGGCAGAAGGATTCCCCAGCCCTTCGGCAAGGAGAGCATCATCATGCATCCTCCTGCCAGGACTGACCGTATTCCCCTGAGTCGAGCGCCCGCAGGGACTTCCTGTACCATTGAAGCAGTACCGAAACATCCCCTGCTCTCCCCCCTCGGCATACGTCCCGGTAAGCAAGTCAGCATTGAGGCACACTGCATGTTCGGCGGACCGATAGCACTCTCTATTGACGGACGTACCAGCGCGGTGCATCGTTCCCTCGCCGGAGAAATACTGATCTCAACATCCCAGGAGCGTCAGGTACCATGAGCAGGTCAGACATGAAATCTATACTCCTTATTGGCCCGCCTAATGTGGGTAAAAGTGTGCTTTTCAACCATTTCACAGGGTTGGAGGTGAGCTGTGCAAATTACTCCGGTACTACCGTGGAGTATTCATCCGGGCAGCTCCAGCAATCTGACAAGAAGATCCTGCTCATTGATGTGCCGGGAACTTACTCACTGGAGGCCTCAAACGAGGCTGAACAGGTTGCGGTAGATATGCTTAAGGGGGTCACAGCACGAGACTCACGTCTTGCCTCCTGCTGTGAAGGGACACACCAGCACCCCGACACACCCCCTCCTGCTGCGGTGCTCTGCGTCCTGGATGCAGTTCATCTTGAAAGCAGTCTCTATCTGCTCTCCTTTGTGATGGACTACTCCCTTCCTGTAGTAGCCGCACTGAACCGGGTCGATATCGCCCGTCGGAAGGGTATAGAAATTGATACGGCCCTCCTTGCTGAGAAACTCGGGATTCCGGTGGTTGAGACCATTGCCCCCACGGGAGAGGGAACTGAAGCCTTGCTTGATGAAATGAAGCAGGCGGTCACCTCCACCAGGTCGGGCAATCATCCAAGACCTTCGGCAGAACGGTGGAAGGACGCTGAAGAACTGGTCCGGGAACTATCCCGTCCGCAGAGTGTCCGTCCTGCGGATCGACTCACCCGTCAATTGATATCTCCCTGGCCGGGGATACCTATTGCTCTGTTTGTACTGGCCGTATCCTTCGGACTCGTGGTCGGCATCGGCATGGGTATCCGCCAGGTTCTGCTGCTGCCGCTCTTCCGGGGGATCATATTTCCCTTGATTACTACCGGTGTTGAGACCGTCGTTCCTCCCGGGATATTCCGGAACATATTAATTGGTGAATATGGGTTTTTAATAAAGGGACTTGAGTGGCCCCTTACGTTAGTATTCCCCTATATTCTCTCCTTTTATGCTGCCATGGCACTGATGGAGGACAGCGGGTATTTGCCGAGACTGGGTGCCCTCCTGGATGGATTGTTCACGAGATTCGGTGTTTCTGGGGGCAGCATCATCCCCCTGCTGCTCGGATACGGTTGTGCCATCCCTGCCATTCTGGCAACTCGTGCGCTCAATACCCGCAAGGAGCGGCTCATTATCGTGACGGTAATCTGTCTAACCATCCCATGTATCTCCCAGACTGGTGCTATCATTACCCTCCTTGCAGAGCATTCGCTTCTAACAGCCCTCGCACTAATACTGACGGGGTTTTCTGTTGCTCTCATCACCGGGCTGGTCCTCAACAGACTGCTCACGGGAGCACCTCCTGCCATGGTTCTGGAACTGCCTGAACTGCTGTTTCCCCGTCCGGCGGTTCTCGGCAAGAAGGTGCTGATACGTATCAAGCGGTTTTTAAAGGATGAGGTCCTTCCCATGGCTGGAGCAGTGGGAATTGCATCAGTACTGTATGAAAGCGGGATTATGAACATCATCGGCAAGTTTCTCTCCCCGCTGGTGACCGGATGGCTCCGGCTGCCGGAAGAAGCCGCCATTCCTCTGGTCCTGGGTATCATGCGCAGGGAACTCTCCATTCTTCCTCTCCTTGAGATGGAGCTAACCGCCCTCCAATTATTTACCGGTGCACTAGTGGGTTTGTTCTATGTACCCTGTATAGCCGTGGTGGTCTCGGTTGCCAAGGAATTCCGCCTCCGAACCGCCCTCATAATTTTGGTCGGCACGAGTGCTTCAGCGTTCTTTCTTGGAGGCTTATCTGCCCGGATCGGCTCCATATTCTAGAAAAAATGATTCTTAATCAGTTGTGTACCCTATAAAAGCGAGTTACACTTGGATAAGGAGGAATCCATGAGTACACAAAAAAAACACCCATTGAGTACCGTAGCAGGTGCTCCAGTTGTTGATAACCAGAACGTTGTGACCGCAGGGCCCAGAGGGCCTATGCTGCTCCAGGACCTCTGGTATCTAGAGAAACTTGCCCATTTTGACAGGGAGGTGATACCAGAGCGGAGGATGCACGCCAAGGGATCAGGTGCCTTCGGGACCTTTACGGTAACCCATGATATTACAAAGTACACTAAGGCTAAGGTGTTCTCAGAGGTGGGGAAGAAAACTGATCTATTTATGCGATTCTCCACTGTAGCTGGAGAACGCGGAGCTGCCGATGCTGAACGTGATATCAGGGGATTTGCTGTGAAGTTCTACACCGAGGAGGGAAACTGGGACTTGGTTGGAAACAACACCCCGGTATTCTTTCTGCGGGACCCCCTCAAGTTCCCCGACCTGAACCATGCAATAAAGCGGGACCCGAAGACAAACCTGCGTAGTCCCAACAGCAACTGGGATTTCTGGACATCCCTTCCAGAGGCGCTGCACCAGATAACCATCACCATGAGCGACCGGGGCATTCCCTGCTCATATCGAAACATGAACGGGTACGGCAGCCATACTTTCAGTATGTATAATGCAGAAAACAAGCGTATCTGGGTTAAGTTTCATATGAAGACCCAGCAGGGTATCAAGAACCTGACCGACCAGGAAGCTGAAGAGATTGTTGCAAAGGATCGGGAGAGCCACCAGCGGGATCTCTTCGAGCACATCAAAAATAAGGATTTCCCCCGGTGGACCATGTATATCCAGGTCATGAGTGAAGAAGAGGCTGAACAGATGCCCTACAATCCCTTTGACCTCACCAAGGTATGGCATAAAGACCAGTTTCCCCTTATTGAGGTGGGAGAGCTGGAACTGAATAGAAACCCGGAAAACTACTTTGCAGATGTGGAACAGGCGGCTTTCAACCCTGCCAACATTGTTCCCGGGATCGGACTCTCCCCGGACAAGATGCTCCAGGGACGGCTCTTCTCCTACGGCGATGCACAACGATACCGCCTTGGTGTGAATCATCATCAGATTCCGGTGAATGCACCCCGCTGTCCCCATAACAGCTATCATCGTGACGGACAGATGCGAGTTGACGGTAATGCCGGATCAACTCTTGGGTACGAACCCAACAGTTATGAGACATGGCAGGAACAGCCTGAGTTCACTGAACCTCCCCTGAAACTCTCTGGTGACGCCTATCACTGGGACTTCAGGGAAGATGATGACGACTACTACACCCAACCTGGTAAGCTGTTCCAGCTTATGAGCCCCGAACAGCAGCAGGTCCTCTTTGAGAATACTGCCCGAAATATGGGTGACAGCTCCAAGGAGATCAAACTGAGACACATTGGAAACTGTCTCAAGGCAGATCCTGCCTACGGAAAGGGAGTAGCCAAGGCTCTAGGGATCTCACTGGATGAAGTAACATAACACCAGACAAGTAATGATAACAGCATCACGGCCCCCTTCAGAGAGGGGGCCGTTTAGCAATACCCCCGCGCATGCGGGGAAGACCGCCACGGGTGCACAACCCGAGAGATAGGGTAAGAAACACCCACGCGCATGCGGGGAAGACATCATCTTTCTGTACAGTCTTTGCTAGACAAGAAGATATAGGAGTGATGTGTGTCAAGAAAGCAGGTGACAGAGGTTTCTTTCTCCTCAAGACCATCTTAGTTACTCCTGAGTATTGCTTTCAACTCATAGTA